>CALWRE010000018.1 GCA_944383835.1 uncultured Lachnospiraceae bacterium | reverse complement strand
GGAAAGGAAAAAGCCCGGAAAACCGCATGGTTCCGGGCTTTTTGAGCATTTTTGAATTGGTTTGTCGGGCCTGTTATCTCTTGGAGAACTGAGGCGCGCGACGGGCAGCCTTGAGGCCGTATTTCTTTCTCTCCTTCATGCGAGGATCGCGGGTCAGATAACCCTCTTTCTTCAGTACGGGACGGTACTCCGCGTCAGCCTGCAGCAGGGCGCGGGCGATGCCATGACGAACCGCTCCGGCCTGGCCAGTGAAGCCGCCGCCGTGTACGTTTACCAGAACATCGAACTTGTCAGCGGTCTCGGTGGCAACCAGGGGCTGACGGACTACGACCTTCAGGGTCTCCAGGCCGAAATAGTCGTCGATATCTCTTTTATTAATCGTAATATTGCCGGTGCCGGGCACCAGATATACTCTAGCAATAGATTTCTTTCTTCTGCCGGTTCCGTAGAATTTTGCAGTAGCCATTCTCTTTTCTCCTCCTTCCGGTCCTGATTAGAATGTCAATACTTCGGGCTTCTGAGCAGCATGAGGATGCTCAGGTCCGGCGTATACGTGAAGCTTGGTCATCATGCTTCTTCCTAAAGGTCCCTTGGGGAGCATACCCTTAACGGCGAGCTCTACTACCTTCTCCGGCTTCTTCGCAAGCATCTCGCGCAGGGTGGTTTCTCTCATCCCGCCCACATAGCCGGAATGCTTGTAATAAATCTTCTGATCCAGCTTCTTGCCGGTTACATGAACCTTGTCCGCATTAATAACAATCACATAATCACCCGTATCCAGATGAGGGGTGAAGATCGGCTTATTCTTGCCTCTCAGAACCTTCGCGATCTCAGAGGACAGACGACCCAATGTATATCCTGCAGCGTCTACTACATACCACTTTCTCTCAACCGCAGACGCACTAGCCACAAATGTCTTCATTGGTTGGAACCTCCTATATTATTTCTAATCTCCAAACAGATAGGACATTTCCGGCAGTCAGCATCACCGGGGCAAGGAATATTTGCAACCGTCCAAAATGTCACAGCGGATATATTATAGTACACCCTTCGGGGTGTGTCAAGCGAAAAACCCCTGATTTTCAGAGGTTTGCCGCAGTTTTTTTGCAGGGCTGAAGCAAAAAACCGCCCTCTACGGATTAATCTGCACTTCTGTCCCGATGCCGCAGTACCGCCACAGGATATCCATCACCGCGTCGTCCACCGCGATGCAGCCGGCGGTCCAGTCGAATTCCGCCCCGATGCCGTCCTCGCTGCAGCCGTGGATCATGATTTCGCCGCCCAGCCCCGTGTTCCACGGCGGCTGTTCCCCCGCGTCGATGGCCGCGTCAATGGCGTTCTTCTGCCGCCTGGTAATCACCCCGTTTTCGTAGCCTCTGGCCGCGTCCTCCTTATTGGGGTAGGACAGGCCGAGAGAAAGATAGAAACGGCTGTTGGCGTTGCGCACGCAGACGTAGTAGTTTCCCTCCGGCGTGCGGCTGTCTCCCTGCGCTATCTTCGTATCCCAGGGCCAGCCGCCCAGACCGATGGAGTAGGTGGCGATAACCTCCCCATCGTTTAAAAGTTCCAGGTCCCGCCTTTCCTTCCAGATGCGGATGGCTATCTCCCCCGCCGCTTCCGGCGGTACGGAAGGCTCTACAATGGGCCGGGTCAGGCGGCCCGGCTGGGTCTGTGCCAAAAGACCCGCATCCACATACAGATTTGTCCCGGACTTTCCGGTGTACAGCTGCGCTTTTCCGTCCTCCACAGCGGTGATCCAGACCATATCCCCCTGATCCAGGAAACGAACCGTTTCCCCCGTCTCATCCACACAGGCCAGGCGGCTGCCGTACTCCGTCAGGCTGACATACATCTGCCAAGCCTGAACACGAGCGGCCTCCCCCGCAGCCTCCCCCGCTTCCTCCGCGTTTTCCGTCCCCTCCTGCCCTGCCAAAGGGGCGGAAACCAAAATGGCCTCCAGCGGCTGCGCCTGCCTGTCCTCTTCCGTCCCGGAAAAAATCCAGGCGGCAAAAAAGGCGACCGCAATAAGCGCAGCCCCCAGGAGAGCTGTCCGCATTACGGCCGCCTTTTTTGACCATCCATTTCCATTTCTATTTCTATTTCTCTTTATCCAAAGCAGTATCTTTCTCAATATCTTTCTTGCTGTCTGTTTTAATCTTTTTTTCAATCTCTGTCTTCTTTCTCCTGCGGATATCTCGGCTCATTCGCATCGATCTCTATCTGCATCAGGGTCAGTCCCTCCGCCGGCGCCGTAGGTCCGGCCGCGCTGCGGTCCGATGCGGCTATTATCTCAGCCATATGTTCCGGCGGATAAGCATGCATGCCAATCTGCATCAATGTCCCGGCAATGATCCGCACCATATTATAGAGGAAGCCGTTTCCGGTCAGCCGGATGGTAATGATATCCTCCTTCTTTGACACAGAAGCCTCATAGATGGTGCGCACCGTGGTGGACACCTGGGCCCCGGCGGAACAAAAGCTGGCGAAATCATGCTCGCCCACCAGATAAGAAGCCCCTCTCTGCATTTCCTCCACATCCAGCGGAGCATGGACAAACGTAGAATAAAGCCGCTCCAGCGGGTCCCGGAACCGGTGATTCAGGATGCGGTACTCATAGGTCTTGCGGCTTTTGCACCGGAGCGGATGAAAATCCGCCAGCACCTGGGCCGACCGGCGCACCACAATATCGTCCGGCAGGCGTTCATTGAGGGCATAGCTGATCTTCTCCGGCGGGATGCGGGTGCAGGTATCAAAGACCGCCAGGTTTCCCCTGGCATGGACGCCGGAATCCGTCCGGCTGGCCCCGCTCAGGGAAATATCCTCTTTCAGCAGGCGGGAAAGCTCCCGGGTCAAAACCTCCTGCACGGTAATCCCGTTTTTCTGCATCTGCCAGCCGCAGTAATTCGTCCCGTCATAAGCCACCAAAAGCTCGATCCGTTTTTTTCCGTTCTGCGCCTTGCCTGCGTCTGCCGGCACTCCGCCTGCCGCCGCCGTCATAACAGACTCCTCAGCGCAATCATCAGGCCCAGATAGACGGCCATCACCAGATAGCCCAGCCGGTCGCGTCCCGCATAGCGCAGGGGCTTCATCCGGGTGCGGTTTTCCCCGCCATGGTAGCAGCGGGCCTCCATCGCCATCGCCAGATCGGTGGCGCGGCGTACCGAGGAGACAAACAGAGGCACCAGAATGGGCACCAGGGCTTTCGCCCTCTCGATCAGGTTCCCCGACTCAAAATCAGCGCCCCTGGCCATCTGCGCCTTCATGATCTTATCGGTTTCGTCCACCAGGATCGGGATGAACCGAAGGGCGATGGACATCATCATCGAAATCTCATGCACCGGCACATGGATTTTCTTCATCCAGCCAAGGCCGGTCTCCAGCCCGTCGGTCAGCTGATTGGGCGTCGTCGTCAGCGTCATCAGCGAAGAACCCATGATCAAAAAGATCAGGCGCACCGCCATGAAGACCGCCTGCTGCACGCCCTCCCAGGTGATATGGATGATCCAAAAGGAAAGGATCTCATGCTCCCCCGCCGTCAAAAACAGATTGAAGCTGACGCTGATCAAAAGCAGGATCATCACCGCCTTCAGCCCCCGCACGATAAAGCCCACCGGCACATGGGAGAGACGGATTATCATCGCCAGATAGGCCGCCGATACCGCATAGCCAATCCAGCTGTCCGCCAGAAACATGGACACGATGAATACCAGGGTCCCCATTAGCTTCGTCCGGGGATCCAGCCGGTGCAGCACCGAATCGGTCTGATAATATTGTCCTATGGTAATATCTCTGATCATCTTTTCTTCCTGATTCCTTCCAAAATAGCCTCTCTGGCCTCTTCCACCGTGGTAATATCATCGGAAATTGGAAAGCCCTGCTCCCGCAGCCTGTGGACAATGTAGGTAACCTGCGGGGCTGCCAGCCCGATCTGTTCCAGCTCCTTATAATGCTTAAAGACCTCTTTTGGAATTCCGTCAAAGACAGCCTTTCCATGGTTCATCACAATGATGCGGTCCACGTATTTCGCCACATCCTCCATGCTGTGGGATACCAATACCACTGTAATTCCCTGCTCCCTATGAAGCCTGGCCACCTGGTCCAGAATCTCATCCCGCCCCCTGGGATCGAGCCCCGCCGTAGGCTCATCCAGGATCAGCACCTCCGGCTTCATCGCCAGTACGCCCGCGATGGCTACCCGGCGTTTCTGTCCGCCCGATAGTTCAAAGGGAGAGGCCTTATCATAGGAAGAATCCATTCCCACCAAATCCAGGGCTTCCCTGGCCCTGGCGCAGATGGTTTCCTCGTCCAAGCCCAGATTTTTCGGCCCGAAACAGATGTCAGTGAAGACATCCGTCTCGAAAAGCTGATGCTCCGGATACTGGAACACCAGCCCCACCTTGCTGCGCAGCTCCTTCATCGAAAAGCCTTCCGAATAAATGCTGCGCCCGTTGTACAGGATATCTCCCTCGGTGGCCTTGATCAATCCATTCAAATGCTGGATCAGCGTAGACTTGCCGGAACCCGTGTGGCCGATGAGACCGATAAACTGCCCGTCCGGTATCGTCAGGCTCACCTGGTCCAGGGCCCGCACTTCCATCGGCGTTCCCGCCCCGTATATATAACTTACCTTTTTTAATTCAATTGCCATTTTTACTCCATCCGCTGCCCTTATCGGCCGGTTTCCCTGTACACTGCCATGATCTCGTCTACAAACTGGTCAATCCGGAGAATCCCGTCAGAAAGCGGCAACCCGTCCTTTTTCAGTTCCCAGGCAAGTTCCGTGACCTGGGGCACGTCCAGGCGGTAGCGCTTCATCTCGTCCGTCCGGCCAAAGACCTCCGCCGGCGTTCCTTCCATTACAATGCGGCCGTCGTCCATCACGATAACCCGGTCCGCTTCAATAACCTCTTCCATATAGTGGGTGATCAGGACCACCGTAATATGCTCCTGGCGGTTCAGCTCCCGCACCGTGCGCAGCACCTCCCGCCGCCCGTTGGGATCCAGCATGGCCGTGGGCTCGTCCAGCACAATGCACTGGGGCCGCATTGCCATGACGCCGGCGATGGCTACCCTCTGCTTCTGTCCGCCCGACAGCTTATTGGGCGAATGGTAGCGGTAAGCCGTCATTCCCACCGCCTCCAGGCTTTCATCCACCCTTTTCCAGATTTCTTCAGTGGGGACGCCGATGTTTTCCGGGCCAAAGCCCACGTCCTCCTCCACCACCGTTCCGATGATCTGATTGTCCGGATTCTGGAACACCATGCCGGCCATCCTGCGCACATCCCACAGATTGTCCTCGTCGGCCGTGTCCTTCTCGCCGACCCAGATCGTCCCTTCGGTGGGTAGGAGCAGGGCATTCATATGCTTGGCCAGGGTAGACTTGCCCGAACCATTGTGGCCCAGCACCGCGACGAATTCTCCCGATGCAATGTCGATGTCCACATGGTCCACCGCCCGGTTTACGCCGGTGGGACTCCCTTCTTCGTCCCGTTTTATATAATCGTAGGTTAATTTTATGGCCTTGATAATGCCCATCCGTTTCTCCTGTTCCTTCTGTTGTCTGCCGTCCTGCGGCCAAAGCCGCGGGGCTTCTTAAGGTTAACGGCTATATTCTATCGTAAAGCCTCGGAAATTGCAACTCCTGGGCGATGACTTTCCACGCCTCTGTCAGCCGTTCCAGGCTCCAGGCCGCATTGGCCGGACTGGTAGAGGGCAGGATCACCGCCTCCTTCCCCGTCTTTTTTTCCGCGTACCGCCGGTAAAGCTCCCCCGCCTTTGCACCGTTGGCATAGATGCGGCGGATCCCGCTTTTTTCCATCAGCCCGTTTATATCGTTGGGAATCACATCCCGGATGGAGCTGTCGCTGGAGCCCTCGATCTCACAGCTGGCGATCACGTCCCAGATGGCGATCCCCCGCTCCAGCAGAAAAGCTTTCTTTTCCTCCATGGTCTGCGGCTCCGGTCCGCCGACCACAGCCGCCAGCACCTTCCAGAACCGGTAGCGGGGATGGCCGTAGTAAAACCCCTGCTCTCTGGATTTCACCGACGGAAAACTCCCCAGGATCAAGATCCGGGAATTCCCGTCCCACACCGGCTCAAACGTATGCCGCACTCTCATTCCTGCTCCGCTCTCTGCTCCGACACCGGCTCATAGGTCAGGTCAATTCCCAAGCGGCGGAACGTCTTATAATCGGCGGAGGACAGAAGGACGGAGGCATGGGCCGGATAGCCCTTCAGCTTAGGCAGCTGCCGCATCGCAAGCATGGCCGTCGGGTTGGAGGCCGCGCTGACGGACAGGGCCGTCAATACCTCGTCGCTGTGCAGCCGGGGATTTTTGCTCCCCAGATAGGCCGTTTTCAGATGCTGGATCGGCTGAATCGCCTCCGGAGAAATCAGGTGGACGCTGTCGTCAATCCCAGCCAGCTCCTTGATTGCATTGAGAAGCAGGGCTGCGCAGGCGCCTAAAAGTTCCCCGGTCTTTCCCGTGACAATCTGCCCGTCGGGAAGTTCCATGGCCGCCGCCGGCACTTCCCTCTCCCGCGCCGCCTCCAGGGCAGCCGGAACCACCCTGCGGTCGTTGACCGTGATCTTCGTATTTTTCATCAGCAGCTCGATCTTATAGACCTCGCTCTCCACATCCTTACCCTCGGCCTTCTTCACCAGCGTCTGATAATAGCGGCGCAGAATCTCCTGCCTGGCCGCCTCCCGGCAGACCTCGTCGTCGCTGATGCAAAAGCCGGCCATATTGACTCCCATGTCGGTGGGCGATTTATAGGGACATTCCCCATAGATTGCCTCAAAGACAGAGCGAAGCACCGGAAAAATCTCCACGTCGCGGTTATAGTTGACCGCCGTTTTCCCATGGGCCTCCAGATGGAAGGGATCGATCATGTTCACATCGTTTAAGTCGGCCGTGGCCGCCTCATAGGCCAGGTTTACCGGATGGCTCAGCGGCAGGTTCCAAATCGGGAAGGTCTCGAACTTGGCATAGCCCGCCCTTATGCCCCGGCGGTTTTCATGGTAGAGCTGGGACAGGCAGGTCGCCATTTTGCCGCTGCCGGGGCCCGGCGCCGTCACCACCACCAGAGGCCTTTTCGTCTCGATATAATCGTTTTTGCCAAACCCGTCCTCGCTGATTACCAGAGGGACGTTGTTCGGATAGTTGTCGATCACATAGTGGGTATACACCGGAATCCCCGCGGCCCGCAGCCTCTCCCGGAATAAATCCGCCGCCTTCTGTCCGGTGTACTGGGTGATCACCACGCTCCCCACGTAAAGCCCCCTCTCCGTGAAAACCTCTTTCAGGCGCAGTACATCCCGGTCATAGGTGATGTCCAGATCGTCGCGCACCTTATTCTTCTCAATATCCCTGGCGTTGATCACAATAATGATCTCCGCCTGGTCCTTCAGCTGCATCAGCATATGCAGCTTGCTGTCCGGAGCAAAGCCGGGCAGCACCCGCGAAGCATGGTAATCGTCGAAAAGCTTGCCCCCAAACTCCAGATACAGCTTATCGCCGAAACTGGCGATCCTCTCCCGAATATGTTCCGACTGCATTTTCAGATATTTTTCATTGTCAAATCCTATCCTCATCATTTCCCTCTTATCCTGCCTTTTATCTTATGTAATGTCTTATTGTTTTCCGTTTTCCCTTGTTCCGTTTTTGGCAAGTCCCATCTTCCGGCCAGCCGCTGCCCCGCCAATTCGCGCGCTGTCAGTCCCGCGCCCGTGAAAAACCCGAAAATCGCAGGATTTTCGGGTTTCACCGTGGATTCGTCCCCTTTATATGCTGATCTGCTCACTGGGGATCCGTCCCTTTTTTATGCCGATCTGCTCACCGAACCTTGTCCCTTGTCAGGCGCAGAAAGCCCTCCAGGATAATCTTCGCATGGTCAAAGGCAATGCCGTCGCTTTCCGCAATCCGGATATCCCGTACCTCCCCCAGAACCGTGGGGCAGATTTTCACCGCCAGCAGGGCGGAAAGCACGCAGGAAGAATCCGCCTCGTCCGTCAGCGTCAATCGGTATCTTCCTTCTTCTTCCCGCGCCTCCACCGTAAACCAGGCCGCATCCGCCGCGTCGTCATCCGCCCGATACGCAAGATCCGGCGGAGCCACCGTCAGATATGCGTTCGTCATCGTCCAGCCTCTGGGATCCCGGTCCGGATCGCTGAAAAAGCCCACCGGCGCGAGAGCCAGGCCCTCCACATGGGTCTCCTCCTGAAGCTCACGCCGGGCCGACTGATCCACCGTCTCTCCCGGTTCCGCGAAACCGCCCGGCAGGGCATAACAGCCCAGGAAAGGATGTCCCCCTCTGCGGATCAGCAAAAGCCGCCATCTCCCTTCCTTCTGGGAAAACACCATAATATCCGCCGTCACCGAAGGACGGGGGTAATTTCCCGCCTTATAACCTGCCAGATATTCATCCAGCGTCAAGCCGTTTTTATCACGAACCTCCCGCTCCATCCCAATCTCCTTTCGGGACATTTCCGCATTGCTTTACCAAACATTTTACAACAGTTTTTTTGTTCTGGCAACCTGAAAACGGGATAGTTCTCACAACACCGCCATCGCCACTGTTCCGGCCGTCAGCAGGACAAGGCCCGCGGCGGCTCTCCGGCTGAGTTTTTCCCCAAAGACAAAATAAGAGAAGGCCACCGTCACCAGCACGCTCAGCTTATCCACCGGAGCCACGACGCTGGCCGGCCCCTCCTGAAGGGCATGATAATAGCACAGCCAGGAGGCTCCGGTGGCCAGGCCCGACAGCACCAAAAACAGGAGGGTCCGTCCATCTATGGAGGCAATCTGAGACTGGGAGCCGATCAAAAAGACGATGGCCCAGGAAAACAGAAGCACCACCACGGTGCGCAGGGCGGTCGCCACCGTGGAATCCGTCTTTTGAATTCCGATCTTCGCCAAAATAGAAGTAAGCCCCGCAAAAAAAGAGGAGCAGACCGCATATAAAAGCCACATCTTTTATTACTCCTTCCTATCATGCATTTAAGCGGTACCCGGCTCCCCAGACCGTCTCTATGATCTGCGGATTGCGGGCGTCGTCCTCGATCTTTTCCCGCAGCCGGTTGATATGAACCGATATCGTAGCGGCGTCCGACACATAGTCATAGCCCCAGATTTTTTCAAACAACTCCTCCTTGGAAAAGACGATATTCGGGTTTTCAGCCAGGAAACGCAGCAGTTCAAATTCCCGGTTTGCCAGTTTACGCTCCTCGCCTTTCTTCCAGACCCGCCAGGTCCTGGGCTCAATGACCAGGTCCGCGACCTCGATCCGCTCCGGATTTTTCCCATCTTTCCTTCCGTCCCTGTCCGCTTTTCCCGTCAGACGGGCATACCGCTTTAAATGGGAGCGCACCCGCGCCACCAGCTGTGAAGGGTCGAAGGGCTTGTTAATATAATCGTTGGCCCCCAGTCCCAGTCCCCGGATCACATCCACCGCCTCGCTGCGGGCCGTGACCATCAGAATCGGAATATCGATATCGATCTCATCCCGCACCCTGCGGCAGATCTCATAGCCATCGCAGCCGGGCAGCATAATGTCCAGCAAAAGCAGGTCGTAGCCCCCTTTCTGCAGCTGGGGGAGCACCTGCGTCCCCTCCCGGACTACCACGGTCTCATAGCCGTTGCTCTCCAGATAATCCTGCTCCAGCTGCGCGATGCGCCCGTCATCCTCCGCGATCAGAATTTTCTCCACGATTCCATCTCCTTCTCTCAGACGTCATTTTCTCCTTCGCTCCCGGCTGCGGGGAAGGTCAGAATCAGCTTCAGCCCACCCTCGTTCCGGGCCTCGATCTGCCCTCCATGGCGCTCCACAATGTATTTGACCACATACAGCCCCACACCGCTGCCCTTCTCACTGCGGGACTCATCGCAGCGATAAAAGCGGTCGAAAATCCGCGAAAGCTTCTCCGGCGGCACGCCCTGGCCGTTATCCTTCCAGGTCAGGATCACTTTTGCCGCATTCGGTTCTTTCTCTGCGCGGATTGCAATCTCTATCTCCACCGGCTGCACCCCGGCATATTTCAGGCTGTTTTCCAATAAGTTATCAAAAACCCGCCGAATCTGATCCACATCCATCCGAATCCCCGGCATAAGCTCCTGTTCCCGCCGCAGCCGGAAACGCACCTGCCCCGGATCGGGAGAAGCCTCCCGGCGGGCCGCATAGGCCGCTGCAAATTCCGCCAGATCGGCCTGCACCATATGAAAAGGCAGCTGCCCGCTCTCCATCCGCGAAAAATCGAAGAGCTTCTGCAAAAGGACATTCATCTCGCCCGCGGCCTCCCAGGCCGTGCGCAGATAGGCTTCCTTCTTTGGCGGCGTATCCGCACCCCATCCAGCACTCCCTTGATATAGCCCTGGATGGAGGTCAGGGGCGTGCGCAGATCATGGGAAATGCCTGTGATCATATCGGTTCGCGCTTTTTCATCGCGGGCTCTCTGTTCTTCGTTTTCCAATATCCTCTGCTGCATGTCGTTGAAGGCCCGGCACACGTTTTCAAATTCCGCCTCCCCCCGATAGGCGATGGGTTCCCGCAGGTTTCCGTCCCGGATACGCTCTGCCCCCCGCACCAGCTCGTCCAGCGGCTCCATGACCCGCCGGTTCATTCGCCGCGTAAAAAAGGACGACAGCCCCAGGATTACCGTGATGGCCCCTGCTCCGATTACCGCCAGAGCCGGGAGAAAGAAGGTCAGAATCTCGCCGAAAAGTATGTGCAGCGCCTCCTCCAGGCCGCCCAGAGCACTCTCCGGGCTTCCGTAATCCGACAGAAGGGCGGGAAGAAGCTCCTCGCCTCTTTGGTAAAAGCGGGCCTCAACCGCATCTTCCAGCAGCAAAAGCACAGCCAGGATGATCCCCATCAGAGCGGCCAGGGACAGAAACAAAAGCATCATATTGGAACGAAACATCCGTTTTTTTAAAGGCATATCCGACCTCCTTTTCGATCTCCTTTTCCTGCCCCGCGGCCGCTGCGCTTAAACGCCGCCCCGGTTATTATATCGCATAACACCGTGCTTTACTACAGAAAATAGCAGAAGCAGGGCTGCCGCTGCCGCAGCCCAGACGGCCAGATAACGGGCCATGGGACCGGTCACCGGGCTTACCGCAAAGAGGGAAGGCAGCAGCTGGAGAGCCCCGGCCGTTCCGAGCGCCATCGTCACGCAGACAAAGGCCCTCAGGCGGTTAAAGGGAATGCAGCTTTTTACCACCGCCGCCATGGAGATGAGAATCAGCAGCAGGTACATGACGGTCTGATTCTGGGCCGCCTCAAAGGGGGCTGTCAGGCTGACGACGGCGATCATAACCGTCACCGTCAGGCCAAAGGGCAGGGCCTTATTCAGAGCCGTCCGCAGAAAGCTGCCCTTGATCCTGCCCGTATCGGCCTCCAAAATCGTCAGGAAGGAGGGCCAGGCCTCGATGCAGGCGTCTACCAGCGTGATCTGGATGGGAATAAAGGGGAAGGGAATCCCCGCCGCCAGGCAGAAGACGGACACCAGCGTGGAGTAGATTGTCTTGATGAAAAATACCGCCGCCGTCCTCGTCACATTGTGGATGACTCTCCGGCCCTCCATCACCACCTGGGGCAGATGGGTAAAGTCGGAATCCAAAAGCACCACCTGGGCCAGCTGGCGGCTGGCGTCACTGCCGTCGGCCACGGCGATGGAGCAGTCCGCTTCCCGCAGGGCCATCAGGTCGTTGACGCCGTCCCCGGTCATGGCTACCTTATGGCCCTGCCTGCGCAGCGCCCGCACCAGCTCCCTCTTCTGCCCCGGCGTCACCCGTGCAAACACGGCATAGTCCCGGCACAGGGCGTCATAGTCCGGCTCCCCGTCCAGGGCCGACAGATCCACCGCATCCTGCCACCGTCTGAGCCCGGCCCTCTTAGCCGTCATGGACACCGTCTTTATATGGTCGCCGGATATAACCCGGATATCCACGCCCTCCCGCTCAAAGAAGGCCAGCGTCTCCTTTGCCCCGGGGCGAATGGTATCTTCCAGAACCACTCCATAAAGAGGCTGTATCCTGGACGGCAGGTTTTCCGCATCCTCCCACAGGCTGCCGCTGTATCCCACCGCCACGACCCGGCGGCCCTTCGCAAGCTCCTCCGCCAGGTTTTCCGGCAGGGGATCTAGCAGCCTTTCCGGCGCCCCCACAAAGACGGTGCCGGCCCCTGCCAGGCTGACGCTGCCCCATTTACGCGCCGAGGAAAAGGGGATCTGCTGCATCGGGTGATATATCTCCCGCGCCGGAAAGGCCTCCTGCAAGGCCCGAAACGTGGCGTTATTATCGGGACTGGCCGCCAGATAGGAGCTCACCAGCGCATCCATCTCCCCCTGGGGCAGTCCGGCCAGGGGAATTACCCGGCGAACCCTCAGATTTCCATCGGTCAGCGTCCCCGTCTTATCCAGACACAGCGTATCCACATGGGCCAGGGTCTCCAGCGAATAGATATTCTGCACCAATATCTTTTTCCTGGCCAGGCGAATCACGCCGGAGGCCAGGGATACGGAGATCAACAGCACCAGTCCCTTGGGCAGCATCCCCAAAAGAGCCGCCGCCGAAGACACCACCGCCTCCTCCGCCGGGCTCTGCCGCAGGAAAACGGCTTCTAAAAAGAGGGCTATCCCCAACGGCACGATCAGCATGCTGGTAAAGCGGGTCACCTTTCCCATGGAACCGATCAGCTCCGACTCTACCTTTCGCTCCTTTCGCACCTCATTCACCAGCCGGGCGGCATAATTTTCCGCCCCCACATGGACGACCCTGGCCCTGGCTCTGCCGGAGACGACGAAGCTGCCGGAGTACAGCTCATCTCCCTTTTGCTTCGTCACCGGATCGCTCTCGCCGGTGAGCAGGGATTCATTGACCTCGATTACTCCCGCCTCCACCTGGCCGTCACTGCAGATCTGGCAGCCGCTGTCCAGTATCATCTGGTCGTCCCGCACCAGCCGGGCGGCTTCTATGCGCTGCTCCCTTCCGTCCCGCAGCACCCGGACGGTAGGGCGGTTTAAAATGGACAGTTCGTCCACCAGCCTCTTCGCCTTCCAATCCTGGGCGATCCCGATCCCAATATTCGCAATGATAATTGCGATAAAAAGCATGTTGGAATAGGCTCCTACGGCGAACAGAAGCCCCGCGATCGCAAAATTCAGCAGGTTGAACAGGGTAAACAGGTGATCCCGCACAATCCGCCCCCGGCTCCTGGTGACCGTCTCCACCGTCCGGTTTTCCTCTCCTCTTTCTATCCTTTCCTGCACTTGGGCCTCTGTCAGGCCCAGCTGTTTGTCTTCCATCTGCAACTCTCCTTATGCCTTTTTCTTGTATCCTGCAAACAGCCTAGCATAGACATCTAAGGAATTTTATCGTGTTTTCTAAACAATTTTTAAACGGTTTCGTGCTATAATGAAAAGGATTTATCCTTCTAGGAAAGGCAGGCCTTTACTCCTGCCGCGCCATACTCTGCCCATATATGCTTCAGGGACGTCCTTTTCAGGACGTCCCTGCTGTGTGTGATCCGATATTGTTACGGAAGAATCTCCAGGCTCTCTACCCAGCTCACCACCTCGCTCTCCGCGTCTGCCGCGTCGTTGCGGGAAATGGACAGGCCGTCGTTTTCCAGCACCGCAGCGTCAGGCTGCAGCTCGGCAACCGTCTGAATCGTCCCGGCAAAGCCGCTGCCCCCGTGAACCGTGAAGGGCACAATGGTCTTGCCCCCTAAATCGTTCTCCTCCAGGAAGGTATACAGAGGCATCGGCAGATCTGCATTCCAGATGGGATAACCCAGGAAAATAATATCGTATCCGCTGATGTCCCCCAGCTGAGAGGACAGCTCCGGTCTGGCATTTTCCTCCATCTCATTGTGAGCGAACTCCAGCAGGGGCTCATGGCTGCCCGGATACTCCTGCACGGTCTCAATGCGGAACAGATCGCCGCCCGTCTCCCTCGCAATGATCTGCGCCACATACTGGTTGTTGCCCAGGACCTCGCCGTCCACAGCCACCCGACTGGAGCCGGCCACCGTATCCACCCCGTCCGTCTCCGGCACGGAGAAATAGATCACCAGGATATTGGAAGAGGTTCCCGCCTGCGCGGCCGTCTCCTGCTCTGCGCCGGCCGTACCCGTCTCATCCGTCTGACCGTCCTCCTGCGTGCCGCTCTCCTCCGCTGTCTCTGCCGCTGTGGAAGGCTCCGTCTGCGCCTCGGTCGGGGCGTTCGTTCCCTGGGTACTCTCCCCGCCGTTTGTGCCGGAGCAGGCCGCCAGAGCCGCCGTCATAGCGATCAGAAGCAGGGCCGCAATCCCTTTTCTTAAAAAGTTTCCTATCCTTGTCTTTCCTGTCTGCATTTTCTTCATCATCCATTCCTTTCTTTGATAATATTGATAAATAGGTTTTAAGGCTTTAAACCCGATTGGTTTCCAGATACTCCAGTATATAATCCATGGCCCGTGCAAAATCCACGCCCCCAAATCCGTGTCCGGCTCCGCTTATCACCTCCAGCCGGGCCGAGGGGTAGACCTCCAGGGCCCTTTCCGAATAGGAGAGAGGGACAATGCTGTCCGCATCCCCATGGATTAACAGAACGTCCCGGTCATAGGCGCCGATATCCTCATAGATATCATAGCCGATCAGCGGCTCAAAGTAGGCCCGGCCCACATCCATCCACATAAAATAGTAAGTGTCCGGAATTTCCTCCGTTTCCAGATCCGCCTGTTCCGTGAAAACCGACAGTTCCTCCGCGTAAGGGATTCCCACCCGGTAGCTGCCTCCGAAGCCATAGGAAAAGATCACCGCCTGCTGTTTTTCCCGTTGGCGGCTATAATATCGCCCAGGGAAATATGTTCATTGCGGTAGCGGGCCTGGGGATTTTTCTCCGGCACCGTCAGGCCGATGGCCTTATAAGGACATGCGTGAACGCAGGCCAGACAGGTCTGGCATCTGCCGGGGATGTGGACGGCCCTGCCATTCTCCAGCTGCATCGAATCGGAGGAGCATACCTTAGTACAGATGCCGCACCCAACGCAGGCGTCTGTCACCCGGATCAGATGCTGCCAGGCATCGGCCGGCATCTGGCTCATTCTGCTCAGGAACTGCTGATGCGCCTCCCGGTCTGCCTGGGTAACCGGAGAGATGGCTTTCCTGCGATTTTGCAGATCCTCCCGTATCGCCGCCACCTGTTCGTCTATCTTTTTATCAAGCTTCGTCTGTTCCTCCATGTCGAAGGCAGGGAGCCAGTTATCGACCATCAGCACCACATTGATATAGCTGACGTCGATTCCGCATTCCTCGCACAGCTGCTTCGCCAGCTCCGCGGCCCCTCCATGCCGATTGCCATAGGTCAGGATCATATAAAAGTAATCGGTGTGAAAGGCAGCCTCCTGCATAAATTCCCGAACCATAGACGGCGCCTCATGCCCATATACAGGACAGACAATCCCAATGCTGTCCGCCGTGAATTCCCGCTCCGTCCCCCGCATAACCTGGGGAATACTCACCGGGTGCTCTTCCAGCTTTTCCGCGATATAAAGACTGTTTCCCGTACCCGTAAAGTAAAATACCATTTTCGATCTCCTCTCTTTCTGTCCTGAAATTCCCTAAGATTTCTTAAGTCTTTCTGGTTATGATTTCTGGTTTTCTGGTTTCCCGTCTTGTCTGTTTTAGCGGATCGTGGTATAATCCGATAAAATCTTCCGGTTGATAGAATCGATTATAATATCCGGTTGTTACAACCGGTCAATAGGTTTCCGGCAAGTTTTCTTGAATTTTCTGTGAATCCTTGTTGCCGGCCATGCAGCCGGCAGCATGCAAAGAAGAGAGGAATAGGCATGGTTTACACAATGATGCAGGTCTGCAAAGAGGCCGATCTGACCTATCAGGCCCTGAAATTTTACTGCAACGAGGGGTTGATTCCCAATGTAAAGAGGGATAAGAACAACCGACGTATTTTCGATGAACGGAATTTGAAATGGATCAAGGATCTGGTCTGTCTGAAGCGATGCGGGATGAGCATCCAGGAGATGAAGGAATATCTGGATTTGTGCCTGCGGGGGGAATCCACCATCCCGCAGCGCAAGGAAATGCTGGCGCAGAAACAGGAGGCTCTCCGGGAGAACATCCGCCAATTGGAAGAGAGCGTCTCCTATATCGACTGGAAACAGAGCTTCTACGACGACGTTCTCTCCGGCTGGAAACCCTATGTGAGCAATCTGATTTCGTAAGGAGGCCTCCCCATGGCAAAGGGACGCAGCCAAAAGCTGAAATTATTATATCTGGCCCGGATCCTCATGGCCGAGACCGATGAGGAGCACGGGCTGTCTGCCCAGGAGCTGATTTGCCGCCTGGAAGAATATGAAATCACCGAGGACCGCAGAACCCTCTATCTGGATCTGGAGGAGCTGCGCCATTACGGCATGGATATCGTCAGCGAACAGGCCGGCCGGAACGTCCTCTACCGCCTCGCTTCCCGGGAATTTGAGCTGCCGGAGCTAAAACTCCTGGTCGATTCCGTGCAGTCGGCCAAATTCATCACCGAGCGCAAATCCCGCGAACTGATCGCCAAGCTGGAGACCCTGGCCAGCCGGCACGAGGCGAAAAAGCTGCACCGCCAGGTCTTAATCTCCGGCCGGGTCAAGACTATGAACGAAAGCATCTACTATAACGTGGACAAGCTGCATACCGCCATCGGCGAGGACAAGCAGATTCGTTTTCAGTATTTCCAGTGGAATGTCAAAAAAGAAATGGAGCTGCGCCACGGCGGCGCCTGGTACCGGATCAGTCCCTGGGCCCTGGTCTGGGACGACGAGTATTATTATCTGATCGGCTACGACCCCCAGGGCAGGCAGTTCAAGCATTACCGCGTGGACAAAATGCTGCACATCTCCCTCTCCGCCGAGGAACGGGAGGGCAGGGAATTGTTTCAGAAACTGGACCTGCCGCAGTATTCCCGCGGCCTTTTCGGCATGTTCGGCGGAGAAAAAACAATGGTCACCCTGGAGTGCGAAAATCAGATGGCCGCCGTGATGATCGACCGCTTCGGCAAGGACATTATCCTGCGGCCCACGGACGACAGCCATTTTCAGGTGAACCTTCCGGTATCCGCCAGCGAGCATTTCCTCGGCTGGGTTATTGGGCTGGGGAAAGGGGTACGAATTACCGCTCCCCCGTCCATGGTGGACGCCATGCGGGATGAAATTGCGCGGCTAACGGAGCAGTACCGTTAACCGCCGGGGCGGGTCAGAGGCTTTCCCCCGTTAGAGCATGCGCCCGCCGGACACTTACGTCAAACACTCCCGGACAAACCGTCTGTACGGTCGTCCGGGAGTGCTGTATCACGTCATACTATTCTCACAAGTCCATTCGCCCTATCGGTCTGCTCTGTCCGCTCTTTTTACGATGCGGCGGCAGCCCTCTTCTTCTTAGCCTCGATCTGACGGAAGCCGTACAGAACGCCAAAGAGCGCCCAGCCGGCGACAGAAGGAATCACATAGGGCGTGATTGCAAGGCCGCAGGCAATCAGATAACCGATTCTCTCGAAGATCGTAATCTTGCCTTCCACATAACCCTGCAGGGCACAGGCCAGGGCATAGCTGACAACGATACCGGAAACCCAGGTCAGCAGGGTCTGGAAATCGAAGTTAAAGATAATGTAGTCATTGTTCAGCGCAAAGGCAAAAGGCAGGATAAAGCCTGTAATGCCTATCTTCACCGCTGTAAAGCCCACCTTCATCGGGTTCTCCTGGGCGATGCCGGCGGCAGCGTAAGAAGCCACGGCCACAGGAGGAGTGATGGCGGACAGGGAGGCAAAGTAGAACAGGAACAGGTGAGCTGCCAAAGTGTCTACCCCCAGGCTCGTCAGAGCAGGGGCGACAGCCGTAGCCACCACGATGTAGGACGCCGTAGTCGGCAGGCCCATGCCCAGGATCGCGCAGACCAGCATCGACAGGATAAGGCTGGGGATCAGCGCATTGCCGCCCAGCTGGACGATGAAGTTACTGAACTTCAGGCCCAGTCCTGTCATCGAGAACATAGCCACAACGATACCGGCGGTGGAGCAGGCGCCTACTACGGAGGTCATGGAATGGGCAGCGGAGACCGCGCCGTCCACGAACTTTTTGACCGTAAGACGATTTTCCTTATCAAAAAGGCTCAGGATCAGGATCGAAGCGATGGCCCAGATCGCAGAGCGCATCGGAGTCGCCTTCAGGGCGATCATCATGAACAGCAGGATGAACAGGGGAACAAACAGCTTCAGTCCCTTGCTCAGCGCTGTGCTCAGCTTCGGAATATCTTCCTCGGGCAGGCCCTTCAGATCATATTTAATGGCCTCCAGGTCAACCATCTTAAACAGGCAGACGAAATACATAACGGCAGGCAAAGCAGCTGCAATGCAGACCTCAGTGTAGGAGACGCCTACCACGTCGGCCAGCACGAAGGCCGCAGCGCCCATAACGGGAGGCATGATCTGGCCGCCGGTGGACGCCACGGCCTCCACAGCGCCGGCGAAACGGGGCTGATAGCCGTTGCGCTTCATCAGCGGGATGGTAAAAGCGCCGGTGCTGACCACGTTGGCCACGCAGCTGCCGGAAATCATTCCGAAGAAAGCGCTGGCTACAACGGCCATCTTAGCCGGGCCGCCGCGCTTCTTGCCGGCCAGGGCAATGGCAATATCCTGGAATATCTGATCTGCGCCCGATACATTCAGGTAAGCGGCAAACAGCAGGAACAGATACACGTTGGTTGCCGAGGTGCCGATTGGTGTTCCATACACGCCGCGGTCACTGAAAATAGACAGGATCACGCGCTGCAGGTTGTAGCCCCTGTGGCCGAACAGGCCGGGGATAAGATTGCCAAAGAGGCCGTACAGAATGGCGACGATGGCAACAATAGGCAGTACAATGCCCAGGGTGCGGCGTCCGCCCTCCAGTACCAGGATTGTGATGATGATACCCAGCACATAGATCTCGGTGGTCAGCTTATTGTTCTGCATGTCGGCCACATAGGTGTCGAAATTGATGATAACATACAGGCTGACGCCGATGGTCAGGGCAATCAGAATCCAGTCGATCACCCGGCAGACCGTCTTCATCGACGGGCTTACCTCTTTCTTGATTTTCTTTTCAAGAGGGTTGTACAGGAAAATCAGCACCAGGCCGATCATCAGATGCCAGGCATAGAATAAAATGCTGGGCAGGGTGAAGATTGTATAGTTGCCCACATGGATAAAGACGGCAAACAGAGCGATCGCAATGACAATTCCCTGTACTACTTTCTGATAAGTTGATTTATTTTCCATCCTCTACTCCTTCCAAAGACTGTGCAGGCGAATCCGGCGTCCCCTGGCGGGGGAGGCGGTCAGGACCGCCTCCGTCTCCGTATTCGTCCGTTTCGTCAATTAGCCTTCGTATTCCGGGGGAATCAGCTCCGCAGGCACCTCCACTCCGATCTCTTCCAGGTAACGAACCACGCCGGCATGCAGCGGGATGTTGAAATACTGAACGTTTTCCGGCGTGCAGTAGCTCAGTCCCTTATAAATCTCTTCCAGAGCCGCCGTGTTCTCAAACAGGGTCTTTGCCATCAGGTATGCATAATCCTCCGATACATCGCTGCTGGTTACCAGCATATTCCACTCGGATACTACATCGATATCCTCGGGCTGGCCCGCATAGGAACCGCCGGGCATCACGTCGGCCGAGTAGAAAGGATAGGTAGAAGTCAGGTAATCCTGCTGTTCCTGGGTCAGGCCGACGAAGTTCAGCTCCTGGGTAGCCTCCAGCTCGGTGATGGCAGCGAAGGGAGGCAGTGAGAACAGGATCGCAGCATCTACCTGTCCGTCGGAAACGGCGGTAGCGGTAGCGCCGTGGCCGTCGTTAAAGATCTGGGAAGGCTCAATGCCCATGGCAGGCAGGGCCTCGCGGAAGATGCTGTCCATAGCGGCTCCCTGGGAACCCAGGCCGACGATTTTGCCGCTCAGGTCATCCAGGGTCTCAATGCCGGAGCTTGCCAGTGCATAGATCGTCAGGTAAGAAGGGTACAGGGGAACCAGGCCGCGCAGCTTATCCATCGCTCCGCCGGTCCATTCCGCTTCGCCCTCCCAGGCCTCATACATGGAAGAGGTCATGGAAATGCCGACCTCAATGTCTCCGTTCTGCAGCATCGTCAGGTTAGCGGTGGAGCCGCCGGTTTCCTCGGCCGTAAACACGAAATAATCCGGCAGCGCATTGTTCAGCGTGGTTGCCAGGCCGCCGCCCACCAGGTAGAAGTTACCGCCCGAGGAACCGCCGCCCAGAGAGTAACGTTCCGGCGAAGAAGGAGTAGCGATACCGGCTACTTCGCCGCCGCCCCCTCCGGTCTCATCCGTACTGCTGCTGCATCCCACTGCAGACAGAGCCAAAACCAGTGCAAGAATCAAAGCTAAAAATCTTTTCATAACATACCTCCTGTTATGTTTTACAGAGGGAGCCGGCCGAACCGGCCCCCAAACCTCATTGTTAATACCTCATTTTTACCATTGTATCGTCAGACGATGGGAGTCATAAAGACCCGCAGCGCCCGAAACGCTTTTCCTTTTACCAGGCCGCCGCCGTATACCTTCCCGTCCCCGGTGGCGCAGCTGGCGTGTATATGGACGAAGAGAGGGCTGGTCTTATCGGTATACACCTTTGCCAGATTGGGATCCATCTTCTCCCTCTTCATCACTTCCCCGGTGAAGCTGAGCACCTCGGCTGCCCCAGGGCAGGGCGTCGTCTGAAGGTTCATCGGGATGCTGTTGTCGATGGGGGCGTTGTACGCCGTATCGATCACCGAGCCTACCGCTCCGATGATATAGACCTCGTCCCAGCCTTTTTCCAGAATATAATCCGCTATCACCTGGCGGATGTCCTCGTCCCGTTTTACCGTCACCTCGTACAGACCTTCCATCCTCATCCCTCCTGCCTGTCTACTTTTTTCATGGCCTGGCTGGCCGCAATCAAAATAGGATCGTAGACCGGAGCCACCGGCGGGGCGTATACCAGATCCAGTTCGTTGACCTCCGAAACGGTCATGCCGCAGGTGATCGCCGCCACAAAGACGTTGATTCGCCCGGCGATGCTCTCACTTCCTACCCCCTGGGCTCCCAGCAGGCGTCCCGTTTTCCGGTCAAGCACTAGGCAGATCTTATTGTCCCGGCTGCCGGGATAGTAGGAGGCCCGGTCGCCTTTGGTGATCATGGAAGTCACCGCGTCAAATCCGGCCTTCTTCGCCTGGTCTAAGGAAAGTCCGGTGGCGGAGATATACAGGTCAAAGACCTTCGTTACCATGGAGCCGAGAACCCCTTTGAAGGTATCGTGGGCCCCGGCCACGTTGTCTCCGGCGATTCTTCCCTGTTTGTTGGCCGTTGTGCCCAGGGGAACGTGAACCGCCTCCCCGGTAATCCGGTTTTTCATCTGGACGCAGTCGCCGCAGGCCCAGATATCCGGATCGGAGGTGCGAAGCTCATCGTCCACCGCGATGGTTCCCTTGATTCCCAAGGCGAGTCCTGCGTCCCGTGCCAGCTCCGAATTGGGTACGACGCCGATGCTCATCAGCACAAAGTCCACGGCCAGCTCTTCCCCTCCGGTAACCCGGACGCCGCAGGCCTTTCCATCCTGCTCCAGCACCGCCTCTACCCCGCAGCCGGTATGTACATGCACCCCATGCTGCTCCAGGGTATCGCGGACCAGCTGGGAAAAGCTCTCGTCCAGGAAAGGCAGAAGCCTCGGCATCAGCTCATATACATGGACCTCCACGCCGGACAGGGCCATCTCCTCGGCCACCTCCAGGCCGATGAAGCCGCCTCCGACGATCACAGCCCGTTTCTTGCCCTCGGCCTGCACGACCGCTTTCAGCCGAATCCCGTCCTCCACGGTCCGCAGGTAATAAACGCCGTCGGCGTCTATACCGGGAATATTCGGGCGGATGGGCCTGGCCCCGGTGGCGATCACCAGCTTATCATAGGGATGAACGCTCTCCTCGCCGCTGTCTAAGTTGACGACGGTAACCGTCTTATGCTCCCGGTCGATCTTCGTTGCCTCATGATGGATATAGGTGGGGATTCCCCTCTTATTTGTCACTTGGTCCACAGTCAGGCTCACCAGATCGTCGGGGCTGTCGATCATTCCGCCGACAAAGTAGGGAAGGCCGCAGGCCCCGTAGCTGATATAGCCCGATTTTTCAAAGACGGTGATCTCCATATCGGGCTTCACCCGCTTTGCCTTGGAGGCAGCGCTCAGTCCCGCCGCCGTTCCCCCGATTACAATCAATTTTTCACCCATTTTCTTCTCTCCCGCGATGAAAACAGGGCTTTATTTTACCCCGTATTTGTCGATAACTCCCATCTCGCCCATCATGGTCTCCAGCTCCGCAAGCTTCTGGCCTTCATACTCCTGATAAGGCTTTCTCAAATGGCCGCCGGGCAGGCCCAGGATGCGCAGGGCCGCTTTGATGACCACCGGGTTGGAGAAGGTGTAAAGGGCCTGCAGCAGAGGGAACCAATGGAAATAATCTCTGCGGCACTCCTCGATGATCTCCATGCTGGTCCAAGGCCTCGAGTAGGAGGCAGCTTCCTCGGGAATGATGTTGCCGCCGATGTTGGCCGTTCCGGTTCCGCCCACAGCCAGGGTCGGAATGACGATGGAATATTTCGGGAAGTCACAGCACATGATT
>CALWRE010000017.1 GCA_944383835.1 uncultured Lachnospiraceae bacterium | reverse complement strand
AATTACTGGTGGGGGATTTCTTCTGGCCTGATCGACGTAATCGTGTCCAAATCGGTTCCGGCCCGCTCGGTGCAGCTGATGGAGATGGTCAAGAACCAGATTGTCAATGAGAGCTTTCAGATTTTTTCCGGCGACATACGGGATCAGAAGAATGTGCTGCGCACGCCGGGCGGGGTTCCCCTTTCGCCGTCGCAGATTGTCCGGATGGACTGGCTGGCGGCGAACGTTGTGGGAAGGCTGCCGGAGCCGGAGGAGTTAAGCGAGGGCGCAGGCCAAATAATGAAAGCGCAGGAAATTTTCCCGGAAAAAGGAGAAACTCTATGAGGATTCTTGCGCTCTCAGACGTGGAGTCCAAGGCTCTGTGGGATTATTATACCCCCGACCGGTTAAAGGGGATCGATGTGATCGTCTCCTGCGGAGACCTGTACCCCAGCTATTTGTCTTTTCTGGCGACTTTTTTCAGGGGGCCGGTTCTTTACGTACATGGGAACCATGATGCCTGCTACCGGGAGACGCCTCCGGAGGGCTGTATTTCTATCGAAGATCAGGTCTATGTGTACCGGGGCGTTCGTTTCCTGGGGCTGGGCGGCTCTATGCGCTATAAAAGCGGTCCCTATCAGTATACGGAAAACCAGATGAAGCGGCGAATGATGCGGCTCTGGCTCCCGCTTGCCCGCCATAAAGGCTTTGACATCCTGGTCACCCATGCCCCGGCCTTTCAGCTGGGCGATGGGAAGGGCCTGACCCACACGGGGTTTCAGACATTTCGGACCCTGATGGAAAAGTACAGGCCTGCGTTCTTCGTTCACGGGCATGTCCATCTCTCCTATACGCCGACGGCCCCGCGGGTCAGCCGTTACCTGGATACAACGATAATCAATGCGTATGAAAAATATGAATTTTCCTTCCATGAGGAAAATACAGATAAAGGCTTTGGCAAAGGAGGAATGGGAAATGTGGGCCTATGAAAGCGTGTTTTACCAGATTTATCCGTTAGGGTTTTGCGGAGCGCCCTTTGAAAACGATGGGGAGCTGACGCCCCGGATTCGCAAGGTGGAGGAGTGGATTCCCCATATTCAGAAAGTAGGGGCGGATGCCGTCTATTTTTGCCCTTTGCTGGAATCGGATACCCATGGATACAATACCAGGGATTACCGGAAGCTGGACGTGCGGCTGGGGACGAACGAGGATTTTGCCGCGGTATGCAAAAGCCTGCACCGCGCCGGTATCCGGGTGGTTCTGGACGGGGTATTCAACCATGTGGGGCGAGGTTTCTTCGGTTTTCAGGACGTGCTGAAAAACCGGGAGAATTCTCCGTTCCGGGATTGGTTTTTCCTTAATTTTGAAGGGAATTCTCCTTATAATGACGGGTTCTGGTATGAGGGTTGGGAGGGCAATTACGATCTGGTCAAGCTGAATCTGAAAAATCCTACCGTGGAGGAATATCTCTTTGACAGCATCCGCCTGTGGGTGCAGTGGTGGGATATCGACGGCCTGCGCCTGGATGTGGCGTATTGCCTGGATCTGGATTTTGTTCGCCGTCTCCGTTCCTTCTGCGACAGCCTGAAGCCGGATTTTTTCCTGGTGGGCGAGGTGCTGCACGGAGATTATAATCGGCTGTTAAATGACGCCATGCTTCATTCGGTGACGAATTATGAATGCTACAAGGGGCTCTGGTCCAGCTTCAACAGCCGGAATATGTTTGAGATTATCCATTCTCTGAATCGCCAGTTCGGCCCGGAGAACTGGACCCTGTATAAAGGGAAACATCTGCTTTCCTTTGTGGACAATCACGATGTCACAAGGGCTGCCAGTATCCTGACCAACAAGGCTCACCTTCCCCTTCTTTATGCCCTTTGCTTTGGCATGCCGGGGATTCCCTGCGTCTACTATGGCAGCGAATGGGGCGAGGAGGGAAAAAAGAGCGATGGGGATCCGGCGCTGCGCCCTTGCCCGCCGATTCCCATGGAAAACGAGCTGACGGACTGGATCAGCCGTCTGGCTGCGGTTAAAAAACAGAGTAAGGCGCTGAACTATGGGGATTTCCGCTCCGTGCTTTTAACGAATCTTCAGTGTATTTTTGAGCGGAAAACGGAGGAGGAGCGGATTCTGGTGGCTATCAATATGGACGACCAGCCCTTCACGGCGCATTTTGACGCCGGCTGCGGCAGGGCGACCGATCTTTTGACCGGAGAGCCCCATGATTTTGGCGGCGGCAGCGAACTGGCTCCTTACAGCGCAGCCTTCTGGCTGATGGAAAAATAACTTCATATCGGCTTTCTTTCCCGGCGCGGATTTTGCGGTGGAAACAGGGACGAATCTCCCCCGTTTCGACAGCATCCGCGCCGGGCTTTTTTTTATAATAAATCCACATTCTGATTGAGAGACAAAGCGGCGGGAAGCAGGAAACGGCGGAGATGAGCCATGGGAACCGTAATCTATGCAGATGTTCTTTTTTTAGTCAACTGGATGATGGATGCGGTTCTTCTGATTTTAGCCGGATGGTTCTTGCAAAAGAGGATACGCCTGGGACGAATCAGCCTGGCTGCGGCCCTGGGAGCCCTTTGGGCCTGTCTGTATGCAGCCTTTGCCCTGCGCGGCTGGGCGGTGCGGCTGCTGGGAAGCGCCGGCACAGCCTTGCTCATGGTGCGCCTCGCCTACCGGCTGAAATCCCCGCGGGATCTGCTGCAGGGCGCGTTCTGCTTAGGCGCAGCCGCCGTCCTGATGGGCGGACTGATCCATATCGTCTATGACGGCACGGCCTTTGGATGGTTCCTGCGGCTTTGGATGGGGCATAGAGAGGCCGGGGCCGTGTCGGTGTGGCTGCTGGCCGGGGCAATGGGAGGGAGTTTCCTGTTGATCGCCTGCGGGCTGCGATACCGTGAACTTAGCCGGAGCCAGGAGTGGATTCAGGATGTGACCCTGTACTGCGGCGGCAGGCAGCTGACCGTTCCGGCCCTGTGGGACAGCGGCAATCAGCTGTACGATCCTTTTACCGGCCAGGTCGTACATATTTTGGAGCTGGATGCCTGCAAGGACCTGATCGGACCTGCCTGCTGGGAGGCGTTCCAGGAGACGGCGGCCGGGCGGGAGGAAAGCCTGCCTGTGGGGGCCAGGCTGATTCCCTGCCGCAGTATGGGCAATCCCCACGGCCTCATTCCCGTTATGGCGCTGGATCGGATGGTAACGGCCTCCGGCGAAACGTTTGAGCACCCCTTGATTGGGTTTTGCCTGACATCGCTGTCGGCGGATCAGAATTACCGAATGCTTCTGCATTCACAGACGGATAAGAAGAGGAGGAGCCTAAATGGTCATTAAAGTTTCCGTACCCGGACAGTTCAAGTTTAAAATTCTGCCTACCGTGAGAAATCTGATGTTTTCCGGGCAGAATGAAGTGCATTATATTGGCGGCAGCGATATCCTGCCTTCCCCTTTGGAACCGGAGGAGGAGGCTTATTATATCCGACTTCTGGGCGAGGGAGACAGCGAAGCCAGGGCCGTGCTGATTGAGAGAAATCTGCGCCTGGTGGTGTACATAGCCAAAAAATTCGACAATACAGGCGTGGGCGTGGAGGATCTGATCTCGATTGGGACAATCGGCCTGATCAAGGCGATCAATACCTTCAATCCGGTGAAAAATATCAAGCTGGCCACCTATGCCTCGCGCTGCATTGAAAACGAGATTCTGATGTATCTGCGCCGGTCCAGCAAAACCAGGGTGGAGGTCTCCATCGACGAGCCGTTAAATGTGGACTGGGACGGAAATGAATTGCTGCTCTCGGATATTCTGGGGACAGACGGGGACGTAATAGGCCGGGATATCGAGGACGAGGCGGAGAAAGAACTTTTGAAGCTGGCAGTAGACCGGCTGGACGAGAGGGAGAAAAAAATTGTCGAACTGCGTTTCGGCTTGAACCGTGAGGATGGGGAGGAGATGACGCAGAAGGAAGTGGCGGATCTGATGGGAATTTCCCAGTCCTATATTTCCAGGCTGGAGAAAAAAATCATGAAAAGGCTGCGCCGCGAGATTGTAAAATTCGTATAAAAATAGGGGGAAAAACGGGCTGAAAATGGGGCCGCTCTTTCCTTGACAATCCCGCCGAACCACCCTATAATTCACTATGAATCGCTATGAAAGTTTCGGCTGTCAAGGCCCTTTCCTTAATTTTAACAGGGAAAAATCCCCTGCGTTTTTGAAGTATAAACCGCCTGAAAACCGTGCATGATTTCAGATACAAGATGATGTGCGGAGGTGCTTGGTATGGCGGTATACAAAGTAGAAATTTGCGGGGTAAATACGGCGTCCCTTCCGGTACTTGGCGAGGCGGAGAAGACAGAGCTTTTTCGCCGCATCCAGGGTGGGGACAGGGAGGCCAGGGAACTGTACATCAAGGGCAATCTGCGGCTGGTCCTCAGTGTGATTCAGAGATTTTCCGGGAGCAATGAAAACCTGGATGATTTATTTCAGATTGGCTGTATCGGACTGATGAAGGCAATCGACAATTTTCAGCCGGATACCTACGACGTGAAATTTTCCACCTATGCGGTGCCGATGATTGTCGGCGAGGTAAAACGGTATCTGCGGGATTCCTCCGGCAGCATCCGCGTCAGCCGTTCTCTGCGGGACACAGCCTACAAGGCAATCTATGCCAGGGAAAATCTGATGAAGAAAAACTGCAAGGAGCCTACGATCACCGAGATTGCGGAGGAGGTCGGCATCACCAGAGAGGAAGTCGTCGTGGCCATGGACGCGATTCAGAGTCCGGTGAGCCTTTATGAACCGGTCTATACGGAGGGCGGCGATGCCCTTTATGTGATGGATCAGATCAGCGACAAAAAGAATAAGGAGGAGAAATGGGTGGAGGATATCGCCCTGCGTGAAGCGATGCACCGCCTGCCGGATCGGGAGCAGAACATCATCCATATGCGTTTTTTTGACGGAAAAACACAGATGGAGGTGGCCGATGAAATCGGCATCAGCCAGGCACAGGTCAGCCGCCTGGAAAAGAGCGCACTGAAAAGTATGAGGAATTATCTGGGAAACTGACACTAGAAAACGGACATTGGAAAACTGGCATTGGAAAAGTGCAGGAAGGATACGGGAGAGAAGAACATGATTTTTAGAAGGACGGAAGAAGAGGATAAAGAGCAGGTGATAAGCCTGTGGCGCGATGCCCAGGCTTATTTTCGTGAGCAGGGAATCGATCAGTGGCAGGACGGCTATCCGGACAGGGAACGTTTGGATCAGGATGTAGCGAATAAGGCCAGCTACGTGCTGGAAGAAGAAGGGCGGGTTCTTGCCACCGCCTACATAAGCGTCGAGACAGAACCGGATTACTGTAAAATCTACGAGGGAAAATGGTTCACGAAAGGTCCTTACGGCGTCATTCACCGGGTAGCGGTGACTCCTTTTGCAAAGGGAAGGGGACTCGCCGGCCGCCTGGTGGCGGAAGCCGCGCGAAGCTGCCGCGAACAGGGGGCCGTCAGCCTTCGGGTAGACACCCATCAGGATAACCGTCCGATGCGCCGCATGCTGGAGAAAAATGGTTTCCTTTACTGCGGCATCATCTACCTAACCCGCGACGGCGCCTCCCGCGTCGCCTATGAAAAGAAATTGAAGTAAGGAAAATTCCTTTGCTCTGATTAAAGGGAAAACCACAAAAAAGACAAGGTAACCAAGCATATGCCGGACTACCTTGTCTTCATTCTCCAAAGGTTTTCTGCATAGTGCAGCCATACCTTTTCTTTTATGATACAGACGGATCATTTACTGCAATAGCTTTCGTATTTCCTTTTAAAGGTGTAAGGATCCATTTCAGCCTGCTTTGCTGCGTCAGCAATTGTAAGCAGCCCTTTTCTTACAAGACTAAATAATGTTTCCATCATGCCCTCTTCACGACCCTTTTCTATGCCTTGTTCCATGCCTCGTTGTATACCTCGTTCCAAAATCCCTGTACTCAAATTGCACATATGATCCACCTCCTCATCAATCGCAGCTGTTCATATAATATGAAATTCCTCAGACAACGCCTTCTTCTTTTCCTTGGCCGTAAGATCTGATGAAAAGAGTTTGCTGAGAAGCCGTATTGCATTGTCTTCACTTTTGTTTCCGTGAGAACCCAGGCGCATGACGATTACCCGCATCAAGTCGTAATTCTTTTTATCTTCCCGGTAATCTCCGCGTCTGTTTTTTTCATGAAAGTAATACTCGTTGATCGTGTCAGAACGTCTGACCGCCGTGCTCTCGCACACCCAGATGGACACTACTTTCTGAATCTTTCCGTATTCCTGTTTTTGGAATACGCTTCCCTTCTGGGCAGAGATAAGGCGAGTACCATTTGGTGCGTCCGGCGCATCCTGATGAACTGCCACTTCCGCAACCTGGGGAGAACCCTCAATCAGTTCCTCCGCGATTGTCTTTACAGGGACATCGGAAAATTCATCCATCGTACTTTTCAGGATATAGGCAAGAATGGATTTTTGTGCCACCAGTTTCTTCGCCGACGCGTCATATTCTGCTGTTTCTCCCGATACATCCAGAGTCTGTGCAATCTCGCTTTCCATCCGGCTGCCCATCGATTTCCCCCTGTCTTTCTGTTTATCAGACACGCAGTACTTATTGCTTATCTGTGACTTTATTCTATCATAGCCCATAAAATAATTCAATATGACTGTTTTTAAAGGGTTTTCAAAAAAGTCCCCTTGATTTTATCTTTATATTTGTTTAGAAAATCTTAAAGACTTTCAGCAAAGATATGTACTATAATGTTCGTATAGCATTGAGCCGTGCGAGCAGATGAGCAGGAGAGAGCGCCATGCCGAAGGCATGAGCAAGCTTTCGGATGCGCAGCTGCACATAGGGCGAAAGCCCGAAAGCGACGCATTGAGCACTTGGCGAGGTATTTTCGAGCCTAGTGCGAAAGTGTGCAGAGGCGGATGAAGCGAAGCGGAATCGAGCAGCGCACGGCGTAAGCCGAGGAAAACCAAAAGGCCGTGCGAGCAGCGAAAGCCCGAAAGATGCGAAGGAGCATTTATGGATACATTACAAAATAATATTCTGGTGGTAGATGATGAGGAGGCCCTGGCCGACCTTATTGAATTTTATTTAAAAAGCGAAGGGTATCAAGTCTATAAATTTTACAATGGAGAAGAGGCGCTTCAGTGCCTCAAATCGGTGCGCATCGATCTGGCCCTGCTGGATGTGATGCTCCCTGATATTGACGGCTTTGAATTGTGCCGGCAGATTCGCAAGACCTATCGTTTTCCCGTCATTATGCTGACAGCCAAGGATGAGGAACTTGACAAGGTGACGGGGCTTACCATTGGCGCTGACGATTATATTACGAAGCCCTTCCGCCCGCTGGAGGTCATGGCGCGGGTCAAGGCTCAGCTGCGCCGCTATACCCGCTATAATGTGGGATCTGGTCCGGCAAAGGGGGACGACCAGGTGATTCAGATTTCCGGCCTGATGATAGACCGGACGAATCATGAGTGCTATCTCAACGATAAGAAGCTGTCGCTGACGCCGACGGAGTTTGAGATTCTCTGGACCCTGTGCCGCCATCGGGGGCAGGTGGTAAGCGCGGAGAAGATGTTCGCGGAGATTTGGGGGGAGAAATATTATTCCAACAGCAGCAGTACGATTATGGTACATATCCGCCATCTGAGGGAAAAGATGGGAGAGGATGCGGAACACCCCCGTTATATCAAGACCGTTTGGGGAGTGGGGTATAAAATTGGATAAAGAATATTTTAAGGAATTCCGCCGCCGGATGATCCGGCTCCATGTGATTATGGCCATGGTCTGCGCCGCTGGGGCTGGGCTTCTGTTTCTTTTCATGGACAGTATCTGGAACGGGGCGGTGATCGATACCGTTGAAAGCACATTGGGGCGCAGTCTGGCCGTCTGGGTGATGGAACATAAGACCGCCTTCATCATGGCTTTTATCTGCCTGCTGATTTTTATCAGTTTTTTTATGCTGGAAAGCTTTTTCCTAAACCGGGTGGATCGGATTTTCCGCAACCTTGGCGTATTGTTTCAAAAAAACGACCAGTTTCTGAAGCTGGATGATGATTTCGCCCTCCTGGAACAGGATTTGAACCAGTTAAAGAGAGAGAACCAGAGAAGCGAGCAGCTGGTGGAGCTGGAGACCAAGCGAAAGCTGGATATGATCACCTACCTGGCCCACGATATTAAAACGCCTCTGGCCTCCATCATCGGCTATCTCTGCCTGCTGGATGAAACGGATAATCTTCCCGCAGACGTGCGCAAGAAGTATACCTCCCTTACGCTGGAAAAGGCCTACCGCCTGGAAACCCTGGTCAATGAGTTTTTCGAGCTGACCAGGCTTAATATAGGCAAGATTCCTCTGCAGAGGGAGACGGTAGACCTGGTCACGATGATGCAGCAGCTGGCCGATGAGTTTTATCCGATGGCGGAGCGCTATGCCTGCTCCATTAAGGTGGAGGTACCGGAGGGAATTTATATCTATGCCGACGCGGACAAAATTGCCCGTGTGTTCAACAATATTCTGAAGAATGCCCTGTCCTACGGCAGCAAGGGGAAACCGATCCGCATTGCGGCCGAAAAAAAGAATGGCGGGGTGGAAATTTCGTTTGAGAATTCCGGCCGAGAAATACCCAAGGAGAAGCTGGAACGGATTTTTGAGCAGTTTTACCGCCTGGACGAGTCCCGCAACAGCGGAACCGGCGGCTCCGGCCTGGGACTTGCCATATCAAAAGAAATTGTAAAAGAACACGGCGGTACGATTGAGGCGGACAGCGGCGAGGGAAAAACCATTTTTACCGTATGGCTGCCGGACGAAAAAGGCGACGCAGCTGCCGCAAAGTAAGAGACATGCAGGGCAGCGGTATGCAGGACGCCGGCAGGACCCCAAAAGCGCTGCGCAGGACGCCATACGGATACCAAGGAAAAGAGCGAGGGAAACGGACAGATGGCTGGGACAGAAAGAATACGGGAAGAAAGACGACAGCCTAACGCAAGAGAGAGGGAACGCCTCGAACGGCTTCGGAAGGAAAAAGAGAGGAAAAGGCGGCTGGAGCTGCAGAAAAGAAAACGGCGCAGACGGCGTATCCAGCTTTTCTTCCGGCTCATAAAAACGGCGGCGGTCGTCACCGTGGTGGTCCTTGTTTGCTCAGGGGCGGGAAGGCTTTTGGGCGGCAGATTTTCCGAGGGCGTCGTCAACATGCTGTGGCATAACGGGGCGGAAGGAAGCGGCGGACAGGAAACGCTGCCTGCGTCTGCGGTGCCGGTTCTGGCCTCCGGTACGGCGGACGAAGCGGTTTTAGCGAAGCTTTCCCAGATGTATGCAGGCAATCCGCAGGCCCAGGATATCCTGGAGCATCCCGAGAATTATCCGGACGATCTGCTTGCCCTGCTGGCAAAAAGGCCGGAAACCCTTACGTTTGTCCTGCATTATCCGGAGAATAAAAACGTCCGCCATAAGGTGGATTTATCCGGGGAAATCGAGCAGGGGAAGATTCCCTTGTTTTACCAGTGGGATGAGAGATGGGGCTATGACGCTTACGGCGACAATATTGTGGCTCTGGCGGGCTGCGGGCCTACCTGCCTTTCCATGGTGGCGGTGGGACTGACCGGAGACACTTCCCTCCATCCGGGAGAAGTGGCCCGCTTCAGCGCGGAAAAAGGTTTTGTGACGGAAGCGGGAACTGCCTGGGATCTGATGACGCTGGGGGCGGAGGAACTGGGACTGCACAGCGAGGAGCTGCCTTTGGATGAGGGCCGGATGCGTTCGGCGGTGGAGAACGGAATGCCGGTGATCTGCAGCATGCGCCCCGGTGATTTTACCGATACCGGCCATTTCATCGTGCTGGTGGGCTGGGAGGACGGAGGTTTCCGGGTCAATGATCCCAACAGCAAGGACAACAGCAGCCGCCTGTGGACCTATGAGGAACTGGAGTGGCAGATCAAAAACCTGTGGGCTTATTCCCTGTAAGCGCCGGCCCCGATATGGGAGGGCTTAAGCGCCGGCTGGATATGGAAGGATGAATAAGGCAGACTGGATATGGAAGACCGGATATGCCGGCATAAATGCGGCAAAAATGTGAAAGATTAAACGATTCTCCGGGGTTGACAAAGAAAAAATCGTGGAGTATAATCAAAAATCATATTGAAACGCAAAGAAGAGAAGAGTAGGTCACAGGCAAAGTTGCAGAGAGCTTCGGAAGGTGTGAGGAAGTACGGCGGCTGTGGCTGAAGATGGTCTTGGAGCGGTACGGCTGACTTCCGTGGGGAACAGGCCGCGATGGGAGCGCCCATTACAGCGCAGAGTATCGGACGGATTGCCAGATTCATCTGAGGCTATTGTCCCGTACTTACAGAGGTCTGTTTTGTGAAAAGCAGGCGAATAAAGGTGGTATCACGAAGCGTATATGGCTTTCGTCCTTTACAAGGGGACGGGAGCCTTTTCTATTTTTAAAGGATGTCAATAAGGAGTGAAACAATGAGCATCAGCAGAGAAATCATCCGGATTGAGGATCTGAATAAGACCTTCTACACCAAGAACGGTCAGGTCGTTGCCCTGGATGGAATTAACCTTTCGATCAAGGAAGGGGAGGTATTCGGGATCATCGGCCTCAGCGGGGCCGGCAAGAGCACCCTGGTCCGCTGCATGAATTTCCTGGAGAGGCCGACGGCCGGCCGCGTGTTTTTCGACGGATACGAACTGGGAGAGCTGACGGAAAAAGAGCTCAATGAGCAGAGACGGTCCATCGGCATGATTTTCCAGGGCTTCAACCTGTTAATGCAGCGCACGGCCCTTCGCAATGTAACCTTCCCTCTGGAGCTTACCGGCGTATCGAAGGAGGAGGCAGAAGGAAGGGCCAGGGAACTTCTGGACGTGGTGGGCCTGTCCGACCGGGCGCAGTCCTATCCCTCGCAGCTGTCCGGCGGGCAGAAGCAGCGCGTAGCCATTGCCAGAGCCCTGGCGACGAACCCCAAGGTTCTGCTGTGCGACGAGGCGACCAGCGCCCTGGATCCGACGACGACCCGCTCGATTCTGTCTCTTTTAAAGGAGATCAATCGGACAATGGGCGTTACCATCGTCGTGATCACCCATGAGATGAAGGTAATCGAGGAGATATGCAGCCGGGTGGCGATCATCGACCAGAGCCATATCGTGGAGGAAGGCCGGGTGGACGAAATCTTTGTCAGTCCCAAGACCGAGATTGCCAGACAGCTGATTTTCCCCGACGGACGGAAGGAATACCGCTTTGGGCGAAACGGCAGGAGCCTGCGCATTGTTTTCGACGGAATGTCCTCCTATGAGCCTGTGATTTCCGGCATGGTGCTGGAATGCGGTTATCCGGTCAACATCATGTTTGCCGATACCAAGGACATCGACGGCAAGGCCTTCGGCCATATGATTATCGAGCTGCCCGACGATGAAAAGGCGGTCAAGAGAATGTACGGCTATCTGAGCGCTCACCATATTCGCTATGAGGAGGAGGACTGATAGTATGGATTGGAGTTTAATGAGCATGCTGCCTTCCCAGATATGGGAAAGTTTGTATATGACAATTGGATCCGCTTTTGTGGCCTATCTGATCGGCCTGCCCTTGGGCGTTATCCTGGTGGTCACCGATCAAAATGGAATCAGGCCCAATCGATTGGTGAATCAGGTTCTGGGGATTATTGTGAATCTGTTTCGCTCCGTGCCCTTCCTGATTCTGATGATTGCCCTGTCCGGCTTTACCCGCCTGATTGCTGGTAAGGCCTACGGCTCCCCGGCTGCGATTATTCCGCTGATTATCGGCTCGGCCCCTTTTGTGGCCCGGATGGTGGAGTCTTCGCTGAAGGAAGTGGATCCTGGCGTGGTGGAGGCTGCCCAGGCCATGGGAGCCAGCACCTGGCAGATTATCAGCAAGGTGATCCTGCCGGAGGCGAAACCCTCCCTGATCGTGGGGGCGGCCATCAGCATCACGACGATTCTGGGCTATTCGGCAACTGCCGGCGCCGTTGGGGCGGGCGGCCTGGGCGCCTGGGCCATCAACTATGGCTATTACCGCTATAATGCGGTGGTTATGTGGGTGGCCGTTGCCCTGCTGGTGCTGATCGTGCAGGTATTCCAGGCCGTTGGAATGCGGCTGGCCAAAGCCTTGGACCGCCGTCTGCACTGAGGAAACCGGCGGATATATCTGTATTTTAAAACGGCTGAGGCGGCGGGATTTCGCCGTTTGGCATACTGCAAAAACAACAAACAACGAGGAGGATGCAACATGAAAAAGATTGGAAAGAAACTGGCGGTTTTGTTTGCCGCCGTGCTGGCTTTGACGGCGGTGCTCGCCGGCTGCTCCGGCGGGGATGCGGAGGACAACGTTATCCGCGTGGGCGTCAATCCTACTCCCCATGGAGAGATCATGGAGGTGGTAAAGGAGATCCTGGCAGAGGAAGGCTATGAGCTGGAGATCGTTACCTTTACCGATTACGTGCAGCCCAACCTGAACCTGGAGGAAGAGGATCTGGACGCAAACTACTTCCAGCATCAGCAGTACCTGGATCAGTTTAATGAGGAGAGAGGCACCCACCTGGTATCGGTGGCGGATGTGCACTACGAGCCCATGGGGATCTATCCCGGCCAGAGCTCTTCCCTGGAGGATCTGCCGGACGGGGCTACCATCGCCGTTCCCAACGATGTGACCAACGAGGCCAGAGCGCTGATTCTTCTGCAGGACCAGGGACTGATCACCCTGGATCCGGAGGCAGGAATTGAGGCCACTCCCCTTGATATTACTGACAATCCGAAGAATCTGGAGTTTGTGGAAGTAGAATCGGCGCAGCTGCCCAATGTCCTTCAGGATGTGGACCTGGCTGTAATCAACGGCAACTATGCCCTGCAGGGCGGCCTTACCATTTCGGGAGATGCAATTGCCACGGAGGATCCGGATTCTGAGATTATTCAGGACTACTATGTTAATGTTCTGGTAGTAAGAGAGGGCCATGAGAACGACGAGAAAATTCAGGCGCTTAAGGACGCCCTGCTCAGCGATGCGGTTCGTGATTTTATCAACCAGACCTATACGGACGGCTCCGTCGTACCGGTATTTTAAGCCGATTTTTTGCCGATCTTTTGGCAGTATTTTAGGTCGGGATTTTGCGCCGTAATTTCATTGACAGCGGCCCCTTCTCATGGTACGATAAAGGCACAGGGATATGCCTGCGAGGCGTATTCTTTAACCGAATAGGGGCTCGGATGAAGGATTCGGGAGAGACCGGTCATAACGGCGCCGAAGGGGAAGCCGGCAGCAAACTCTCAGGCAAAAGGACCGAATCTGGACGACACTCTGGAAAGCATGAACACATGCACCGAAGAAGCAAATCTTTCAGGTAGGTATACAGAGCGCTCAGGAAACATTGCGTTATTTCCTGAGCGCTTTTTATATGGTTTCAAATTTAACGAACAAGGAGGCGCAGAGAAAAATGGAAAAAAAGACGCCGCTGTACGAGACCCATCTGGCTCTCGGCGGAAAAATGGTTCCCTTTGCCGGCTATCTTCTGCCGGTGCAGTATCCGGCCGGCGTGATTGCGGAGCACATGGCTGTGCGGCAGAAATGCGGTCTGTTTGACGTCTCCCACATGGGGGAGTTTGTGCTGGAGGGAGAAGGGGCGGAGGATTTTCTGAACAGGGTGCTGACCAATGATTATCGCGGCATGGAGGACGGCCAGGCCCGCTACAGCCCGATGTGCAACGAGCAGGGCGGGGTGGTGGACGACCTGATCGTCTACCGGGAGAAGGAAGGCCGCTATCTGATCGTGGTCAACGCCTCCAACCGGGAGAAGGACTTTGCCTTTATGAGCCGCTACCTGGATGAAAGGGTTAAGCTTACGGATATCTCAGACCAGATCGCCCAGCTGGCCCTGCAGGGGCCGGCTGCGGAAGGAATTCTGCGCAGGCTGACGGATGAGGCGCAGATTCCGCAGAAATATTACCACGCCTGTTTTGACGGGCAGATTGAGGAAATTGCCTGTGTGATTTCCCGCACCGGCTATACCGGGGAGGACGGCTTTGAGCTGTACTGCCAGGCCGAGGATGCGCCCCGGCTGTGGGAACTGGTGATGAAGGCGGGGGAAGAAGAGGGAATCCTTCCCTGCGGCCTGGGCGCCAGGGACACGCTGCGGCTGGAGGCCGGCATGCCCTTGTACGGCCATGAGCTCACCGATGCGATCAGCCCCAGGGAGGCTGGCTTGGGTATTTTCGTAAAGCTGAAAACCAAGGGGGATTTCGTGGGCCGCAAGGCTTTGGAGGAGGCGGGAACCCCGCAGCGAAAGAGGGTAGGCCTGAAGGTGACAGGGCGTGGCATCATCCGCGAGGAGGCACCGATTTTTGCCGAGGGAAGGCAGATCGGGGTCAGCACCTCCGGGACGCATTGCCCGTATCTGGGCTATCCGGCGGCCATGGCTCTGATTGAGAAGGAGTATGCGGAGCCGGGAACCCGCGTCACGGCCCAGGTAAGAGGCCGGGATGTGGAGGCGGAAGTTGTAAAGCTCCCTTTTTATAAAAGGGCTTAGAGACGGCGCGGGACAGCGTCATACACAAATAAATCATGGCAGGAGGTAGATGAGATGAATTTTCCTGAAGAACTGAAGTACACGGATTCCCACGAGTGGGTGAAGATGCTGGATGAGCAGACCGCCTTGATCGGGCTTACGGAGTATGCCCAGAGCGAGCTGGGCGACCTGGTCTTTGTCAATCTGCCGGAGGTGGATACGGAGCTGTCGGCCGGCGAGGCCATGGCAGACGTAGAGTCGGTGAAGGCCGTTTCCGATGTGTATTCGCCGGTGACCGGCCGGGTCGAGGAGGTCAACGAAGAACTGCTGGACCACCCGGAGTTTATCAATGAGACCCCCTATGATTCCTGGCTGGTGAAGGCCGCGGATATTGCGGATACGGTAACGCTTCTGTCGGCCGAGGAATATGCGGAGCTGGTGGAGAAAGAGCAGCAGTAAAGAAAAAGAAGCGAAAAAGAAGCGGAGGAAAGAGATGGGTTCTTATGTGCCAGGGACAAAAGAGGAACAGCAGGAAATGCTGCAGGCCATCGGCCTTGACAGCTTCGACCAGCTGTTTGAGAAGATCCCGAAAGAGGTACGCGTTGAAAAATTAGACCTGCCCGCCGGGCTGCCGGAGCTTTCCGCAGCGGAAAAGATGGAGGAGATCGCCGGGAAGAACCGGGTATTCCGCCATATTTTCCGGGGGGCAGGGGCGTATAATCATTATATTCCCGCCATTGTGCGAAGCGTGGTGACGAAGGAAAACTTTGTGACCGCCTACACCCCCTACCAGGCGGAGATCAGCCAGGGGATCCTGCAGTCGATTTTTGAATATCAGACATTGATCTGCCGTCTCACCGGCATGGATGTGTCCAACGCCTCTGTCTACGACGGGGCGACGGCTGCGGCGGAGGCTGCCGCCATGTGCTGTGATCGGAAACGGTCGGTGATCTGCATCGCTTCGACGTCGCACCCGTCGGTGATCAGCACGGTGCGTACCTATGCCTTTGGCAGCGGTGCGGAGGTGATCCTCGCGCCGCAGAAGGACGGGCGGACCGATGCGGAGAAGCTGAAAGAAATTTTGAACGGGCAGACTGCCTGCCTGTATGTGCAGCAGCCCAATTACTACGGGCAGCTGGAGGACTGCGAGGCGCTGGCAGGGCTCGCCCACGAGGCGGGGGCGAAGTTCATCATGGGCTGCAATCCCATTGCCCTGGGGATTCTGAAAACGCCGGCGGAGTGCGGGGCGGACATCGCCGTGGGCGACGGCCAGCCTCTGGGAATGCCTCTGGCCTGGGGCGGCCCTTACCTGGGCTTCATGGCAGCCAAAGAAAATCTGATGCGCAAGCTCCCCGGACGGATCGTCGGGGAAACGAAGGACGATAAGGGCAACCGCGCTTTTGTGCTGACCCTGCAGGCCAGGGAGCAGCATATCCGCCGGGAGAAGGCCAGTTCCAATATCTGCTCCAACCAGGCGCTCTGCGCCCTGACGGCGGCCGTCTATCTGTCGGCCATGGGCGACGGAGGGCTCAAGGAGGCTGCCAGCCAATGCTATGCAAAGGCCCACTATCTGCAGAAGGAACTTGCCGCGGCGGGGCTGCGGCCCAAATACAGCGGAGACTTCTTCCATGAGTTTGTCACCGAGGGAGAGGTTCACAGCAGCGTGGTTCTCAAATGGCTGGAGGAGAAGGGAATCCTGGGCGGCCTGCCGCTTAGCAGCCGGGATATCCTCTGGTGCGTTACCGAGAAGAATACGAAGGAAGAAATGGACGACGTGGTGAGCGCAGTAAAGGAGGTGATCCGTATATGCAGCTGATTACAGAAAAAGGAAGAGAAGGAAGAGGGCTGTCCCTGCTGCCTCCCTGCGATGTGGAGAGGGTGCGGCCGGATGAAGCGGACTGCCGCAAGCTTCCGTTGGGGATGCCCGCCGTGTCGGAGACGGAGATCAGCCGCCATTATTCGGCTCTGGCCCGCCGGACCCACGGCGTCAACGACGGCTTTTACCCCCTGGGCTCCTGCACAATGAAATACAATCCGAAGGTGGACGAGGAGGCCGCCGCCCTGCCGGGCTTTACAAAGGTTCATCCTCTGCAGCCGGTGGAGACGGTGCAGGGCTGCATGGAGGTATTGTACCTGGCGGAGAAATATCTCTGCGAGATCACCGGCATGGCAGCGATGACCTTCCAGCCTGCGGCGGGAGCCCACGGCGAGTTTACCGGCCTTCTGTTAATCAAGGCCTGGCATCACAGCCGCGGCGATGAAAAGCGGACGAAGATCATCGTCCCCGATTCGGCCCACGGCACCAACCCGGCCAGCGCTGCGATGGCGGGCTTTACCGTGGTCAACGTCCCCTCGGCCCCCGACGGCTCGGTGGATCTGAATGCTCTGCGAAAGGCGGTGGGGGAGGACACGGCCGGCCTGATGCTGACCAATCCCAATACCGTGGGAATGTTCGATGAAAACATCCTGGAGATCACGAAGATCGTCCATGAGGCAGGCGGACTCAATTATTACGACGGGGCGAATCTGAACGCCGTCATGGGAATCGCCCGGCCCGGCGACATGGGCTTTGATGTGGTCCACCTGAATCTGCATAAGACCTTTGCCACGCCGCACGGCGGAGGCGGCCCCGGCAGCGGCCCGGTGGGCTGCAAGGAGATTCTTACTCCCTTCCTGCCGGGAGCCAGGGTCATGCGAAAGGAGAACGGGAGCTACGGCTGGACCGGCGGCGAGCAGACCATCGGCAGCGTAAAGGCTTTTTACGGCAACTTCCTGGTGGTGGTGCGGGCCCTGACCTATATCCTTACCCTGGGCCGGGAAGGAATTCCCGAAGCCTCCCGCAATGCCGTTCTTAACGCCAATTACCTGCGGGAAAAGATCAAGGATGCCTACCCAATGGCTTACGACGGGCTGTGCATGCATGAGTTTGTGGTTAGCCTGGAAGAGTGGAAGGATAAATACGGGGTCACCGCCCTGGATGCGGCCAAGGCTCTTCTCGACCACGGCATCCATCCCCCTACGATGTATTTCCCTCTGATTGTCCATGAGGCCCTGATGTTTGAGCCCACGGAGACGGAGAGCAGGGAAACCCTGGACGAGGCGGCGGACGCCCTGCTGGAGATTGCCCGTCTGGCCCAGACCGATCCGGAGGCTCTGCACGCCAGTCCCCGGACGACGCCCATCGGCCGGCCCGACGAGGTGGGAGCGGCCCGGCATCCGGTGCTGAGAGGATAGAGCAAAAAAGAGACAGTCCTGCGGGATCCGGGCTTTGCGGCTTGGAACCTTGCGGGACTGTCTGTTTTATTGCTTTAGTGCCAGGCCAATCAGACGGTCGGTTTGATCTGCCAGAAACAGCGGAAGATTCAGGACGTCGCCATCCAGCTTCAGATTTTCCAGTGAGAACCGAATGCGAAGTTTGACTTGATCCGGAAACAGCTCTTTGAATTTCTTCAGGCTCTTGCTGGCAATGTTGGTTTCAGATTTCACCTCGATCGGGAAAATATCGTTCTCCCGCTGAATGAGAAAATCCACTTCATAAGGAGGGTTGCTCTGGCTCCAGTAGCGGGGAACTACTTCATACTGCGGAATCAAGGCCTGCAGTACGTAGTTCTCCGTCAGAGCCCCCTTAAACTCCGTGAACAGACGGCTGCCTTCTGCAAAGGCCGTGGGGGCTAACTGTGCCATTCGGCGAAGAAGTCCTACATCTGCCAGATAAATTTTAAAAGCAGAGAGATCGTCATAGGCGGCTATCGGCAGGCCGGGGGAGGTGCTGCGGAAGATTTTATGCACAAGTCCGGCATCCACCAGCCATTGCAGGGCATCTTCATATTCGCGGGCCCTTGCCCTCTCTTTTACAACCTTGTAGATAAATTTCTTATTCTCTCTTGCCAGTTGGGAGGGGATAGACTTCCAGATCATAGAGATTTTAGGGAACTCGCTGACATGAGGATGCTTGGCAAAATCGCGTTCATAGGCGTTCAAAATTCCCAAAAGCGCCTCCTGCATAGCGGAAACATCTCGAGCTTCCGTCCACATCAATACCGATTCCGGCATTCCTCCGGTGATATAGTACATTTTAAGCTTTTCATAAAGCGGATTAAAAAAAGCGTCGGGGATTGGCTCGATGGAATCGACGCTTTCCAGATATGCGGCAAGATTTTCATTGCCGTTGGCAAGCAGGAATTCTGAGAAAGTCATCGGGTCCATCTGCATAAAGTTTACCTTTCCCACCGGAAAAGAGGAGGGTTTGGCTAAAGCAATGCCAAGCAGGGAACCGGCGCAAGCAATATGGTACTGCGGAGCATTCTCACAGAAATATTTCATGGAGTTTATGACATTGGGACAGTCCTGCACTTCATCAAAAATGATAAGAGTCTTTTCGGGTACGATTTTCTGGCCGCTTGTCAGCATCAGATTTTGCAGAATGCGGTTTACATCTTTTGTGGTTTCAAAAAACTGTTTGAATTCCTCATTTTCATCGAAGTTAAAATAGGCCGTATTTTCATAATATCGCCTGCCGAATTCTTTGAGAGCCCAGGTTTTGCCCACCTGACGCACACCTTTCAAAATCAATGGCTTTCGGTAAGGAGAATTTTTCCACTTTAATAGTTCTGATAAAATGAATCGTTCCATCGCCATACTCCTTTCGAGATTTATCAGAGCATCCGTGCCTTTATCATTATATCCGGAATCCAGCAAGAACACAACAAGAATCACATAATTATTAAGAATTTAGTGATATAAATCACACTTTTATTGGTTTTTTGGTGCCGCGGAGCAGTTTGGCTGAATTCCTGCAAGGCTGAGAGGAAGGGCGTCCATAAGCAATCAAGCTGCTCCATATTAGAGGGGAGGACAGAAAATTTTGACAGTCTGTTATATCAGATTTTTAAGGGAAAGAAATAGCCGCCAACTACTAGCACTAGCTGACGGCTGACATCTTAATAGATGTAGACTGTAAAGTTTGTGAGGGTAGGCCATGTGTCTCTGGCTTTTCCTCTTCTAAAGTTAATATAGCATATCCGGCGCTTGGGTTCAAGTGTTTTTTCCGAGAAAAGCGCTCTCGATCTGTTAAGATACGCATTCCTGCAAAGCGGAGAGAAGGGCGTTCACCGCCTCCTCGCTTGTAGCCCAGGAGGTAGTCAGGCGGATGCAGGTATGGCCCGTCTCGGCCGGCCCCCAGACCTCGAAAGCAAAGTCACGGCGCAGCTTATCGACCCAGCTGTTCGGCAGGACGGGGAAGAGCTGATTGGCCGGGGCGTCCACAAGCATTGGGATCTGAAGGCGGACAAGTCCTTCCTTCAGGCGGGCGGCCATGCGGTCTGCCTGGGCGGCCAGCCGCATATACAGGCCGTCGGTAAAGAGAACGTCGAAATTGACGCCCAGCAGAAAGCCTTTCGCCAGCATTCCGCCCCGGTGCTTGAGCTGATAGCGGAAATCTGGAAGAAGGGAAGGATCGGGAATCACCACAGCCTCCCCAAACATGGCCCCGTTTTTGGTGCCGCCGATGTAAAAGACGTCGCACAGCCGAGGCAGATCGGTGAGAGCCAGATCGTTTCCTTCGGCGCAGAGGGCGGCTCCCAGCCTCGCCCCGTCCAAAAACAGATAGAGCCCCCGATTGCGGCACAGGTCATGGATGGCTTCCAGTTCCGCCTTGGTATAGATGGTTCCCAGCTCCGTGGAATCCGACAGGTATACCATCTGCGGACGGACCATATGCTCATCGGTGTGCGCTCGGCATATCCCGTCAATCATGGCGGGGGTCAGCTTGCCGTCCTCCGTGGGAGCGGTCAGCACCTTATGTCCTGTTCCCTCCACGGCCCCGGTCTCATGGATGTTGATGTGTCCGCTGTCCGCTGCGATCACGGCCTCCCAGGGGCGCAGGAAGGCGTCAATGATGATCAGGTTGGTCTGGGTGCCTCCGATGAGAAAATGAACGGCGGCCTCGGGGCAGCCGACGGCTTCCCGAATCTTAGCGGCGGCCGCGGCGTAGATTTCATCCGTGCCGTAGCCGGGGAAGGCCTGCGTTCCAAGAGAGGCCAGCCGCTCCAGGATAGACGGATGGCAGCACTCGCTGTAATCGTTCTGGAAAGAATACATCATATCATCTCCTTGTTTGCTCCAATTGCAGAGTTTCTACTATTTACATACCTGCAATACAGTATAATTTCATGTCTTTAAAACGTCAATAAAGCTTTTCGCCATTTCCCTATCTTAAAAATCGTGATAGAATAGTAGATAACAAGGATTACGGGAGGTACACGCGTATGAAAGCAATACGGCTGATTGGATGGGGGACCCTTCCAGTGGTTGTTGGCTTTATAGAAAATTGGCTTCTTACTTCTTCCCCTCTGGGAATTCCGGGATTTATTAGTAGGCTGCTGTCGCTGTTTCTGCTGATTTTATGGGGATATTCTGCATTTAGACTCTCGGATCCAGCGCACAATCCGATTATGCAAGCGTTGTGGATGTGCTCATTTGGCCTGCTTATGCTGATCCTGGTCCTATATCAGGAATTGGTTCTGGGCGCGTATTGGAGGAATATAATTGGAGTTGGAACGCAGATGTTTTTCCTTCCCTGGATTTCGCTTGCTTCTGCAATTCTCCTTCCCTTTACGAGTGGTATCAGGCTGTGGTATTTGTATATTATGATTTGGGCCGGCCTGTTTTTGGCAAGTTCTATCGGATGCTTCAAAAAGAAACGCTGCTCGCTTTAAGAATTCAGCGAAAAGACCGTGCGCTGACCGATAAAACAGGAACAGCCTTCGATGAAAATGAGGTGATCTATAAGGACAGTTTTTACTGGTATGAAAAGGTTATTGCAAGCAACGGCGAGGAACTTTAAATGAAAATGGCGGAAGGATGGCTTTGAAAGGCAGTCCTTCCGCTGCTTTTAGATGTATCCTGGTTTTAAAATGGTTGATTTTTTGGACATTTTTGAATATAATATAAACAGGAAAGCAGGCGGCATCCTGCTGGTGTGGCTGACACCTAAAATCAGATAGTGATTCCAGACGAATGGGCTGGAGGGTTGGCGGACAACGATAAAATCAGTCACTAAGGGAGGCGAACAGCACCGCGGTGTTGTAGTCTCCCTTTAAATTTTACAAAAGGAGGGGAGGACATACAGTCGTTACTGGTCGGAAAATGGTAAAAAATCACACTAAGAAAGAAGCGGTATCTATTGCAATTTCAGCTTCGAGGCTATATCGAGATAATTTTATGGGAAAAAGACTTTTATTTCTTTGAACTAATAAACATAAAAATGTATCTTTTCTTGAAGTTGGCTTCGATGCAAGTAATTTTCAACATTTGACGGGGCTGAATTCAACGAATGCTTCGTGGTCGAGTCTGGATTTTTTTAATTTCTGTATTGATGGACGTTTAAAGGAGAGTGATATTTTCTTCTCAGAAAGAGGAACCACTAACCAGAAATTAAGCGTTTTGCCCATGGTTTTTAAAAATCCAAGTTTGTCAGCCAGCATGATGGGAGATTATAACAATTCTCATCCTCTTCTCTATACAGAAAAAGTTGTAGGTGGAGTTAAACGGGCTTTGGGGTTTAAGGATGTCAGTGGACAAGGGGATTATGTTCCAAATACATTGCTTGAAGGAGATATTATTCTGTTCTATATGATAACAAGGAAAAAATCCCATCTTTACAGTTGTTCTTTTTCAAGTCCCTCTTGCACTTGCAATATGTACTTTTCGCAATGTTAGTAAGCTTCATCATATTCCTAGCTGTTTTTTAGCCCGCCGTGAAAAAACCGAAAGAAAGACGAAAGGATTCCATAAGCTTTTATTTTAGGGGTGTTCATTTGGCCCGGAACCGTGTAGAATATAAATGATACCGTTGGACAGGCGCAGAGAAGCCCGCCGGCGGGATACAGGAGGTAAAGGGAACGATGAACAAAGACTGGAAGAAAGAATACTTTTCAATTCCCAATTTGATGGGATATCTGCGCATCATTCTGGTGCCGGTATATCTGTGGGTATACCTGACCGCGCAGAACAGCAGGGATTACTATCTGGCGGCAGGAATTATGCTGGTTTCCTTCCTGACGGATCTGTTGGACGGGCAGGTGGCCCGCCGCTTTAATATGATCACGGAATTCGGAAAGATTCTGGATCCGGTGGCCGATAAGCTGACCCAGGGCTCTATCGCCATCAGCTTTCTGTTCCGCTATCCGGATCTGTGGCCTATGGTACTGGTTTTAGTTGGTAAGGAGGCCTTTATGTTTGTGGCCGGCCTTTGCACCCTGCGCATGGGTAAAACCATCGGCGGCGCCAGATGGTATGGGAAAATCTGCACGGCAATCTTGGACGCCGTTCTTTTCGCTATTTTGCTGGCGCCTGAACTTGACGCAGGCTGGCTCGGAATCCTCAATGTGGTGGCTATCGCCGCGATGGCCCTGTCTTTGGGCGGCTATCTGAGCCTTTATGTACGGCTGTGGAGCGGAAAAATCGACGGATGAAAAATGCATGATCCGGTGAATCACGGATTTGTTGGAGGAGGTACTTACCCGCATGAAAATAAAATGCGTATGGGAACACAACGGAGACGACAGCCTTTTGTATGCCGTCGATCTTGCCGGGGCTTTTACAAGAGGAGCCTCTCTGGATACGGCAATTCGCAAGATGCCTGATGAAATCCAGTCTTATCTGAAGTGGAAGGGCGGATCTGTTCCGGACATTCTGGAAGTTGTGATTGTTCAGCAAAAAAGTTCCGACCTTTGCATTTTCGATGCGGATTCGGATGTTATTTTTGATGAAGAGAGAAAGGCCTTAAGTACATCGGAATACTTGGAATTAAAAACGTTGGCTTTGAAATCCGCACAGGATTTTCTGACGATGTATGAAGCGATACCTGACCAGGATAAAAGCTGTCTGTCATCCAGGGCAACTTTTTATGGACAAATCCCTCGCACAGCATCTGAAATGTATGCACATACAAAAAATGTGAATGATTATTATTTTGGTGAAATCGGGGTATCGGCGGATAATGAAGGAAGTATCCTGGAATGCCGGGAGCGCGGATTTGCATTATTGGAAAATCAGTCCCATTTCCTGGACAATAAAGTTTATTCCGGCAGCTACGGTGAAGAATGGTCGCTGCGAAAAGTCCTCAGACGCTTTATCTGGCATGACAGGATCCATGCCAAAGCGATGTACCGGATGGCTGTGAAAACGTTTGGCAGCGATGCTATCCCGAATGTATTTTATTTCAGTGTGTAACGGATAGCCTGCAGCTTTTTAGCATGAGCATGGGGAGTATTAGGGAGTCAATCTAAAATAAAATTGGCTTTGATTTTTGAAAGGCGGAGAAAGGGTGAAAAAGGATAAGAAAGCTTTTTTATGTTTAGCCGCTGCGTATCTGCATAAAAAAGGACAAAAACAGTGCCGCGCCCCGATTTTCACCGCGCCCCGATTTTGAGTACACCGCTTGACAAAGCCATTCCCATTCTGTATAATAATTTCACTTAGTAGCATGGTAGCATGCTAAAGTGAACGAGGTGAAGGAAATGGCTGCGGGAGGAAAGATGAAGCAGAACATACATACGCCGGAGGGAGTCCGGGATATCTGGGGGAAGGAATATGCGGAGCGGCTGGTCGTCACAGAGCGGATCCGCGATGTGTTCCACCGCTATGGCTACCAGGATATCCGCACTCCCTCTTTTGAATTTTTTGACGTTTTCAGCCGTGAGAAGGGGAGCGCCGCCTCCCGCGAGCTGTTTAAGTTCTTTGACCGGGATGGGGAGACCATGGTGCTGCGGCCGGACATGACGCCCTCCATCGCCCGTTTTGCGGCCAGGGAATCGGAGGAGGAATTGCCGCTTCGGCTTTCCTACATTGAAAATATGTTTATCAACCGGCCCCACCTGCAGGGGCGGCTCAAGGAGTTTACCCAGGCAGGGGCGGAGCTTTTGGACGACGGCTCCGCCGATGCCGACGCGGAAATCCTCGCCCTTACGATCGAATGCCTGCTGGCTGCGGGGCTTACGGAGTTCCAGCTGGAGGTAGGCCACGTCGGTTTTCTGCAGGGCCTCTTTGAGCAGGCAGGTCTTTCTTCGGAAGTGGAGGAGGCAGTCTGCGGCCTTTTGGAAAAGAAAAATTATTTCGGAGTGGAGGAACAGCTGGCCCGCTGCAAAGTCGGGGAGGAATATATTCAACTGTTTACCGGCCTTTCGGAACTTGCCGGTTCGGCTGCGCAGCTGGAGGCCGCCGCCTCCTTAAACCTGGGAGACAGGGCGGGCGAGGCGACCCGGAGGCTTCTTTCCGTTTACCGGCTCTTATGCTATTATGGACTGGAGCGGTATGTGTCCTTTGATCTGGGGATGGTGGGAGGCTACCGCTATTACAACGGCATGATCTTCCGCGGCTATACCTACGGCACCGGGGAGCCGGTGGCTACCGGAGGGCGCTATGACAACCTGATGGAGCAGTTCGGCCGAAAGGCGCAGGCCGTAGGCTTTGCGGTTATTGTGGATTCGGTGATGGCCGCCCTGTCCCGCCAGAAGATTGCCGTGGAGATTCCCCATCCCCAGGCTCTTATCCTCTATGTCGAGAGCCAGGCGGAGGAGGCAATTCGTTATTCCCGCTGCCTCAGGGCCGCCGGAGAACGGGTCAGGCTGCAGCGGATTGACCGCACTCCCGGCGAACGGGTGAAAGCGGCCTATCGGTACTATGCCGCCGGCCAGGATTTTGAAAAGCTGATTTTGTTTACCCAGAGCGGGGTGGAGGAGGCGGAATTATGAGATACCTGACATTTGCCCTAGCAAAGGGGAGGTTGGCGGGAAAGGCGATGGATCTGCTGGCTCGCCTGGGCGTTTCGTGCGAGGAATTTTACGAACCGGACACCCGCCGCCTGATCTTCACCGACGAAAAGAATGGCTTTCGTTTCTTTTTGGCGAAGGCGAGCGATGTGCCTACCTATGTGGAATACGGGGCGGCGGATATCGGCATTGTCGGCCGGGATACGATTCTGGAGGAAGGCCGGCGCATTTATGAGGTCCTGGATCTGGAGATGGGAAAATGCCGGATGTGCGTCTGCGGCCCGGAATCTTCCAGGGAACTATTGCAACGCAGGCAGCTGATCCGGGTTGCGACGAAATATCCGGTGATTGCCAAGGATTATTTTTATAACCGCAGACAGCAGACCGTGGAGATCATCAAGCTGAACGGCTCCGTGGAACTGGCCCCGTTAGTCGGCCTGTCCGAGGTCATCGTGGACATTGTGGAGACGGGGACCACCCTGCGGGAAAACGGCCTTTCGGTGCTGGAGGAAATCTGCCCGCTGTCGGCCCGGATGGTGGTCAACGAGGTCAGCATGAAGATGGAAAACGAAAGAATCAAGACGCTGATCCGCAGGCTGCGCGAACAGATACGGAGTGAAAGGATATAGGAGGAGAGAAGTCCATGCGAATTCTGCCGTTAAACGAGGAAAACCGAAAAAATATTTTGGAAAATTTACTGAAGCGCAGTCCGGCCAGCTATCAGGCCTATCAGGCGTCGGTGGACGAGATCGTGTCGGCGGTACGCCTGCGGGGCGACGAGGCCCTGATGGAGTATACCAGCCGGTTTGACCATGTATCCCTCAGGCCGGAGGAATTTCTGGTGACGGAGGGGGAAATGGAGCAGGCCTGCCGGGAGGTGGGGGAGGAATTTCTCGCTACCCTGCGGCGGGCGGCGGCCAATATCCGCGCCTATCATGAGAAACAGAAGAAAACCAGCTGGTTTGACATAACGCCCGGCGGCTCCATCCTGGGGCAGAAGGTGACGCCGCTTGGCCGGGTCGGCGTCTATGTGCCGGGCGGCAAGGCCGCCTATCCTTCGTCGGTTTTGATGAACGTGCTGCCGGCGAAGGTAGCCGGGGTGGAGGAGATCGTCATGGTAACCCCTCCCGGCCGGGACGGACGGGTCAACCCCGGCGTGCTGGCTGCCGCCAGGGAGGCCGGAGTGAGCCGGATCTATAAGGTCGGCGGGGCCCAGGCGGTCGCAGCCCTTTCCTTTGGCACAGAGACGATCCCGAAGGCGGATAAGATCGTCGGCCCCGGCAATATCTTCGTGGCTCTGGCGAAAAAGGCGGTTTTCGGCTACGTGGGCATCGATTCCA
>CALWRE010000016.1 GCA_944383835.1 uncultured Lachnospiraceae bacterium | reverse complement strand
CTCCTCTCCTTTTTTTCTTGGTTGAAATCCACGAGAATCCCCAAAATATAACGAGGATGAATTAGATAAAATGGCTACTAGACATCTCAACCCGGATTCTCTGGACTCCCTGCCTAAAATACACGTTTTCCCCCTTCCAATGGCCAAAAAATCTATAATTTTGCCCTGCCAGCAACACTCATACCGTATATTTGGCAGGCCCCAAACCGGGTAAATGTCCAAAGACGTCGTATTTTTATAACAGTGTGCTCTGCCGAAGGCACGGCGCTTTTTGTAATAATCTACGGTTTTTTCCCCGGCCCTCCATGATAAACTGAGGACCATCAGCAGGGGGAGTCCCCCAGTGGCTGACCATCTTCAGGTAAAAAGAGCAACCATCTCTTTTGGGCCGCAAAAATGAATTGGGAGGGAGACACATGACATTTGATCTGGCAAAGGAGTTGAGCATTGCCTACCCTATTTTAGGTGGTGCCATGACAGGGGTTTCAGACCCCATTCTCACAGCGGCGATCTCTGAAGCGGGTGCCCTCGGTATCTACGCCAGTGGCATGAACATCAATGATATCGGTGCCGTCCGTGAGGGTATTCAGGAGTGCAAGCGGCTCACGCAGAAACCCTTCGGCGTTAACATTGCCATGGTAGCTCCCATCGTAGACGAATTGATGGATTACGTGTGTAAGGAAAATATCGCCGCGATTACCACCGGCGCAGGGAGCCCGGAGCGGTTTATGCCGATGCTGCGGGAGGCCGGGGTCCGTGTCATTCCCGTCATCGCTGCTCCCAGGCAGGCGAAAAAAATGGCGGCGGCGGGCGTGACGGCCGTGGTGGCCGAGGGTATGGAGTCCGGCGGAAATGCCGGACATATGACCACAATGCCCCTTATTCCCGCCGTTGCCGACGCAGTGGACATTCCCATCATTGCCGCCGGTGGAATTGTGGATGGCCGCGGTATGGCCGCCGCCTTCGCCATGGGCGCGTGCGGAATTCAGATGGGCACCCGGTTCATGCTCAGTAAGGAGGCCCGCCTGTGCAAAGAGGCCCAGGACTTCCTGCTTTCCAAGGACGGAAGCGAGACTCTGGTCCTGGGACAGCGGATCGGCAACAAGGTCAACGCCCGCGTTGTCATGTGCCCCGCCGTACAGAAGGTCTTGGACTACGAGGCGCAGCCGGGCATGACCATTCCCGAATACCGCAAGTTTGCCCTCGGGCGCAGCGGAAGGGCCCTGTTCCAGGGGGATTTTGAGGAGGGCTACATCTCAGCCGGAATGGGAATCGGCGCCATTCACGAGGTCCTCACCTGTAAGGAGATTGTGGAGCGCACCATGGAGCAGTTCAACTCGATTGTGCGCAGCATGCCTCAGCATGCGGTCGATAACGTCTAGCCATCCGAGAAAGGATCAGAGTTATGTGTGAAAAGAAATTGCTTTCCGGCATAAAGGTCGTTGAACTTTCAACCTATGTCGCCGTTCCCGCCGCCGGAAGAATCCTGGCCGAGTGGGGCGCCGAAGTGATTAAGATTGAAGCAAAGGGTGGAGAACTGTGGCGCCACTATCCCGAAATCGGTTTCCAAGTCCCCTCCAACGAGGAGGAAAACCCCCTCTTCGACCTGTATAACGCATACAAGAAGAGTCTAGTCCTGGACCTGAAGACGGAGGCGGGCCGCCAGGTTATGGACGATCTTCTGGACTCCGCCGATATCTTCATCACCAACAACCGGGTCAAGTCACTCAAGCAGAACGGGCTGGACTGGGAAAGCCTGCACGCCAAATACCCCAAGCTAATTTACGGCCTGCTCACCGGCTTCGGCGAAAAGGGGCCTGACGCCTCCAAACCCGGATTTGACATGGTGGCCTATTGGGTCAGCAGCGGCTTCATGATGGACCTGCGGATTGATGCCGACAACAACTACCCCATTTATCCTCCCTTCGGCGTGGGAGATGTCACCACCGGCTCCATGCTCCTCACCGGCATTCTGGCCGCACTCTACAACCGCACCAAGACCGGCCTGGGTGACAAAATCTCCACTTCGCTCTACGGCTGCGCCATCTGGACCATGGCTACCATGAACTGCCCTGCACAGGAAAAATACAACTACAAATACCCCAAGAAGCGGACCGAGGGCACGCCGCTCTCCCTCCCCTTCCGGGCCAGGGATGGAGAATGGATATCTCTTTCTGTTCTGGATTATGAGCGGTATTACGCGACCGTGTTCCATCTTTTGGGGCTGGACGACCTCATCGATGACCCGCGCTTTACCACCCGGAAGGCCTATGTGCAGCCGGAGAACAAAGCCTACCTCATTGAGAGAATGGAAGCCGCCTTTCTGCAAAAGGACGCCGATGAATGGTGCGTCCTGCTTACCCAGGCCGATATTGTCAATGACAAGCTGATGCATTTTCGGGACATCTCCAAAAGCGAACAGGCAATCGTCAACCACAACGTCGAGGAGTTCACCTTCGCAAACGGAGAGAAGGCCATGATGGCCCGTCCTCCGGTACAGTCGGAGTACCTGGGATTCCCCGAGCTGAAGGCGGCTCCGCTGCTGGGGGCAGATACGCTCGACATACTGAAAAAGATCGGCTACTCGCAGGAGAAAATTGAAAAACTGCTTCAAGAGGGCATTGTCTGTGCCCACGAATGAGGAAATGGGAGGTATTGAGATATGATTTTAAATGAGGAACAACTGGAACTGAAAGCAATGATGCGGAATTTTGCAGACAAGGAGATCCGTCCTGTGGCCGCGGAATGTGACAAGACCGGGGAATTTCCCATGGAGCTTTACAAAAAGGTATGCGATATGGGGATCAACTGCCTTGATATGCCGGCAGAATACGGCGGTCCCGGCCTGAGCCGTGTGACCTCCTGCGTGGTTCGGGAAGAGATGAGCCGCGGCGACGCCGGCTTTGCGCTGACCATAGGCGCCAACAGTCTGGGAATGAAGCCCCTGCTTCTGGCCGGCACGCAGGAGCAGTGCCAACACTTTGCGGATATCGTAAACGGCGGCGGCTTTTCCGCCTTTTGCCTGACGGAGCCGGACGCCGGCTCTGACGCGGCCGCCACCCGGACCACGGCCAGGCGGGTGGGCGACGAGTACATTCTAAACGGCAGGAAATGCTTCATTACAAACGGTGCTCTGGCCAATATTTACACCGTCATCGCCACGGTGGACAAGGAGCAGGGCGCCAAGGGGCTGACAATGTTCCTGGTGGACCGGGACACCCCCGGCATCTCCATCGGCAAGCACGAGGAGAAAATGGGCATTCGTCTTTCCAGCACCACAGACGTCATTTTTGATGAGGTCCGCATCCCTGTCAAAAACCGGGTAGGCGAAGAGGGGCAGGGCTTCTATCTGGCCATGCAGACTCTGGACCAGGGCCGCGCCAGCACAGCGGCCTCAGCCGTGGGCATCGCGCAGGCGGCCTTTGAATACGCCATCGAATACTCCCAGATCCGGAAGACCTTCGGAAAACCGATCTGCAAAAATCAGGCCATCCAGTTCCTGCTCTCCGATATGGCCATGAAGATCGAAAGCGCCCGCCAGATGGGGTTTTTGGCCGCCGAGCAGGTTGACAACCACACCCCCTGGATCACCAAATTCGGCGCCATGGCAAAGTGCTACGCCACCGACGTCCTGCAAAGCGTGGTGTCCGATGCCCTGCAGATCTACGGAGGCTACGGTTATATGAAGGATTACCCCATGGAAAAGCTGATGCGAGATGCTAAGATCTACCAGATCTTTGAAGGCACCAACCAGATTCAGCGCATCGTCATCGGGGGACAGCTTCTCAAGGAATATAAAGTGAAAAATTAAATGACGATTGGAAAGGCTTCTCCAAAATAATGGCAAGGCTTGAGGCCGATAACGGGCCTCAAGCCTTGCAGCTTTTTCTTCAAGTATTCTCACCGAGCTTGTCTTTGCAGCTCATACAGGGCACATAGCCTTTTCGGAGCGCCTTTTTCTCGGTCAGGATCTGTATGTCATGGGTACCGGCCAGGCAGTCCGGCATATAGTGATAGGTCTGTTCCCCCTTTAAGAGGAAGACAATGGTCTCGGGGGATTTGAGACACCTGTACACAAACCGTCCCCAATAGAGAAAGACCACTGCGAAGATCGCGGCAAATAGAGCCTCCCACCTCATCTGCCTGAACATCATCTGGACGGCCAGCGCCAACATCAGAAGGCCGAGCAGCGTATAGATCCAAAACCGTTTTATGACATCTCTCCGCTCCTGGGGTGAGTTCCGGTCAATTTTCCCTGTGCTGTCACGCAGATCATCCGTGGTGTATTTTTTCATCGCGATCTAACCTCCCATAGAAACAAATTATTTGAAGGAAGTGCATAGGAATGGAACTGAACAACTTTCTCTTATCCATAGACGAAGATGGGATTGCCGTTTTTACAGCAAACCGACCGGAAAAGCTCAATGCCATGGACGCTACCGCGTGGCATGAGCTGCTCACCTTTTTCACACAGGTGAACGAGCGTCCGGACGTGCACGCTGTGATCATCACCGGCGCGGGGGAGAAGGCATTTATCGCCGGGGCAGATATTTCGGCCCTGCGGGAAAAGACCCCCGCCAATACCCTCTCCTCTCCGGCGCCACTGGCGACCCGGGCCATCGAGCTCTGCTGCAAACCCGTCATTGCCGCGGTCAACGGCTACGCCTTCGGCGGCGGCTGCGAGATCGCAGCGGCCTGCGATCTCCGAATCGTCTCGGAAAACGCCGTCTTCGGCCTCCCGGAGGTCACACTGGGAATTCTCCCCGGCGCCGGCGGAACCCAACGGCTGGCCAAACTCATCGGGGTGGGCCGCGCCAAGGAGATGATTCTCGCTGGCAAGAATATCAAGGCCCAGGAGGCCGTCTCCATCGGCCTGGCATCCCAGTGCGTTCCCCTTGATACCCTGCTGAGCGCCGCGAAACAGACGGCAAAGCGCATGCTGGCGGCAGGCCCGATCTCCTTCCAGCTTTGCAAAAAGCTATTGGACGCGTCCATGTCCGCCGATCTTGAATCCGGGCTGTGGATGGAATGCCTCAGCCTGGCCGTCACATGCGGCACACAGGACAAGCACGAGGGCGTGCAGGCCTTTCTGGAAAAGAGGCTGGCCAGCTTCCAGGGCAAATAAGGAATGTCTGCACATTCGCCATCCGTCGGACTTAGAGAGGAGCTACAGCAATGTATGTGGATGAATATCTTCCCCATATCGGACAAGCTGGTCCCCGCATCGAGCAAATCATAACCGCCGAATCAATCCGCCGCTTTGCCGAAGCGGTCGGCGAAACCGATCTGCTCTACTATGACCCAGAATACGCCGCCTCCACCCCTTATGGCGGGATTATCGCACCTCCAACCTATAGCTTTACCCTGCGGTATCCGGAAATCCCCCATATCTGGATTGCTCCGAAGGGGAGAATTCACGCCGGACAGAGCATCTCATACCGGCGCCCCCTTTACGCAGGTGAGACGGTGTTCTGCGGGCAAACGCTTGCAAACGCCTACGAAAAGCAGGGGAAACAGGGCTGGATGGTGTTTCTGGAACACGAGCGGACGGTGTACGACCGGGCCGGAGAAGTCATCTGCATCAACAAGATGACCACTATCACCAAAGAGTATTTGTTCCTCGCCCGGGGGCAGCAGCAAAACCCGCCCCCTCCGGAAAAGGCAGCCGTCCCCGCACAGCCTGTCCTCTGCGCCTTTGCTGTGGGAGACGTCCTTACTCCCGTTACCCTCCCGCCCGTCACCCGACTGGATATAATCAAATATGCCGGTGCCGCCTGGGATTACAACGCCATTCATCTCTTTGACGCCGACGCACAGAAGCTGGGCTTTCCCAGCGTGGTCGCACACGGCATGTTCTCCGTGGCCTTGCAGGGTAAGATCCTGCGCGTATGGCTGGGAGAATGCTACAGTGTCGCTCAGATCAACGTGAGGTTCCGCGCTCCCCTCTTGCCCGGAGACAGCCTCACCTGCTCGGGGAAGGTGACGGGCGTATCGGAAGACGGAAAACAAATTCAGCTTACCCTCCAGGCCAGCAACAACCACGGAGCCGAAGTCATCTCCGGAGAGGCCACCATGGAGTTGGCCGTCCGCGCCCCCAGTGGCTGAATGCCGGCCCTGCGCCCGCCGTGCCCTACAAATTTATTGTAAGAGGAAGGCCAGTGAAATTCGAGGGCAAAATGTCTAAAATATATCCAGCTATGGGGGACAACATTTTGTAACTACATACAGCGGAGAGATCAATTTAGGAGGGATTCCTATCATTCTCACACATAGAACATTGCCTTGGAGGCTTCTCTTGGTAGGTATTTCCATGTATGTGGGTGTGGTGATTTCACAGCTACTCCAGTTTCCCCTCACCTTTTCCATCACATACAGCATCATCCTGATGGTATCGAATGGGGCCACTGCTTGCGGACGTAACGCATATTGGTGGAGGCGAATTCTGGGTCAGGTCATCGGAGTGGGGGTGGGCTGGGCCGTGTACGCGGGACTGCTGTATCTGGACCTGTTTTCCAAGCAGCAAACCATTGCCATCGGCTCCGCGCTGGCCGCGGTTTTGGTCATGGCCTTGAATCATCTGCTGAAGCTGGGTGTCGGCGACCTGCTGATTGTCACCCCAGTCATTCTGGTCTTCATGATGTGGCTGGGAAACCCCCTGTATCCCGCCTACCGCGTAACCTATGTCTGCATTGGGATCGGCGTGGGCTATCTGCTGTCCATCACGCTGTTTTATCAGGACCATGAAAAGGAGCTTCGCGGCGGCATCGACGGTATGCGCCAGCTGGTGGATTATCTCTCCGGCGGGGAGGCTGACGGGTGTGCCGTTCTGCCGGAATTGCTGCAAAAGCAGGCGCAGGCGGAGATGTATCTCAAGCGCCTCTGCGAGGATCGTTCCACATCGAAAGCCCTGGAATCCTATCAGCGCCTGCTTCGGGAAAACCGCTTGTTCCTTGCTCTCCTGGAGACTTGGAAT
>CALWRE010000015.1 GCA_944383835.1 uncultured Lachnospiraceae bacterium | reverse complement strand
CGGATGAAAAGACGGAAGTCAAGACATCCTCCGCGGCTTTTGGATGGCCCTTTTTGGATGGTCTGTTCTGCGTTTATTCCCCATTGGTTTGTGCAGACGCAGCGGTTGCCTCATCAGCGGTAATAATTTAAAAAAGCTTTTTCAGATCCTCTGCCGAGGCGGCCAGATAGACGGCCCCGTGGGCGGCCAGTTCCTCCCTGGTGCGGAATCCCCACAGACAGCCGGCGGTGTCCATGCCGGCATTGCGGCCGGTATCCATATCGGTGGAGGAATCGCCGATGTAAAGAATCTGAGCGGGGGCAAGATTCATAACTTCAGCAATGTGCAGGGCGGCAGCGGGCTCCGGCTTGCGCGGATAGCCGCAGCCTTCCCCAATGATTTCTGCGAAAGGAATCGAGGGAAAGGCCGACTTTATCAGCTTTTCCGTGTAGAGATGACGCTTGTTGGAGTTGACAGCCACCGGAATCCCTTTGCTTGTCAGGAAGGAGAGCAGTTCGGGAATGCCCTCGTAGGGGGCGGAGTGATCCAGGTAATGCTCGCCGTAGCAGCAAAGCATCCGGTCGAGGATGGCGGGAAACTTTTCCTCCGGGGTATCCTGGGGAAAAATCCGGTGCATCAGATCCATAAAGCCGCGGCCGACGAATTGGCGGTAGGCGGAAAGCTCATAGGTCGGGCAGCCGTACTCTTCCAGAACCATATTGGCGCTGGCGCCGATATCGGCAATGGTATTCATCAGGGTTCCGTCAAGATCGAAGATAGCGCCGCAGTATTTTTTCATAGCAAATGAAGCTCCTTTCGCAGGTAAGATTCTGCTTTTATCTTACTGAAACAGGGGAGCAAAGTCAACTGTCTGCGAATCAGACGGAAAGAATCCGAATGAAAGAATTGCATTGAAATAATTCAAAAATTGTGCTAGAAATAGAATAGAAAAAAGCAAAGGAGGAGGCCGCGAAACTACGGCAAAAAGCAGATGAATGAGAGAATGAAGCGGCTGCAGGCTGTTCTGCAGCAGAATGACATCGACGGTGCCCTGTACGCTACCAGCTCTAATATGCAGTATTTACTGGATGATGTGACGTACCATTGGCAGAGAACCATGTATACGGGCTGTCTGCCTTTTATGCAGAAGGAAGGGGTCAGCGGTCATTTTCTTAATGATCCCGACTGCATCCTCTATATTCCGGCCCAGGGCGAGCCGACGCTTTTTATGACCTTCGACCGGTCGAAGGATATGATGCATCTGGATATTCATAAGGAAATCGGATACTTTCACCGCCTGATGGATATGGTAAGCCCTTATCTGAAGGGAAAGACCATAGCCCTGGGAGAGAGCTGCCGCCATTATTTCGAGGATCTTCTGGAGGAATTCGCCCCGCAGATGAAGGCCGTGGACGGAGAGGATTTCGTGCTGAAAATGCGGATGGTCAAGGATGCAAAAGAGATCGAGGCCATGAGGCGGGTCGCGGCCTTTACCGACCAGGCCATGGAAAAGGTGACGGCGGCTCTGCGGCCTGGCATCACCAAGGGGCAGGTAGAGCAGATGCTTGCAGATATCGGCGTGGAGGCGGGCCTTCGGGACGTGTCCTTCCCTCCGGCCGCCCTTTTCATGGAGACAGGGACAAAGCAGGCGGAAAACCTGGGCAGCGATACCCCGAATATGGTTTTGACTCCCGGCATGTCCATTGCCTTTGATTTTGGCTATGTGATGGACGGCTACTGCTCGGACTACGGCCGTTCTTTCTACTGCGGCAAGGCTCCGGACGGGATTGCGGACGGCTATAAGGCCCTGCAGGAGGCCCAGTGCTATCTGCTGTCGCTGATTCGGCCGGGCATTCCGATGGATCTGTGCTTTGCCACCCTGCAGAAAAAGATGGATGCGTGCGGCGGCTTTGGCAAATATCTGCGCAAGGCCGATTTCCCCGGCCTGATGGGCCATCAGATCGGCATCGACGTCCATGAGCATCCCTGGGTTCACGATGAGCAGAAGCAGGAGTTTCTGCCCGGCATGATTATGTGCATCGAGCCCAAGCTTTGGTGGCCGGGCCAGTGTTACCTGCGGGTGGAGGATATGGTGCTGATCACCGAGACAGGCTGCGAATCCCTGACGGTCTTTGACCGGGAGCGCTTCAGCCTGCCGGCGTGACGATTGCAGGATGATTGCAGGAAAAACAGAATGGAGCAGAAAGAAATAAGATAGAGCCGAACGAAATGCAGAAATAAAAGAGAAGCGTGCGCCGTCCGGCACACAAGAAAACCGCATGGTTCCTGTTTTTGAATAGGAGGAAGGCCATGCGGTTTTTTGCAGCATTGGCGGGCGTATGCGCGGCCGTATGGGCTGTCCTATGCGCAGCGGCATATGCAGGCCCATGCTTAGCGGAAGGCTCAGGCTTTTCCGTCCAGCTTATTGACGCGGCGGTCGTAGGTGAGGATGCCGTTGGTCTCATCCTCGATGTCGGATACCTGGGTGTAGACGGCAGCGGCCAGGCCCGCGGGCCGGAGGGCGTGGATATCCGCCCGCAGCTGTTCAAATTTTTGCTGAAATTCCCGCAGGGATTTCAGGCTGCGGTATCCATAGACCCGGTCGGTGGCCACATGACCTGCAAGGGGAAGGGCAAGGCCGCCGTATTCGGTGATGGCTGCGGCGCGGATGCCGGAGGAATTGACCGGGACCTTCTTCGTCGGCGTGCCGACCTTGGGGCAGGTAAGGCGGCGGAAATAGTTGTGCACGCTTCGCAGATCGCCGCCGCCGTGGTCGAACCAGCCGCTGGCCGCGTCGATCACGCGGGTGGGATCCAGCCGCCGGGCGTAATCGACGGCCTTTTCCGTATCAAACTGGCCCCAGCCTTCGTTGAAGAGTACCCAGGCGGCAAGGCAGGGACTGTTGTATAAAAGGGCTATCGTTTCCCGGCATTCCTCGTACCATTCCCGGCGGCTCTCAGGCGCTGTCCTGCCGGTGGCCCGCAGGCTGCCGCGGGGGCCGGAGCCATAGGAGGGAAAGAGGGTGGGCAGATAGCACAGGGCCTTCATGTCGTAGGAGGAGCCGCCGTTTACCATGTCCTGCCAGACCAGCATTCCCAGGCGGTCGCAGTGATAATACCAGCGCAGAGGCTCAATCTTGCAGTGCTTGCGGATCATATTGAAGCCGGCTTTCTTCATTGCCTGGATATCGTAGATCAAGGCCTCGTCGCAGGGGGCGGTGTAGAGGCCGTCGGGCCAGTAGCCCTGATCCAGAACCCCGTCTTGGAAGAGAGGACGGTGATTCAGGCAGAGTCTGGCATATCCGGATGAATCCGGCTCAACGGTAAAGCAGCGCATGGCGAAGTAGGAGGTTATCTCATCTTGAAGTCCATCCTGAAATCCATCCGGAAGTCTATCTGGTTCCGGTTCTTTTTGCAGGGTCAGGTGAAGATCATAGAGGAAGGGGTTATCCGGAGTCCAGGGGACGAATTGGGGGATAACCAGAGAAAAATCCGTCCGTTCGGTGGATAACTCCGACAGCGCCGGGGTTTCACCGGAGGATGGCTCCTGCGCCGTTACGCTTGCCATGAGGCGAAATCCCTGGGGGAGGACGCCGGAGTCAGCCCCGGCCTCAGCCGTCCTGCCGCTGCCGGGGTCTGCAGTCTTGCTGGAGCCTGCAGCCTTGCCGGAGGCAGGGGAATTGGCCTGGGAGGGATGATTTACCTTTACTTTTATCCGGATGCGGCCTTCATCGAAGTCCGGCGTCAGAACAACGCTTTCTATGAAGGTTTCCGGCACCCATTCCATCCATACGGTCTGCCAGATACCGCTCTGGGCCGTATAGAACATCCCGCCGCGGTTTAACATCTGCTTGCCGCGGCTGTGGAAACTCTGATCGCTGTCGTCCTGGCACTGGACAAGGATTTGATTCTCGCCCTCCTGGATCAGGCCGGTGATCTCCAGGGTGAAGGGAAGGTAGCCGCCGCTGTGTTCTCCGGCCAGCCCGCCGTTGATAAAAACGCGGCAGCGCTCGTCCACAGCGCCGAAGTGAAGAAGAAGCCGCCGGCGCAGCCTCCTTTGCTCCCTCATTCCTTTCAGCTGGAAGGCGCGGCTGTACCAGAGGGTTTGGCCGGGCAGCAGCTGGCGGCCGACGCCGGACAGAGGGGCCTCCGGCGAGAAGGGCACCCGAATCTCCCCTTCAAAAGAAGGAAGCGGGAAAGGCTCCGGCCAGCCGGTATTTTGGCTTTGGGGGGTGATGCAGTATTCCCAGGGGCCGTTCAGGCAGATAAAGCAGTCCCGCTTCATCTGCGGCCTGGGATATTCCCGCCAGGGCGTTCCGTTCAGAGCCTGAGAGCTCCAGGGGGTCTGGAGAGCATGGCTGACGGGAGGGTCTTTTTTCAGGGAAATCGTTTTCACAGCGTCGAAAATTTTCATAAGAATCCTCCAGCGGCAATGATAAAATGACACTTCTAGTTTAATTCGATTTGCCCCGGTTGGCAATCCCGAAAAAGGGTTTCGTGCAGTTTCCCGGCAGAGTTTTTATGCGGAGTTTCATGCGTTTCATGACCGAGTGAAAAAAATTAGTTGAAGGGGAGGTGGGGGGCTTGCCATAATGGAGGGGACACCGGAGAAAGGTGTATCGAAGATGCATCTGAGAATGGGGAAACAGGAGGTAGGACGACGGATGAAATGGAAAATGAGCCCGGCGGTGAGAATGGTTTTCTGCGCCTTATTGTGGAGCACAGGAGGGATACTTTTTAAGTGGATTCCCTGGAATCCTTTTGTGATTGCCGGCTTCCGCAGCCTGCTGGCGGGATGCACGGCGCTGATCTATATGAAGCTGACCAAAACCCCTGTAAGATTGAACCGCAGTTCCTGGGTGGCGGCTGGTTTTATGATGCTGGCTTTTTTTGGTGTGGTAGGGGCAAATAAGCTGACAACGGCGGCCAACGCAGTGGTTCTGCAGTATACGCAGCCGATTTTCATTATGCTGATTTCCGTGATTTTTTTTGGACAGAAAGCGAAACGATCGGATTTCATTGCTGTGGCAGGCGTATTTCTGGGAATTGCCCTGTCCTTTGTGGATCAGCTGGAGGCGGGGAATATCTGGGGCAATGTGATCGCTGTGCTGGCGGGGGCTTTTTTGGCAGGGATGTTTTTGTCCATGGAGAAGGCGGGGAAGGAAGAAAAGCTGACGGCCACGGTCCTGGGACATTTTATGACAGCGGCGGTGGGAGTGCCGTTAATGTTTGTCTATGAGACGTCCTTTACCCCGGTATCCGTGGCTGCCATACTGGCGGCGGGGATCTTTCAGATGGGAATTGCCTATCTGCTGTTTATCTCCGCAGTAGACGGAGTGTCTGCCTTGTCCTGCTCGATCATCGGGGCGATTGAACCGATACTCAATCCGGTCTGGGTTTTTCTTCTGGACGGAGAGGCCCCTGGGCCTTTGGCTTTGGCCGGGGGCCTGATCGTGATCTTTTCCATTACCCTCTGGTCCCTGTATAAGGATGGAAGGAAAAAGACGGAAAAACCTTAGAAGAGGCTTAGGATTTTTCCTGAATCTTTTCAAGGACGAAGGAGAGGAACTTGTCGAAGGAGTTCAAAAACTTAACCCGCGCCGCCAAATCCTCTCGGACGAAAAGTTCCATCAATACAGTATAAAAATCGGAGAACAGGTTTTTATCGGGTTCGGAGATGGCGGGCAGGAAGACGAGATGAACCACGGTATCGTCCCACACAATGCCTTTGACGCTGACCAATACCCCTATCCCGCTTTTGACGGCATTCATTTTTAAGGAATGGGGGAGGGCCAGGGCGCCGAAGGAGGTGGGGGCGATGGCCTCCCGCTTCAGCACCTGCTCCCAGAAATCCTCGTCCACATAATTGTTTTCCTCCATTGCGCTGCACAGCAGCTGGATGGCGGCCTGCTTTGTCTCTGTGCCGGAGTCCGGCAGGAAAAGGTTTTTGCTGAACAACTCCTCCACATTCTGCGCAAAGGCCTGCCATTTATGCCGCTGCTTGATTTCTTTGATGGCATTCGACAGAGTCCATTGATCCAGATCGAATAAAAGGGGAGGGAGCAGGAAAAAGGGTCGTTCCTCCAAGGCAAGGGGGACGGTGGAGAGGATCAGTTCCGCGTCAGAACCGTTAAGGTCTGAGGTTTGGGAGACCACAGAGGTGATCTCGATTTCGTTGCCGTAATAAAACATCAGCTGTTTGACGTAATTCTTCTGTTGATCCAGGTAATCGGGGCAGAACAGGGTGCATTTGATTTTTTCCCGAAAACTGTTCTGCCGCACCATCTCAGAGCCGATGTGAAGGGCGAAGAAGGAGATTTCGTCCTCGATCAGGGGAATGTCAAAGCTTTTTTGAACCTGGAGGGCCATGAAAATCGCAATGTCGTAGATCAGCGGACATTCCCGGCGGATATGCTCATGAATCGGATTGTGCAGATGGTGGCCCGTGTTGATCCGCCCCAGAAAAGACTGCAGGTGGGCGCAGAAAGGGAGCACGAAGGTGTCCGCGGACAGGTCGATGCTGTAAACGTCCTTTACCTGCACGGCGAGAGAGCGAATCAAGGCGAGGATATCCGGACGCAGATGGGCGGAGGTCTCCGTTTCAGAGAGCAAAGCTTCGGTATGGGCATTGGTTAGGATCAGAGTAAAAATATTGGTTTTTTCGTTTTCGTCCAGCCGGACGCAGAAGCGTTCCTCTACCATTTCGGCGATTTCGTTGCGCATATCCCGCTCCTGTTTGGACAGGCCGGTATCCCTGAGGCAGTCTATCCGCTTATCCGCCCTTGTCCGTTCCACGGCGATCAACAGATGCTGCAACAGGACCATAAAGGAATAGTCGTTGATATACAGCTGGTATCTGTCCTGGATTTCCCGAATCAGGGCGCTGGTCTGATCCACCGTTTCAGGAGGAAAGCATTCTTTGAGCCGGGAAATATCAATATAGGCTTTGTTGGATTCCTGCAGGATGACATAAGAAATAAGCCTCCGCTTGGCGTTTTCCGTTCCCTGGATGATCAGGTTGGAGTCGCGGGACACAAAGAGAATGTCAAATTTCTGAAAGGTGACGTTGTATTTGCGGATGTCCGCCTTCAATGTGGAATAGCTGATAAACAGCTGGTCGCAGAGGTCGAACAGGTTAAGGCTTTCATGCTCGATCAAAAGCTTTTTGATGATATAATATGCGCGCTCCATATAGCTGTCGGGATGGGAACTGTCGTTGGCCAATAGCAGGCGCACCTGCTCGGCCAGGATCCGATAGCCCCTGGAAGAAGAGACGATGATTTCCCTGCCGCAGGAGGCGTTTATATCTGTCACGTAATTTTTGACGGTGCGCGAGGAGATTCCGAGAATCCCGCCCAACTCGCGGGAAGTGATAAATCTGTCCTTCTGCGCCATCATCGCCTGCAGTAACTTCCTGTGCTGATAGATCATTGTTTTCCCCCTTGTATAGAATCCCCTTATCTGCTGCTGTCCTTATTATATCATTGAAAGAAAACCCTTTCAATAAACGGGACGATGGCAAAATTCACCCCCTGGTGAAGAAAAATGTATACCTTTTTGCAGGATAAAACTTCACCTGGCGGTGAAATAGTTCGGTTGAGCAAAAAAGACCGATCTTTTACAATAAAAGCACAATACATTTCAGGAGGAGGATACTATGGATGGAATACTAAATGGATTACAGGCACTCTGGGACTGGTTTATCGGCATGGGCGCAACTCTGGTAATGCCTGTTATGGTCCTGGCCCTGGGTACGATCTTCGGCGTGAAGGTTTCCAAGAGCCTGGCGTCGGGAATAAAGATTGCCGTGGGCTTTACCGCCCTCTATGCGATGCAGGGCGCAGTCTTCGATGTGCTGGAAGGCGTCGTTGAGGCCCTGCAGTCGCAGCTGCACCTGTCGCTGGACGTGGTGGATATCGGTTGGGTAACGTTTGGCGCTATCGGATGGGGGATACCCTACGCCACGCTTCTGGTCATCGGATTCTTTCTGCTGAACTGGGTGCTGATTCGCTTCAACGTGGTAAAAACGCTGAATGTGGATTTCAATAACTATTGGATCATCACCCTGTATGTTTTTGCCATTGAGGTGACGACGGGAAGTTTTGCGCTGGGCCTGGTTGCGGGGGTTATTTTCTGGTTCAGCTGCACAAAAATGTCCGACTGGATTGCGCCGTGGATCGGGCCCTATTATCAGATGCCTACCAGCGGGCTGACGATTTCTCATTTCTATTCCATCATGTGGGCCCCGCTGGGCTTTATTATGGATAAGATCTGGGACAGGGTTCCGGTGATCAATAAGATCAAATGGGATCCCAATACGATCAAGAGGAAATTCGGCTTTTTTGGCGAGAATCTATTCGTCGGTTTTGTCGTGGGACTGTTAATCGGCATTATGGCTTATGTGAGATTCCCTCTCCGCCTTGAGGCGATCGGCGCAGCCCTGACGCTGGGCTTTACCACCAGCTTCTTCCTGCATCTGGTTCCCCGGGCGGTTGAGCTGATCATAGGAGGGCTGGGGCCGCTGTCCGAGGCAATAAGAAAATTTGTTACCAAGAAGATGCCGGGCAAGGAATTTTACGTAGGGCTGGATGTGGCCGTCTGCGTAGGCGCGTCGGAGAATGGCGCGGTAGGCGTGCTGGCGGCTCCGATCGCTTTGATCATGGCCTTTATCCTTCCCTTCAACCGGGTCATTCCCATGGGAAATCTGACCACCTTTATTTACAGTCTGACCTTTTTGATCTGCACCAACAAGGGAAATATTTTCCGCGGTCTGCTTAACGGCATGCTTCTTTATATGCCTCTGGCCTTATATATTTCCGGAGCCATGGCCCCCATAAACACGTTAATGATGGAACACTTAGGCGGCAGTTTCCCTGTGCCGGAGGGGCTGGCCCTGGTGACCACGATTTCCCTGGGCGGTGTGCCTATGATGTTTGCCTTTATGCTGATCTGCCAGTTTATTGCAGGCGTGGGTTCGTCTTCGGATCTTATTTTTGCAATAGTTGTTTTAGCTATTTTCTATGGCTCCTGGTATTTGATGCGCAATCGCTCCAAAGAGTTTTATAAGGAGATCGTGGAGGCTAACGAGAGCGGAGAAAGAGAGGTCGTATAGCCGAGGCGGCCGGCATACGGCCCAATGGATACAGATAGCAAATGAAAGGACGAGGAGGTGTCTTTATGGCAAAGAAGAAAAGAATAAGAGTTATGCTTGCCTGCGGATCGGGAGTCTGCACAAGCTCGCTGGTAATACCGATGGTCGAGGACATATTGGATGACTGCGGATACAGCTATGATATTGTCAAGGGTTCTATCTTTGAGATCAAGAATCATCCCAACCTGGATCTGGTGATGACGACGATGACCAATATGCCTGAGGATGTGCTGGAACTTGGGTTCCCTATTGTATCTTATGCCCCGCTTTTTAAGGGGGATTCCGACACGGTGCAGAAGAATATAAAAAGGGCGCTGGAGGACGGCGAGAAGGGAATGATCCGGTGACGAAAAATCAGGCAGGAAGGACAAAGGGATGGACAACAGCTATATAAATGATGGAAGGATCGTTTTGGATTATCCTGCCGCAGACAGGGACGAGGCGATTCGGGCGGCAGGAGGACTGCTTTTGCAGGATGGGATTATCGAGGAGCGTTTTATTGAAGCGATGATAAAGACCTGCGATACCTTTGGCGCTTATATTGTGCTGACCCCAGGGGTGGCGGTTCCTCACGCCGCCCCTGGGGATGGGGCGAGGGAAAACGGTTTTTCCATTCTGCAGCTGAAAACGCCGGTCAAGTTCGGGAATCAGGAAAACGATCCGGTAAAGCTAGTGGTCGCCGTTTCCGCCAGGGACGCCGATTCCCATTTGGAAATGCTGGGATGGATTTCCCGCTTCATCCTTAACCGGAGCGCGGCAAAGCAGCTGATGGAGGCAACGGAAAAAAAGACGGTTCTTGATATTCTGGAGAAAGCGAGGAGAGAAAAGCGATGAAGAGACCAGAACTGGTGGCTATGACGGTCTGGAACAGAAAGACGGTGCCGGACGCCAAGAAAGCGTTTATGGACAGCAGGGATCTGCCGGTGGACGGCTGGGGCTGCAAGGATGTGGGTATTCCGGAGGATGAGGTGAGAGAACTGCTCTTGCTGATGGGGGAAACCGGCAAGAGGGTGACTCTGGAACTGATGAAATCGACGGAAGAGGAATTCTATCAGAGCGCGCAGCTGGCATACCAGTGTGGAGTGACTGCGGTGGTGGGCGGAAAATTTTCAAAACGGGTCAGCGATTACTGCGCTGAAAAAGGGATGGAGTATTATCCTTTCATCCGAAAGAACGAAGGGGAACTGGATCTGGAGAAGATGGCGGCGGAGACGGCTTTTGCCTGCGAGTCAGGAGCCACCGGCGTATGCGTTCCCTTTTACGGCATCCTGGCTGAGCCTGCCCCTCTGATTGAGAGGATTAAGAAGGCTACGGACAAGCCGATTATCTCGGCTTCTTCCATCAACTCACGGGAGCGCCTGCAGGAGATGGCCGAATTTGAAATCCCCTACTTAAATATCGGCTCCGGATTCTTTGCCGGGGATTTCGTGCCGGGAGGAAGTTTCCGCGAAAACCTAAAGCGGTGCATAGAGTGGATGGATGAACTGCATTGATAGAACTTACCAAAAGTAAAAGCCATATATCCCGAAGAGAAACTGCCGTAAGCGGCGGGATTTTCTTCGGGATATTTTTTGCGCGATATATCCGGAAATACTCGCCCCAGAAATACTTGTCCAAATGGGCTGATATGGTTGCATGGACTGTGCCGGGCGTGGTAAAATAAACGAAACGAGGCTCATCAAAAACTGTAAGCTGGAGGAATGAAAATGAAACTGAACTACAGGCGCACCTTTTTTATTGGACTGGCCTTTATGTCGATCAGCGCGTTCTGGCAGATGTATGACAATATTATTCCGCTGATCCTGCAGAACTCTTTTCATTTGGGGGAAACGCTGACCGGGGCCATCATGGCTTCGGACAATGTGCTGGCTGTCGTTCTGCTGCCGGCGCTGGGCGCCTTGTCTGACCGTGCGGATACCAGATGGGGAAAGAGGACGCCCTTTATCGTGGTGGGTACCGCCCTGGCTGTGCTTTTCATGATGCTTCTGCCCGAGGCGGACAACAGCCGCGACCTGCCTCTCTTTATGATCAGCCTGGGAGCCGTCCTTCTGTCCATGGGCCTGTACCGCTCGCCTGCCGTGGCATTGATGCCGGACCTGACGCCGAAGCCGCTGCGCAGCCAGGCCAATGCGGTGATCAACCTGATGGGCGCTATTGGCGGCGTGTATTCTCTGATCCTGATCAGTCTGCTGGTGGGCGATGGGGCCACACCGGACTATACCTGGCTTTTTGTCGGGGTTGCGGCCTTGATGGTGGGCGCCGTGATCGTCCTGCTTTTTACCGTGCGGGAGAAAAAGCTGGCCCTGCAGATCCGTCAGGAGTACGGGGAGGCGGCTATGGAGCCGGATGAACCTGGGGAACCGGAATTTGGAGAACCGGAACCTGGAGAACCGGAACCTGGAGAAGCGGAGCGAAGTGCGAGAACGGAGGAACCGGAGAACCGCCATCCGGGGGCGGCCCAGGAAAAAATGCCAGCCGCGGTGCGCCGCAGCCTGATTTTCATTTTGCTCTCGATTTTCTTTTGGTTTACGGCCTACAATGCGGTGACCACCGCCTTTTCCCGCTACGCCAGAACGGTGTGGGGCATTGAGGGGGGCGGCTTTGCCAACTGCCTGATGGTGGCGACGGTGGCGGCGATTGCCAGCTATATCCCCATCGGCCATATTTCCGGCAAGATCGGACGGAAGAAGAGCATCCTGATCGGCCTGGGGCTGATGCTCGGCTGTTATCTGGCCGCCGCGTTTTTCTCCTCTTACCACCCGGTCATCAATATAGGTTTTGCTCTGATCGGCATCGGCTGGGCGGCCATCAGCGTCAATTCCCTGCCGATGGTGGTGGAGATGTGTTCCCTGGGCGACGTGGGAAAATATACCGGCCTTTATTACACGTTTTCCATGGCGGCGCAGATTTTTACGCCGGTATTTTCCGGTTTCCTGCTGCAGCATGTATCGTATCGGACCCTGTTCCCTTACGCATGCGTTTTCTCCGTTCTGGCAATACTAACAATGAGCCAGGTGCGTCATGGGGATTCCCGGCCCGTGCCTGCGAAAAAAATATGACAAAATATGAGACAGAAATATGAGATGGATGATCAGAAAGAAGAGGTGCTGACAGATGAAAAAGACGACGAAATGGATGCTGACCGGGGCGGCTGCTTATATGGCGGCGATACACCCCAGGCTTTTCAACCGGCCGGAGCGGATGCCGAAGGTTTATTATGCGCACCGGGGCTTTCACGACAATGAGTCCGACGCTCCGGAGAATACACTGGCGGCTTTCCGGCTGGCGGTGGAAAAGGGCTACGGCATTGAGCTGGACGTGCAGGTGACGAGGGACGGCCGCGCCGTGGTAGCCCACGATTATAATCTGAAGCGGATCTGCGGGGTGGACAAGGATATCGATGCGATGACCTATGAGGAACTGAAAAAATATCCGATTTTCCACTCCCGGCAGACGGTGCCCCTTTTTGCGGATGTGCTGCGGCTGGTGGACGGTCGGGTGCCGCTGATCGTGGAGCTTAAATGCAAGAATCGAAAGAGCCTGGTCTGCGAGATGGCGGACGCCCTTTTAAAGAATTATAAAGGCGTTTACTGTATCGAATCCTTTAATCCGGCTGTCCTCCTCTGGTACCGGCTGAACCGGCCGGAGGTCTGCCGCGGCCAGCTCTCCAGCAATTTCCCGAAGCACGACGGCAATAAGACGCTGGCCCACTATGCGATGCGCCATCTTTTGACCAATTTCCTGACGGCTCCGGATTTTATCGCCTACAACTGCCAGGATAAAAAGGCCCTGTCCTTAAATTTATGCCGGGCTGTCTTCGGCTGCCCCGCCGTGGCCTGGACGATAAAAAGTCAGGATGAGCTTGCGGCCTGCCGGGATTATTTTGATTATTTCATTTTCGAGGGCTTTGAGCCGGATCAAAACGGCAGTTCGAGCTGAAAGGTACTGCCGCCGGGGGTATCATAAAGGCGCAGTCTGCCGTGGTGAGCCTGCGCGTAATAGAAAAGGAGGTCTGCACCGTTGTTATGCGGCAGGCCTCCTTTTATGTAAAGCCTAAAGGAATCAAAAGGAATCAGAAGCTTCGCGCTGCCTCCACGGCCCGTTTCCAGCCGCGGTACAGTTCCTCGCGCCGTGCCTCGTCCATGTTCGGGGTGAAAAGCCGGTCGACCCGGTAGTTTTCCCGCACCTGGTCGCGGCTTTCCCAGAAGCCCACGGCCAGGCCGGCCAGATAGGCCGCGCCCAGGGCGGTGGTCTCGTTGATGACCGGACGCTCCACCGGAACGCCCAGGATATCGCTCTGGAACTGCATCAGCAGATTGTTCCGGACGGCCCCGCCGTCGGCTTTCAGTTTCTTTAAAGGAGTGCCGCTGTCCTGGGCCATCGACAGAATGATGTCCTTGGTCTGGTAGGCCAGGGAATCCAGGGTGGCCCGGACCAGATGGGCGCGGGTGCTGCCCCGGGTCAGGCCGAACACGGCCCCCCGCGCCTTATCGTCCCAATAGGGAGCGCCCAGGCCTACGAAGGCCGGAACCACATAGACTCCTTCGCTGTCCGCTACCTGAGCGGCGATCTCCTCGCTCTCGGCGGAGGTACGGATCAGGCCCAGGGAATCCCGCAGCCATTGTACGGCGCTGCCGGCCACGAAGATGCTCCCCTCCAGGGCGTACTCCACCTGGCCGCCGTATCCCCAGGCGATGGTGGTCACCAGGCCGAAATGGGAGCGGATCGGTTTATTTCCGGTATTCATCAACAGAAAGCAGCCGGTGCCGTAGGTGTTTTTGGCCATGCCGGGCTCGAAGCAGGCCTGGCCGAACAGGGCTGCCTGCTGGTCGCCGGCGATGCCGGCGATGGGAACCTCCCGGCCGAAGAAATGATAGGGGGCCGTAACTCCGTAGACGTAGGAGGACGGCTTTACCTCCGGCAGCATGGAGGCGGGGATATCAAAGAGGGATAGAAGCTCCTCGTCCCATTTCAGGTCAAAAATATTGTAGAGAAGCGTCCGGGACGCGTTGGAATAGTCGGTCACATGGGCCTTCCCGCCGGTGAGTTTCCAGACCAGCCAGCTGTCGATGGTGCCAAAGAGCAGATCGCCTTTTTCTGCCTTCTCCTTTGCCCCCTCCACATGGTCTAAGATCCATTTTACCTTGGTGGCTGAGAAATAGGGGTCGATCAGAAGGCCGGTTTTTTCTTTGATTTTATCTTCGTATCCGGTGGCCCGCAGTTCATCGCAGATATCGGCGGTCTGGCGGGACTGCCAGACGACGGCGTTGTAGATGGGGATGCCGGTGTGCCGGTCCCAGACCACGGCAGTTTCCCGTTGGTTGGTAATGCCGATGGCCGCCACCTGCTCCGGCTGGATATTTGCCTGGCGCACCGCGTCCATCATGACATAGAGAACGGACAGCCAAATTTCGTTGGCGTCGTGTTCCACCCAGCCCGGCTTCGGGAAAAACTGGGTGAATTCTTTCTGCGAGCTGCCTGCAATATGATTGGCCCGGTCAAACAGAATGGCGCGGGTGCTGGTGGTGCCCTGGTCGATCGCTAAGATATATTGTTCCATTAAAACAACCTCCTCCCTGCGGGGATGATACATTTCCTGCATCTATTGTATCATGACGGCAGCCCGGCGGCCAGACATTTCCGTAAAAATTCAAGGCAAAATTCAAGCAAAAATCCAAACCAAAATACAGGGATGATTTGCGAAGACCGCCGGGAATTTGCAAAACGGTGGTTTACAAAAAGGAAGAAAAAGTGTACGATTCAGATAGAGAACAAAGCCGCAGAGGCGGACGAAAGGGAGACAGATGAGGGAAGCCGAAAAGATTTGTGTTGTAACGGGAGCATCCGGCGGCATCGGGAGCTGCCTGGTGAAAAAATTTACGGCCGCCGGAAGCCATGTGGTGATGATTGGAATGGCGGAGGCGGAACTGGAAAAAACGGCGGAGACGGCCGGATTGCCTGCAGAACGGTTTTCCTGCTATGAGGCGGACATCTCCGACGAGGAACAGGTGAAGACCATGGTTTCCCGGCTCCGAGACAGGTTTGGGCGGGCGGACGTGCTGGTCAATGCCGCCGGTATTGTGGGCCAGTATGCGGAAACGATAGATTATTCGTTTGCCAATTTCCGCAGGATATATGAGGTCAATGTGTTCGGTACCTTTCTGATGATGCAGAACATCCTTCCGCTGATGATCGAGCAGCGAAAGGGGGCCATCGTAAATTTCGGCTCTGTGTCGGGGATGCGGGGCTATGCCTATGAAATCGGCTACGGCTCGAGCAAATGGGCGGTGATCGGAATGACCCAGAACGCAGCCAACGAATACGGCAGATATGGCATAAGGATCAACTGCGTGTCGCCGGGCTGGGTCAACACCGGGATGATGCAGGCGACCCTGGAAAGTTACCGCCGGCTGGGGATGAAGGGCTGCGAGGACAGCATCTGTCTGGGAGCCCTGGGACGTCCGGCCCGGCCGGAGGACATTGCAAACGCGGTGTATTTTCTGTGCAGCGACGAGGCCTGCCATATAACGGGGGCGAATCTGGTGGTGGACGGCGGCATGCTGCTGGGCTGAAAATAAGCCTGGAGACCCGCAGATATAGCTGGCTATGCGTTATGCCTTCTACTATAACAGTTCCGAAATTGTGATCTGCAGGTCACCGTAAATGCCTACGGTAATCGGCTGACTAAAGGGGAAGATCATAGGCGCGGCATCTTCTTCAAAGCGGTAAACGGTAGTTCGATTTTTGGCGGGATCAACGATCCAGTATTCGCGGATGCCGGATTCGGAATACAGGGCATTTTTAATGTTATAATCCATTCGACGGCTGCTGGGCGATACGACTTCAATGATAAAATCGGGAGCACCTTCACAACCCCGGTCAGACAGTTTCTTTTTATCGCAGATCACGCTGATATCCGGTTCTACATAGGTGTCCTCATCGGCGTTTAAAATTACGGCAAAGGGAGCAGGATAAACATCACAGGAACCGCCTTTGGACTTTACATGCTGCAGCAATACAAAGTGAAGCTCACTTACTAACTTTTGATGGATACGGCCTGGCGGAGCCATCATATACATTTGCCCGTCTATCAGCTCTGCTCGTTCACCATCGGGGAGGGCGTAGATATCTTCGATCGTGCAGGCAATTTCCTTAGGAATAGGCATATTAAAAACCTCCTTTTCCGCAAACTATTATTGCTTAGGTGAGCTTATCCGCTTTAAAAAGAGCTATACAAAAGCTACGCGGTTTTCTTACTGCTCATTCACAATTTCACAAAAGCAAAAATTATACCAGAATTCTTTTCATGCTTTGATTATATGAGACATACGTGTTAATGTCAAGAATAGAGAATCAAAAAAGATACAATCTCTAAAGCTGGTTCCTGTTGCCGCAGGGACGGATTTTTATTTTATGCGCGTAGTTTTTCGATAAGGGCCTTCTGAAGAACTTGTGAAAAGTTTACTCCCGCAGCTGTAGCAGCTTCGTTTAACCATTCGGGTATGGAAAGGTTTATCCAGACAAATAATACGAATAATCATATGTGCAAGGCAAAAATTGGAAAAAGAGCAAATCCGAGATTGTACCTTGAAACGCCGATGGATTGCGGATCTAATCGGAAATGCATAGAAAAGAATATCCGGAGGCCGAAAGAAAAAAATATGGTATTATAGAGTGCGGAGGAAGAAATTTGAGTTAAAATTTTGAATTAGGAAGGGGGGTAGTTGGCAGGGGATAACTCTGCCAGCTTAGATTTCGTGTCAAGTTTCGTGTCAAGTTTTTCTCTAAAATCCGCCAATTTTTGCATCAATCGGAAACAGATTGCAGAAACAAAAAACCGGGAAACCCTCGCAGAATCGAGGTTTCCCGGTATATACGGCCTGCGGCCGGTCGTGGAGACAACAGGACTCGAACCTGCGACCCTTTACACGTCAAGCAAATGCTCTCCCAGCTGAGCTATGTCTCCGAACAGTATTATTCTACCATGTTTTTCGAGATAGTCAACAGGAAAATTTGAAAACCCAAAAATTCCAAAAATCCAAAAATCTGGCCTGACCTGGCCTGTAAAACCCGGAAATCCGCCGCTCCTCCCCTTGACAACGGCTTTTTCATCCAGTATGATAAAGAAAACAGTCACATGCGAGGAAGAGAAGAGTACGCGGCGGTGGAAATTACAGAGAGCCTGGAGGGCTGAGAACAGGCATGGAAATTCCGCGGAAGATGGTCTCGGAGCGGCGCCGCTGACTTTCGGAGGATGAATCCGGGACAGGCGGCGATGGGAGCGCCCATTACAGCGCAGGAGTATCGGCGTCCCGCTCGAGGGCCCTTCCTGTACTCCGTGAGGTCTGCGCCGTGAGACGCAGATGAACAGAGGTGGTACCACGAAAAATTTCGTCCCTGGTCGTTTCGACCGGGGACTTTACATTTTTAAATGGAGGAAAACGAAAAGATGACGAAGAAACCCTATTACATTACCACAGCCATCGCCTATACCTCGGGCAAGCCGCATATCGGCAATACCTACGAGATTGTATTGGCGGACAGCATTGCCCGTTATAAGAGGGAGCAGGGCTATGATGTGCGGTTCCAGACCGGAACAGACGAGCATGGACAAAAGATCGAGCAGAAGGCGGAGGCCGCAGGGGTTAGCCCTAAGGAGTTTGTCGATCAGGTGGCGGCGGAGATCAAAAGGATCTGGGATCTGATGAACACATCCTATGACAAATTCATCCGCACCACGGATTCTGACCATGAGAAGCAGGTGCAGAAGATCTTCCGCAAGCTTTATGAGCAGGGAGATATCTATAAGGGCTATTACGAGGGAATGTACTGCACGCCCTGCGAGTCCTTCTTTACGGAGTCCCAGCTGGTGGACGGAAAATGTCCCGACTGCGGGCGGCCGGTGCAGCCGGCCAGGGAGGAGGCCTATTTCTTCCGGATGAGCAAATACGCCGACCGGCTGATTCAGTACATCAACGAGCATCCGGAGTTTATTCAGCCGGTGGCCCGCAAAAATGAGATGATGAACAATTTCCTGCTGCCGGGCCTGCAGGATCTGTGCGTCTCCCGCACTTCCTTCAAGTGGGGCGTGCCGGTGGACTTTGACGATAAGCATGTGATCTATGTCTGGCTGGACGCCCTGACCAACTACATCACCGGTCTGGGCTACGACTGCGACGGGGAGAACGGCGAGCTGTTTGAAAAATACTGGCCGGCCGACCTGCATCTGATCGGTAAGGATATCATTCGTTTCCATACGATTTACTGGCCGATCTTTCTGATGGCCCTGGGGCTGCCCCTGCCCAAGCAGGTCTTCGGACATCCCTGGCTGCTGCGCGGCGACGGCAAGATGAGCAAGTCCGTCGGCAATGTGATCTATGCCGACGATCTGGTGAAATTTTTCGGCGTGGACGCGGTCCGCTACTTTGTCCTTCACGAGATGCCCTTTGACAACGACGGCGTGATCACCTGGGAGCTGATGGTGGAGCGCCTCAATTCCGACCTGGCCAATGTCCTGGGAAATCTGGTAAACCGCACGGTTTCCATGTCCAATAAATATTTCGGCGGCGTGGTCCGCGATGCGGGCGCGGCGGAGCCGGTGGATGAGGAGCTGAAAAAGGTCGCCCTGGACACGGTGAAGAAGGTGGACCAGAAGATGAACGAGCTGCGGGTAGCCGATGCTATCACCGAGATCTTCACCCTGTTTAAGCGGGGCAACAAATACATCGACGAGACGACGCCCTGGGCATTGGCCAAGGATGAGGCTAAGAAAGACCGCCTGGCGACCGTCCTTTACAACCTGGTGGAGAGCATCTGTATCGGAGCGAGCCTCCTGGAGTCCTTTATGCCCGACACCTCTAAGGCGATTCTGGCCCAGGTGGGCGGCGAAAAGAGAAGCCTTGCGCAGATGGAGCAGTTCGGTCTGTACGGAGAGGGCCGCGTGACGGAAAAGCCGCAGATCCTGTTTGCCAGAATGGATATCAATGAAGTGCTGGCCCAGGTGGAGGAACTGCAGAAGGAGCAGGCGGCCCAGGCCGGAGGCGAGAAAGAGGGCGAGGCGGCTGAGGCGGCGGCCGACGAGGAGCCGGTGATCGATATCGAGGCCAAGCCGGAGATAAGCTACGAGGACTTTGCGAAGCTGCAGTTCCAGGTGGGAGAGATTATTTCCTGCGAGGCGGTCAAGAAATCCAAAAAGCTTCTGTGCTCCCAGGTGAAGATTGGCTCCCAGGTGAAGCAGATTGTCTCGGGGATCAAGGCCAATTATACGCCGGAAGAGATGGTGGGCAAGAAGGTGATGGTGCTTGTTAACCTGACGCCGGCCACTCTGGCGGGCGTCGTGTCTGAGGGCATGCTCTTGTGCGCCGAGGATGCGGACGGCAACCTGGCTTTGCTGACGCCGGAAAAGGAGATGCCGGCGGGGGCTCAGATCAGCTGAAGATAGCGGACAGCCAGCTCCCTGCTTGACAGGGTGACGGCCTGGGCTCCGCGCTGCAGGCAGCGGTCGATCTGTTCGGGGCTGCGCAGCAGCCCGCCGCACAGCAGGGAGATATCCTGGGCGGAAACGGTTTCCTGGCCGGGCTGGGGCCGCGAAAGACCGGCTAAAAGTTCGGGAATCGCTTCGCAGGCCAGGGCGGGCAGAAGCTCCACGCAGTCGGGACGCAGATGGCGGATTAAGGAGATTCCCTTTGCCAGCGATTGGCTGTCAATGAGAAAAAGGCGCAGCACAGTTGTCTTGTGGCTGCGCCTTGCTGTTTCTAAGACTCTGGGTTTGGTGGAGATGACTCCGTCGGCTCCCAGCTGCTGGCAGATGTATTCGCAGCCGTATTCGTCCGCGGCCAGGCCGTGGACCAGGTCGGCATGGATGAATACGGTCTTGCCCGCCCGATGGGCGGCCCGCAGAATCTCCGGCAGCAGGCTGAGATGCAGGTTCATCAGGATGCAGGCCTCCAATGGGCTGTCCAGAAATTTTTCAAACTCCTTGATGGTCGAAACCGCCAGCAGAACCGGCTGGGAAAACACTTTCATCGTCCGAACTCCTTTGCTCCATGGTACGGGCGGCGAGGACGTCCGCGCCCAGGCCGCATACGTTTGGGATTATTATATCATGGATTTGTACCGGCGCACAGGCGTGGGCCCGATGAATTTCCTCCATCACATCAAAAATCTTATCTTTCGGTATCGGGGCGGAGGTAATCACCGGCAGGCGGCGATAGAGGCCCCCTTCTATGCTCACGGTGCCGGTGACCGTCCGGGTCGGGGCGGTCAGTTCCTCCTTGGCATAGCGGGCCCCGCGGGGACAGCTGTTGCCGGATACGGAGAGCACCTGGGGTGTTTCGCCGTCCGCCTGCTCCACCTCGGCACGCAGGCGGCAGCCCATGGGGCAGACAATGCAGATCAATTCTTCGGTTCTCTTCTCCTTCATCATCCTTCCTCCAATCTTCCGTTTTGGGAAAAATCCATGATGCGCAGGCGCAGGCTTTCCTGCAAACCGGTCAGGTCTTCCCTTTGCAGGGTGAGCCTCTCCATCTCTGCCGGCAGCATGACGCGGCGGCGGAGGGTTTTGATGCATTTTCCGTCTTTTTCCACCGCCAGGGTCACGTTTCGCTGCGGAGAAAGGACGCGGAAGGAAAGGGTCAGGCTGTCGGGGAGGGCCTGGGTATGGATGCGCTGGGGCAGGCAATAGCTGATTCCCTCGCCGGCTTCCACGGATGCATGCGGCCCTGCGGGAAGGCCGGCGTCCAGAAAGCGGGCTGCCGCCTCTCCGGCCTCTTTGCCCTCGGCGGTGACGAAGTCCACCAGGTCGTGGACATGGAGGACGTTGCCGCAGGCAAAAACGCCGGGAATCGTGGCCTGCAGGAATTCATCCACCACGGGTCCGCGGGTGCGGGGATGAAGTTCGATGCCGGCCTCTTCGCTCAAGGTGTTTTCCGGCAGAAGGCCGACGGAGAGCAAAAGGGTGTCCACGGCAAAGGTTTTTTCCGAACCGGGAATCGGCCGGCGGTTTTCATCCACCTGGGAGATGGTCACGGCGCTCACCCGTTCCCGCCCCTGGATGTCTGTGACCGTGTGGGACAGATAGAGGGGAATCTGAAAATCCTCCAGGCATTGCTTTAGATTGCGGGACAGGCCGTTGGAATAGGGCATCAGCTCGGCCACACCCAGGACTTTCGCCCCTTCCAGCGTCATTCGTCTGGCCATGATCAGACCGATATCGCCGCTCCCCAGGATAAAGACCCGCCGGCCCGGCAGAAAGCCGTCCAGGTTTACATAGCGCTGGGCTGCCCCGGCTGTCCAGACGCCGGCGGGACGGGCGCCGGGGATGCCGATGGCTCCTCGGGGCCGTTCCCGGCAGCCCATGGCCAGGATGACGCAGCGGGCCTGCAGGGTGACGAAGCCGGAGCGGGGGCTTACGTAAGACAGAGTCCGGTCCGTGTCCAGATGAAGGACCAGGGCGTTCGTCTCGACGGCGATGCCAAGCGACCGGACCTGATCGGAGAAACGCTCGGCGTAGGAGGGGCCGGAGAGTTCTTCGCCGAAGGTGTGCAGGCCAAAGCCGTTGTGGATGCACTGCAGCAGAATTCCGCCGGTTTCCTCTCCCCTCTCCAGAATCAGGATATCCTTCACACCCTTTTCGCGGGCGGCTATGGCGGCGGCCATTCCGGCGCTGCCTCCGCCGATCACGACCAGATCACAGGTTCTCATGGTTTTCTCCCCCTTTCTTTATCGTTTCATCCTGCGAATCCATATAGAATAGCTCCGGCAGGGAGACGCCGGTTTCCCTGCATAGGATTTCTGCGACCAGCGGCTCGCAGAACCCGCCCTGGCAGCGTCCCATGCCGGGGCGGCAGCGTTTTTTTACTCCTTTGATCGTCCGGGCTCCGGCCGGCCGGCGTATGGCCTCCAGAACCTCTCCCTCGGTGATCTGTTCGCAGCGGCAGACCATATGGCCGTAGGCGGGATCTTTGCGGATTAGCTCATTTTTCTCCGCGGGGCTTAAGGCATCAAAAACAAGGGGCGGCTGCCGCTTCCTGTATTCTTTGCGGGGGCGCAGGCTGATATGGGAGCCGATCAGCTCCTCCACAATATAGCGGGAGATGGCCGGAGCCGAGGTAAGGCCCGGCGACTCGATGGCCGCCGCCAGGAAAAGGCCGGGGACGTCGCGGGCCTCCTCCACGATAAAATCCTGGGTGCTGCCGCTGGAGCGCAGGCCGGCGAAGCTGCGGATTACCTTATGAAAAGGGATATCCCGCACGGTTTTGGAAATCTTCTCCCGGACGTAGGCCAGGCCGGCGGCGGTGGTTCCCAGGTCTTCCCGGTCCGGGGTGGGATCCGAATTCGGCCCGATCAGCAGATTCCCGTGGATCGTGGGAACGGCCAATACCCCTTTGCCTTTTTCAGAAGGAGTGGGATAGATGACGCGGCTTACCAGAGGATTCTTTTCTTTGTCGATGACGAAGTATTCCCCTTTCTTCGGCGTGATGGAAAAGGGGGAATAGCCGGCGGCCATGGCATAGATCCGATCAGCGTATACGCCGGCGGCATCCACCAGAAAACGGCTGCGAAGGGTTTCCAGGGAGCCGTCCCGTCTCTGCGCGGAAACGACGAAGCCGTCCTTTTCCCGGCGGATCGCTGTGACGTTTCGTCCCAGAAGGAGATCGGTTCCGTTGAGAACGGCCTCCTCCGTCAGGGCGATGGCGACCTCCCAGGGGGTGATGATGGCGGTGGTAGGCAGGTCGAGGACGCTTCGCACCGAGTCGGCCAGATGGGGCTCCCGGAGCAGAGCCTCCTCGCGGCCGAGGATCTGCGCCGGAATGCCGCGGCCTTGGGCCCTTGCCAAAAGATCCTTTAAAACGCCCTCTTCCTCCGGGGAGGCGGCGGCCACAAAGGCCCCGCAGCGCCGAAACGCAGTTCCCAGTTCCCGGCAGATTCCCTCGTACATCCGGCTGCCCTCCAGATTAAAGCGGGCCTTCAGGGTGCCGGGCTTCGGATCGTGGCCGGAATGGATGATGGCGCTGTTGGCCATCGTGGCCCCGCAGGCGATATCGTCCGCCCGGTCCGCCAGGGCGACGCGAAGCTCATAGCGGGACAGGTCCCGGGCAAGAAAGGCGCCGCAGATTCCCGCCCCGATAATCAGTATGTCGTACATAAAATCCTCCTTTCACAAAAAAGGGCAGCGAAAATAAAAGAAAAATTCTTTCATAACCGCTGCTCTGAAAACTCTCGGCCGGACTGCGCGTATAAAGACGCGGCAGCCATCCTTTATTAACTTATCTCCACTATAACACAGAAAGCCGGAGGGGTCAATGAAGCAAATTCGGCTTGCGGCAAAAAGTTTATTCCGCTACACTTAAGGTAAGCTGCAAATCCTGTTGTAACTTTAAGAGGTTATCCCTTAAGATATCCCTCAAGCTCCCTTAAGAGATTATCCTTTAAGATGATATTAAGATTCTGTACCTTATGATACTTTGCAAGGAGAAATGAAATGAGCGAGAGCAATGTGATGAAGATAGTCGCCCGCATCCGCAGCGATTTCCCGGAGAAGTTCGGGATTCCGCGTCAGAGCGGGCTGGTAAAATCCCTTCGGGCCTGCGTGGTTTTTGAGCCGGAGTACCGCAATCCAGCGGCGGTGAAGGGGCTGGAGGGTTATTCCCATATCTGGATTTTGTGGCAGTTTTCCGAGGCGGCGAAGGACGGCTGGTCGCCTACGGTCCATCCGCCCCGGCTGGGGGGCAACCGCCATATGGGCGTTTTTGCCACCCGCTCCCCTTTCCGGCCTAACCCTATCGGCCTGTCGTCGGTGCGGCTTATCGGGATCGAGATGGATCATGAGCTGGGCCCGGTTCTGCATGTGGAGGGAGCCGACCTGATGGATGGGACGCCTATCTACGACATTAAGCCTTATCTGCCCTACACGGACAGCCATCCCGATGCGGTGGGCGGGTTTGCCGACGCCTTTGTCGATTACGGTCTGGAAGTGCGATTCCCCCAGGAGTTGCTGGAGCAGATTCCGGAGGAAAAGCGAGAGGCCCTGACCGGCATACTGGCCCAGGATCCCCGTCCTGCCTATCAAAATGACCCGGAGCGGATATACGGAGTGGCTTTCGGCCATCAGAATATCCGGTTCCGAGTCTGCGATGGGGTGCTTACGGTGATCGAGGTGGAAGAGTACCGGCGGTAAGCCCCATTCATCATACATTTACACGGCAGGGGACATTTGCTATAATGAATACGGCACGGGGAACAAAGCGCAAGGAACAAAGCACAATGGGCCAAGATATGCGTTTTCGTGCGGATTATGGAGCCAGAACCAATACGGAGAAGAAACGATGGAAAAGATAAATCGGGACGATATATTTATACGGACGAGGGCCATGTTCGGAGATGCGGCCATGGAAAGGCTTTATGGGGCCTCGGTGGCGGTGTTTGGAATCGGAGGGGTCGGCGGACATGCGGTGGAGGCCCTTGCCAGGGCGGGGATAGGCCGTCTCGCCCTCTATGACAGCGACGTGGTGGCCCTTTCCAATTTAAACCGGCAGCTGGCGGCCACCCTTTCCAGCCTGGGACAGTATAAAACCGATGTGATGCGGGACCGGATTCTCTCGATTAACCCGGAGGCCCAGGTGGAGACCTATCACTGCTTCTATCTGCCGGAGAACGCCGATCAGTATGATTTGGGGCAGTACGATTATGTGGTGGACGCAGTGGATACGGTGGCGGCGAAGGTAGAGCTGATTGTCCGCGCCGGGCAGGCCGGGACGCCGATTATCAGCTGTATGGGGGCCGGCAATAAATTGGATCCGACCCAGTTTCGGGTGGCCGATATCTACGAGACCAGCGTCTGCCCCTTGGCCCGCGTGATGCGCCGGGAGCTGAAGGCCAGGGGGGTGAAGGCCTGCAAGGTGGTTTATTCCACGGAACCTCCGCTCCGTCCCCGCTTTTCTCTGGCGGAGACAGGAACAAAGACAAATCAGACAGAGCCGGAGGCGGAAACGGGCCGGGGAGGCTCTTCCCGCCGGGATGTGCCGGGAAGCAATTCCTTTGTGCCGGCTGCGGCCGGGCTCATCCTGGCCGGAGCGGTGATTCGGGACATTGCCGGCGTTTAGTCCGATGTATCCGGCATATCCGGCGTATCCAGGGTATCCGAGGGATTATCCGGCGCAGATTCCGCTCCGGCGGCCGACTCTTGGGCTCCTGCGCCGTCGGCGGCAGGCTCATGGAGAACATAGGGGATGAAGCGGCGGGCAAACCAGCCGCGGCCCCTGTTTTTAATATAGAAGAAGCCGACGATGGAAAAGACGACCGCGCCCACGAAGTTGACGAAAAGATCCTTCATCGTATCGTACAGGCCGATATCGAGATAGCCGCCCAGACCCAGGGCCTGGGTGGTTCCGTCGCTGTGAACCAGGATCACGTCGGCGATATCCCGGATATGTACCACCTTATTGGTGCGGGTTTCATCCAGCATCACGGTGGAAATCGCGTTCACAACGGTATCCTTCTGCATATCGAAGAACAGGTGGGTGTCCACGAAATGCTCAAAAAATTCCCACAGCACGCCTACGGTCATCGAAAAGCAGAAGGCGGTCAGGGCCATAAAGACCGGCGAAAGCTTAAAGGAAAACCGTTCGGTGCGGTCCAATAGATCCACCAGGGAAAAGCCGATGGCCGCGCAGAGGAACCCGTTTAAGGTGTGCAGCATGGTATCCCAGTAGGGGAAGTGGATGTAATAGGCCTGGATTTCGCCCAGGATTTCAGCGGCGAAGATGAACAGAAGGATGATGACCTCCAGGGTGTCCGGCAGGTCGATGCGCAGCTGCCGCTCAATCAGGGAGGGCATCATGAATAAAACTAAGGTCAGGATGCAGAGAAATACGTTTTCATAGTTGCGGTTGAAAATCTGCGCAATCATTACGAGGATAACGGAAAGGCGCAGAAAGGAGTAGATTAGGGCCAGCAGCCTGCGGTTTTCCACATGGCGGAACCCATGGCCGGATTTTTTGGAAGATTTTTTAAACATTTGCCGTACCTGTCTCTTTCTCTCTTGTTTTGCCAGTCTAAAGGGTCATTCTACAGTTTAACGGGCAAATCCGTTATTGTCAAATTAAATTAACTGTTTTACAATAGAGGATAATGCAGTGGGACGAGGAGGAAAGGATATGATTCGATTGTATGAAACCGGAGTTTACCTGACGAAAAACGGCTTGGTCCCGGAGGCGCAGGGAGAGGCCATGGGACTTGCCGCGCCGCGGGAGGCAGCGAAGAAAACGATGGCCTATCGCATTCTGGAGGGGCATAATACCTCGGACGATATGGAAAATCTAAACATCAAGTTTGACCAGCTGGCATCCCACGACATTACCTTTGTGGGCATCATCCAGACGGCCAGGGCCAGCGGACTGGAGAAGTTTCCGATTCCCTACGTGCTGACCAACTGCCACAACAGCCTCTGCGCTGTGGGCGGCACCATCAATGAGGACGACCACATGTTTGGCCTGACCTGCGCCAAGCGTTACGGCGGCGTCTATGTGCCCCCGCATCAGGCGGTAATCCATCAGTATGCCAGAGAGAGGATGGCGAAGGGGGGAGAGATGATTCTCGGCTCCGACAGTCATACCCGCTACGGGGCGCTGGGAACGATGGGCGTGGGCGAAGGCGGGCCGGAGCTGGTAAAGCAGCTGCTGGGCCGTACCTATGATATTAAGAGGCCGGAGGTCGTGGCGATTTATCTGACCGGGGCGCCCCGCAAGGGAGTAGGTCCCCAGGATATTGCCCTGGCGATCATCGGCAAGGTTTTTGCCCGCGGCTATGTGAAAAACAAGGTGATGGAATTTGTGGGCCCCGGCGTGGCAAATCTTTCCGCCGACGAGAGGATGGGAGTGGACGTGATGACGACGGAGACCGCCTGCCTTTCGTCCATCTGGGCCACCGATGAAAAAATCGAGGAATTTTATGAAATCCATGGGCGCAGGGGAGACTACCGCCATCTGGAGCCGGGAGAGGGAGCCTATTACGATGGGGCGGTCGAGGTGAATTTAAGCGAAATTCGCCCGATGATCGCCATGCCCTTCCATCCCAGCAACGTCTATCCCATCCATGAGCTGAAGGAAAACCTGGAGGACATTCTGGCGGACTGCGAGCAGAAGGCCAGGGTCAGCCTGGGAGAAGCGGTGGAGTATCATCTGCGGGATAAGATCGTGGACGGACGGCTCTATGTGGAGCAGGGAATTATCGCCGGCTGCGCCGGCGGCGGCTTTGAAAACATCTGCGCGGCGGCGGATATCCTGCGGGGAAGGAATATCGGCGATGGCCGTTTCGCTTTAAGCGTCTACCCGGCCAGCACCCCGATTTTCAAGGAGCTGATGAACAACGGGGTGGCGGGAGAACTGCTGGACGCGGGTGCGGTGATCAAGACCGCCTTCTGCGGCCCCTGCTTCGGGGCAGGAGACACCCCTGCCAACGGGGCCCTCAGCATCCGCCATTCCACCCGCAACTTCCCGAACCGGGAGGGTTCCAAGCTGCAGAGCGGTCAGATTGCCTCTGTGGCCCTGATGGACGCCCGTTCCATCGCGGCGACGGCTGCGGCCAAGGGTTTCTTAACCGGGGCCGACGAGCTGGATGTGGAATACACCGGGCAGACCTATCATTTTGATTCCGCCATCTACGACCGGCGGGTGTTCGACGGCTTTGGCAAGGCGGATCCGAACGCGCAGATCCAGTTCGGCCCCAATATCAAGGACTGGCCGGAGATGGTGCCGCTGACGGAGGATATTCTGCTGCGGGTGGTTTCGGTGATCCACGATCCGGTGACGACCACCGACGAGCTGATTCCTTCCGGCGAGACCTCCTCCTATCGTTCCAATCCGGAGGCATTGGCCCAGTTTGCCCTGTCCCGAAAGGATCCTCAGTATGTGGGGCGGGCCAAGGAGATCCGGGAGGTGGAACTGGTTCGCCGGACCAATTCCTGCCCGATGCGGGAGAATCCGGACGTGGGAGAGGCCTTCCGGGCGATCAAGGCGGTTTACCCCGAGCTTAAGGCCAGGGCTACCGGCATCGGCACCGTAATTTACGCGGTGAAGCCGGGCGACGGCTCGGCCAGAGAGCAGGCGGCCTCCTGTCAGAAGGTGCTGGGAGGCTGGGCCAATATCGCCAAGGAATATGCGACCAAGCGCTATCGCTCCAACCTGATCAACTGGGGGATGATCCCCTTCATCTGGCCGGAGGATGCGCTGCCCTTTGAAAACCTGGACTTCCTGTTTATTCCGGGCATCCGCACGGCTATTGCCCAGGGAGCGCCCAAGGTCACGGCCTACCGCATCCACGAAGGAAAATTGATTCCCTTTACGCTGGAGATCGGGGAGATGACGGGGGATGAGAGGCAGATCATTTTGGACGGCTGCTTGATCAATTACTATAGAGAGAAAAGAGGGTAAGAAAGTGGCGTCAGTATCGGAAAAGCGTCAGGAAGGGCTGATGACGGAGGGGCCTATTGCCAGGCAAATGATTTCCTTCGCCCTGCCTTTGCTGTTGGGCAACCTGTTTCAGCAGCTGTATAATGCGGTGGACTCCGCCGTGGTGGGACATTATGTCGGGGATTTGGCTCTGGCGGCGGTGGGCTCCTCCACCAGCCTGATCAATATGATTGTCAATCTGTTCATGGGAATTGCCGTCGGAGGCAGCGTTGTCATTTCCCAGTATTACGGAGCCAGGGATAAAAAAGGGCTTCACCATGCCATCCATTCGGTGCTGGCCTTTTCGGTCATCGCAGGAATCGCCGTCACGGTCATCGGCTATTTCCTGACGCCGCAGATCCTGATCTGGATGGACACGCCGGAGAATGTGATGCCCATGTCGGTGGAATACCTGCAGATTATCTTCCTGGGCGGAATGGCCACCGTTTTTTACAACATGGGAAGCGGCCTGCTGCGGGCGCTGGGCGATTCCAAGAGGCCTCTGTATTTCCTGATCCTGGCCTCCCTGCTGAACATCGTGCTGGATATCCTCTTCGTGGCCGGCTTCCACACCGGCGTCGGAGGGGCGGCTCTGGCTACGATTATCTCCCAGGCGGTCAGCGCCGTGCTGATCCTGGCGGTCCTGATACGGACGGACGAGGAATATAAGGTGACGCTCCGGGACATCCGAATTTATCCGAAGCAGATGGCGGCGGTGATCCGGGTGGGCCTGCCCAGCGGCATCCAGAATGCCATTGTCGGTTTTTCCAACGTCATTGTCCAGAGCAGCATCAATATTTTCGGCGAGATTGCGGTGGCAGGCTGCAGCGCCTATATTAAGATCGACGGCTTTGTAATTCTGCCGGTGATGAGCATGTCCATGACGCTGACCACCTTTGTGGGACAGAATATCGGCGCCTTGAACTACGACCGGGTGAAGAAGGGAATGAAGACAGGCCTGGTCATGGGCGTGGGAATTACCCTGGGACTGACGGTGCTTTTGCAGTTTCTGGGCGGATTGCTTCTGCGGATTTTTTCTTCGGATCCGGAGGTTATCGCCTATGGCCTGCAGATGATGCATATCGTATCGATAGGGTATTTCCTGCTGGCGATTTCCCACTGCCTGGCGGGGACGCTGCGGGGCGTGGGCCTGACCCGCGTGCCGATGGTGATCATGGTGCTGTGCTGGTGCGGGGCCCGCGTGGCCTGGATTGTGATTTTGGGCCGGCAGCTCTATAATCTTCCGCTGGTCCTGGCCGGTTATCCGGTATCCTGGCTGCTGAGCGCTATCCTTCTGGCGATCTATTTCTGGAAGACGGATTGGCTTCACTATTATGAAAAAACGATGCGGCGGTAAGAAGACCATAAGAAGACTATAAGAAGACCAAAGAAGACCAAAGAAGACCAAAGAAGACCAAAAGAGGCGTGAAACGCGCTGGAAGAATATGGCGATAGAACGACAGTGATAAAGAAAGAGGAGGATTTGCGATGTACACGACAGAAAAAATTACGGCAGATGCGTTCACCCCGGCCCGCTTTGAGTCGGACGGGGAGCTTACGATTGGCGGAAAGACCATCCCCTATCACACGGTCAGCGAAGACAATGTGTTTTACGGCAAGGACGGGAAGCCGATTGCTTCGATCTTTTCCTACTCGTATTTCCGCAGCGATGTGGAAGATCGTTCCAATCGGCCTGTAGTTTTCGGCTTTAACGGAGGACCGGGCTCTTCCTCCATGTTTGTTCACGCCGGTTTCCTCGGCGCAAAGCGGGTGGTATACGGGGAGACGGACCGTCCCACCTCCCTGCCGCCCTATGAGGCAAAGGACAATCCAGACTGCCTGCTGGATATCGCCGACATCGTGCTGGTGGACCCAGTGGGGACGGGATACGGCCTGCTGATCGACGAGAGCCAGGGCGAGAAATTTTACGGCATCGAAGAGGACGCCGAGGCCTTCCTGATTTTCGTGGAAAAATGGCTGCACCGCTATAACCGCTGGCTGAGCCCCAAGTATCTGATCGGCGAGAGCTATGGCTGCACCAGGGCCTCCGTCGCCGCTGGACTTGGCTGCGGAACCACCCATGAGAGGGCCTATAACGTCGCCTTCGACGGTCTGGTGTTAATCGGCAATACGGTGACGGTGGGGAAATACTTCGGCCGCGAGGTGCCGGTGGAGCACGCCGTCCTGGCCTTCCCTTCCTACGCCAGCATCAATTGGTACCACAACCATCCCACGGACCAGAGCCTGGAGGAATTTGCCATGGAGGCAAAGGCCTTTGCCGATACGGAATATCTGCTTGCCCTGTATAAGGGAGAGGCCCTGCAGGGAGAGGAGCGGGAGAAAATCATCGAGAAGCTCTGCTATTACACCGGGGTATCCAGAGAGTACCTGGAGGAGAGGAACCTGCGGATAGACGATGCAACCTTCCGTCTGGAGGTAATTAAGGACAAGGGCTGCTCGGTGGCCCGCTTCGACGGACGGATCACCAGGCCCCGCTATACGCCGGAGACGGTGGAAAACACGGTCGGCCTGTGGGACGACGCTTCGGACGACCGCTACAGCCCCTTCTTCTTCGGCGTCCTGACCGGAGTGATTTTCCCGTCCCTGAATATTAAGCTGGACCGGGTTTATGTCCCGACCAACTGTATGTATGACAGTTACACGAAGAAGGACAAGTGGAATCGGGAGTCCCCGATGGGAACCACCGGGGAACAGCTGCGAAATGCCATGTGCCAGGTGCACGGCATGCGGACCTTCTTTGCCAACGGCTGGTATGACACGGCGACCCATATCGGCATCGTTTATTACACCCTCACCCATGCCGGGCTGCCGATGGACCGCGTCTGCGTCAAGGGCTATCCTTCCGGCCATATGATCTATATCGGCGAGGACAATGTGGCGGAGCTTTGCTGCGACATCCGCAGCTTCATCGGCGGCGGAATGCCCGGAAATGAGGGTTGAGCCGCAAAATGGAGCTGCAAAAATAAAGGAACTGAGAGGAAACAGCGTCAATGAATCTGCTTTTTACCGTAGACCATGGATATGTCAGCATCTTATCGAAATGTCTCCGCTCGATCCGCCGCTTTGCGGCGGAGGACGGATACAACGTTTACCTGCTCCATCCTGATCTGGAAGAGGTGGACATGGAGCATATCGAAGAAGAGATTGCTCCAAGGGCCCCCCACAGTGCCGTGTGGGAGGATATGCGTCTGTATCCGATACGGGTGGACGCATCTGCTTTTGATTTTTTCCCGGAGAATTTCCGCTATCCGAAGACGATGTACTATCGGATCTTTGCGGCGGATTTTCTGCCTGCATCCGTAAGCCGCATCCTGTATCTGGATCCAGATATCGTAGTAATCAATCCGCTGACGGAGCTGTATCAGATGGATATGAAGGGGAAGTATTATCTGGGCTGTACCCATACGAAGAAAATGCTGACCGAAATCAACCGGATCCGTCTGGATCTGCCGGAGGCAGCCCACTATATCAATACCGGCGTTCTGATGATGAACCTGGAGGAGCTGCGGGCCGGCCAGTCCAAGGAGGAGGTCGTCCGTTTCTGCGAAAAATACGGCAAGGTCTTCACCCTGCCCGACCAGGACATTATCAGCGCCCTGTACGGTGCGAAAACCGGGCTTTTGGATACGATCCGCTATAATTTGAGCGACCGCATCCTGACCCTGTACAATGCCGATCCCAGGAATCTGGAGAAGATCGATGTGGATTGGCTGCGCCAAAACGGCGTCATCATTCATTACTGCGGACGCAATAAGCCCTGGAAGGAAAACTACATGGGCGTGCTGAATGTGTTCTACGATGAGGTCGAATAAACTTCACTGCTTTCGATGTTCTGTCGGAGTACGGCCATACTCCCGAAGGAACAGCTTGGAAAAATAACTCAAGTGATTGAACCCGCAGGAGACTGCGATTTGTGAAATATGGGAGGAGGTATTTTTCAGCAAATAGCGGCTGACCTCCAGGCGGTACTTGTTTAAAAAGGCAATGGGCGACTGCTGGAGGTAACGCTTGAAAATGATGCAGCACTTGCTTCGGCTGATGTTCCCCGCTGCAGCGATTTCATGCAAGGTTAAAGGTTCCTGGTAATGTTCGTATATGTAAGAAACCATTTTCCTCTGCAGCTCGAGCTCCATATTGCCCGGCGGGGCGTTTTGCTCCAGCACATTTTTCTGCTGCCGGAAAAGCGCACGATACATGAGGTATAAGACGCTTATGATTTCCAGTTCATAAGCGTCGCCGTTTTCCTGCTTTAAAGAGAGTATCCGCTGAATCCATTCCCGCATCTGACGGCAGTCTTCAGACTGCCCCGTATAATGAAGGTATTCCATGGTTTTGCTTTCTGTAAACGGCGCAATGTATTTTTTATATATGCTTGGATTCGCTTTTAAAAGACTGGGGCGGAAAAGGATGCAGATAAATTTGCAGTCCCGGTGCAGGTGGGAATAGCCATAGTGAAGCTGCCGGGAGCCGACCATAAGGCAGTCCGTTTCTTTCAGCAAAACCGTCTTCCCGTTTATCTGGTAATTCATTTCTCCTTCTATGACGTAAATCCATTCTACATCCTCATGCCAATGGCATAGGGCTTTCTTATCCGGGTAGGCTGACAGAATAGCAACCCGTATATAAAGAGGGACAGCCGGATTGTCATAGTGAACAATTTCCGATGCATCCTGCATGATATCTACATTTACCATACTGAAATCCTCCTGAAATACGATTGTTGCAATAGTCAAGGCTGAAAGGGATAGTAATTTGCGACCGTCTGCACTATAGTTATATTATATGATGCAGATTGCGGGAGCACGCAGTGCGGAGCAATCTGGTATCATAGGGGTCAAAATACCTTTTGACCCCAACATCATTATATGGAAATGGGGGAGAAAAGCAAGGAGGATGAGGCAAATGGGAAAAATTATTTTTTTAGATGTGGACGGCACACTTGTAAATTACGAGTGCCAGCTGCCGGATTCCGCGGTAGCCGCCATCCGGCAAGCCAGGAAAAACGGGCATCGGATCTATATCTGTACGGGAAGAAGCAAGGCGGAGGTGTACGAAAACCTGTGGGATATCGGCCTGGATGGGATGATCGGCGGAAACGGAAGCTATGTGGAGGATCATGGAACCGTGGTTATGCATCAGCTCATTACCATGGAACAGTGCAGAAGGATCGTGGACTGGCTGCACAGCCGGAAACTGGAATTTTATCTCGAAAGCAATAACGGACTGTTTGCCAGCGAGCATTTTGAGGACAAGGCATTGGATTCTGTACGTGAATACAGCCGGAGAAAAGGAAAGCCGGACGCAGATAAAATGAGTGTCAGGAGCATTTTCCCGGAAATGATATTTGGCGGAGAGCTGTACCGCGATGACTTGAACAAAGTCAGCTATCTTCTGAATGATTATCAGGATTATCTCGATACGAAGGAACAGTTCCCTGACATGGAAAACGGCACATGGGGCGGGGCAGGCGAGACGGCGCTGTTTGGGGATCTTGGAGTGAAGGGGATTACGAAAGCAAACGCCATCGATCACCTGCTCGCCTATCTGGGAGCAAAATGGGAGGATACGATTGCATTTGGCGATGCGAAAATCGATATCCCCATGCTTGAATACTGCGCCGTAGGCGTGGCAATGGGAAGCGGCGGAGAGGAAATCAAGGCAATGGCGGATTATGTTACGGACGGAGTGGATGACGACGGGCTCTATAAGGCGTTTGTGCATTTGAAATTGATTGATGCCATGTGAACGCAAATTAGGAATACAGATTCGTAACCCTTCCTGATTTTAGGAAGGGTTATTTTCGTTACAGCAGATAACGCAGGAGGGCGGAGACCTCGATGGGGGCAATAAAGATATGCAGCTTGTCCGCCAGCGCGTTGAGAAAATTCATGACGGCCCGGAACTGCTCCGGGTACTCGTCCCGCAGTTCCTCATAATCGTTGGCCCGGATGAAATCCCCGGCCGCCCAGCGGGGCAGGGACAGAAGAACGTGGGTGATAATTCCGGCGACGGCGGAGTAATTGTCCGCGTCAATTCGATCCGGATAGATTTCCCGAAGCATATGGAAAACGTCCACAACAATCTCCGCATACAGCAGGGCCCCGCTCTGCTCCAGGGTCAGAGGGGAGAGGCCTTCGGAAAAGGAGGCGGAGGAGCTCGGCGAAGCCGCCGAAGCCGCCGGCCCTGGAGCCGCATAAAGGCTGGGAGAGTCGGAAGCACGGCCGCGGCCTCCGTCCGTCTGCAGCAGGGCGCGCCGAATGCGCAGAAGTTCATCGTTGCTCAAGAAAGGGCTCACGGTGATAACAGGCACACCGGTGGAAGGGCTGATTTTGACGGTGGACAAAATCAGGTCGATATCATCCAGAGAAATTTTTCCGCTCTCCAGATTAAAGGAGGAGTTCGTTCCCACAATCAAGATATCCGAAAAATGGTTGCGTACCTTTGTGGATAAAAGCTTTGCCGCACCGGCCCCGCTGTTGCAGATAATTAGCGCACGGACCGGTGTTTTTTTATTCTTCTTCTCCAGATATTGGGCAAAATACAGGGTAATGTACCCCAGCTGGTCTTCGTCGAGGGGCATGGAGCAGAAAAGAGAGAAGGTTTTGGACAGCTCCTTTACCGTCGAAAAGGTGACCGGGAAATGTATTTTAATATCGGAAAGCAGAGGGTTGCTGTTGTCCAGTTTTGCCTTCATTCGTTTTAACATAATGGAAAGATGGGTCAGAAGGTCGCTTTCCAGGTTTGCGGCCTCTTCTTTCAGCTCCGGAAAATAGTTCAGGGATTCGCGGATCATCATGGAAACGCCGCGCTTTAAGCTGGAATTTTCTTCCTCATTGGCCTCGGAGCGGAGGAAAGAGACGGCATTGGTGCAGGAGAGAAGCACATGGCGCAGAAAAAGCTGCCAGAAGCGGTGCAGGCTCAGGCCGTGCTTTTCCAGCAGGAAGGCAAACAGCCTGCCGCACAGCGGATCGAGGGAATCCGGGCTATTTTGCGTTTCGGGGACTGGTTCGCCGGCTGCAGCGTCTGCAGACCGAAGCTCTGCGTTTCGGACAACAAAAAAGAGAGAGGTATAGATGGAGTGGCTGTCTTTAAAGGAAAGGTTCAGTTCTTTTTCCATAAAGAGGACTAGATCATGGATTAGGATATTCTCTTCTTCGGCAGCGGCAAGAGGGCTGGAGCTGGCAAAGAACGTGGCTTTCAGCGTATCAGGGTGAAGGGACTCCACTACCTCGTCCAGCAGGGAGATAAGGTTGGCGGCCTTGCCGTTCAAGTAGAATCCCTTTTTCTTGATTCCTTTCAGCTGTATGGAGTATTTCTCTAAAACAGAGGTTAAATCCCGGATGCGGTTCATAATGGTGCCGGTGCTCACCGACAGGGAGTCCGACAGAAAACTGGCGGTGATGGGATTGGTGCGGCTTAAAAATACGGCGCAGAGGACAAGGAGCTGCTGCCCGCGCTCCAGGTTGGAAAAGGTGTCGCAGGTAAAGCCCCCGGTGAGGGCGTCGCTGATGGAGATGCTGCAGCGAATCCGCATGCCTTTATTGGGCAGACGGATGAATTTCCCTCCATACTGCTTGACTACATAGTCGATCTCGTTGATATCGTTTCGGATAGTGCGGATGGATACATTATATTTCTGCGCCAGAAAAAGAGCAGGAATCGGAACCTGCGTTTTTTCCAAGTCGGATAAGATGGCGATTTGACGCTCCTTCATCATAAGGTTTCTGCCCCCTCTTTCAATCCTATCATATCTTTGGCTAAATCACACAATAAACACATCTATAATATCTCGAAAATAGACAAAAAGCAACTGAATAATTTTTCGGATAAAAAATAAAACATTATATTGCATAAATAAAAGAAAAAATTATTTATTTCACCATATGATAGGAAGCTTTGCCTTTTACAAGAAAGACACAACGAGTTAACATGGTATTAACAGAAGGGGCTGTACAAGATCAGGGAAAGAGGGGATGTTTTGCCGGATGATCAGGGAGGAGAAACGAGAGGCTCCGGGACCTGACGAGAACTTGAAGGAGAGATATGCGGAGGATATCCGGTATATCGACGAGTTTCTTGCGGGCCACGGACTGCAGGTGAAGGACTCCATTGCGGATATGTTTTATAATCATATTTTTGCACTGTTGTCCAGAATTGAGCAGAATGACTGCACAAAGGTAGCGGATGAGGAAGCAGCCATGGCGGAAATCGAAGACCGGTGGATTGAACTGGCGCAGGAAATGGCGGCGCCTCTGTTTGAAAAACGCCAGTTGGAACCGGATCGGAGCGAGATTTTGTTTTTGGCAACTTACTTCGGATTACTGCAGGAAAATAATTAAGGAGGAGGCAACACAACATGGCAGAGAAAAGACCAATAGTCGTCATCGGACAGAGAATGGGAGGGGGCAAGAAGATTGCCAAGGGAGTCGAGGAGGCAGGAGGAACCGCATATGTGATCCCTGGAATGCTGGCCGACATGAAGCTGGGGGATGTAATGAAGGAGAAAAACGCCGACCTGGGCTTAAGCTTCTGCGGCAGCGGAGGGGCGGGGGCCCTTAACGCAGCCAACAAATACGGATTTAAGTTCAAACAGTATCAGCGCACGCCGGCCGCTTTCGCACAGTGCATCAAGGATGGCTGCGAGGTAGTCGGAGGGCCGCTGATGGATACGGAAGAATTGGGAAAGGTTGTTGTGCAGGCATGGAAGGAGACGTATGAAGGATAATAAACTGATCAGCACCAGGGAAGTGGTTTCCGTGCAGGGCTCTTCAACAAAATCAAAGGAAGACGCACTGGGAAACGCTTTTGCCATGCTGCAGAAGGCAGTATCCGGCCGGGTGAAGGGGATCATCGTCTACATGAAGCCGGTGGATGTGGAGGTTGAGGATTACCGAGAGACAAAGAAAAAGGAGCGGTATCTGGGGATTCTTTTCTCAAGAGAAAAGACCACCTACAGCGTGAAGCTTCGGGTGGAAGTAGAGGTATCGGCCATTGACCTGTAAAGGAGGAGAAGAAGAGAATGATAGGACTATTGGTTAAGTCAATTATCGTTGGCGCGCTCTGCGGATTCGCCGTAGGAGCGGGTGCAGCCCGCATGTTTTTTGCACCGAAAGTTATGGCCGCTGGAGCTTTCCGCACCATCGGCGAGCTGAATGCCTGTATGGGCGATCCAGTCTCCCACATCAGCTTTGGTCTGTCCTATATGCTGAACAGCTGGGCGAATAATATTGCCTATGGCGGCATGCAGCAGGATTTCCTGCATAGGACGGTGCCGAATATCTCTGCAGGCTTGCTGCTGCTTAAAAACAAAAAGGTGGAGGAGACTCTGTACGATCCTTTCAAGATGGCAGTCATGGGCGGTATCGTCGGCGCGGTCTGTTATGCGCTGATGAACTGTACCGGTTCCCTGGTTCCCTCCTTTGTGACGGATAAAATGATGGAGGTCTTTACGCCAGCCGCCGATTATCTGCTGATCGTCATGCAGATTCTGTATCTGATTGCCTGTCTGGATAATGGCAAGCACACCGGTATCTGGGGCCTGATTCTGGGATCCATATCTTATCTGGCTACGGGCAATGCCTGCGCAGGTCTGATCCTGGGCATCCTGACCGGCAAGACCATCGAGGATCACGGCTACAAAAATAAGGTTTCCATCACCTTCATTGTGCTGATGGTGGTGATCTGGGGGTATATCTGCTATGCAAGAGGTTTCGTCGGCAATGCAATCACAGCATTCTCGCAGCTGAGTCAGTTGTTCGGACAGTAAGGGGGATATTGATATTATGGGAAAAAAGTTAAAAGATCTTTTTATGCAGGATTGGTTCTTTATCGTGATCATGGCGATCCTGGGAGCGGGAGTCTATACGACTACCAATATGTACTTAACTTATGGAGTGGGTACGTTTAACATGGTTACATCTAATATCTATCTATCCGAGCGGGACTGGATTACCATGGGCAGCATGGGAATCGGCATCTACCTGGCCCGGATCATGGAGGGGCCGATGGTAGGCCTGATCGATATCGGCGGAGGCGTCATGGTGGGTATCGGTACCTTCCTGGTAGCTATGACTGGTATGCTGGGTTTTGAATTCATACTGGACAATTTCTATCTATCCTTGCTGGTGGGCGGCATACTGGGGTTGATCCAGGGGTCTGCTATCATGCTGATCCGCAAGCTGATCCCAGCCGGCATCACAGCCAGTGGCTCCGATATCATGATGGGCGTTGGCCATCAGATGTCCGCCTACTGTTGTCCGGCGAATTAAATGATGCTCTATCCGGCAGATTATTTTATGCCGATTTTAGGTTCCCACAGGGATATCAGTCACTTTAAAAGCAGCTGTTTTTGCGAATTGTTCCGGGAAAAGAAAAACATCCGCAAATTAATTGCGGATGCCTTTTCAGCCAATCGTGCTGTCGTTGTTCGCCTGCATGACAATGTCGGATGTAATGCGGCCTGCGGATTGGCTGTGTCCAATCACAAGGGAGGCATTGCAGAGCTTGCTGATCACACGGGCTGTCCCATCGGAAGCGTTCAGGATCGCTTCAATTGCTGCGTCGTCAAAAACAGAGTCTGTACATCCTGCTTTTTTCAGTTTCCACTCAATGTAAGCGCGCCCCTCTTCCTTTGAGTACCCGTCAATGTTGTAGTTCATAATGATACGCTGGCGGAGTGGCTCATGGATGGAAAGCTGGAGCGTATTGTTCAGTTGGGGCAGTCCAACCAGAAGGATCACTGCCCGGTCCCGGGAATCCATCTCAAAGTTGAACAGGATCTTCAGATCGTTCAGGACGGCGTTCTTGATATAGTTCGCCTCATCAATGATGATCACAGGGGTTTTCCGTT
>CALWRE010000014.1 GCA_944383835.1 uncultured Lachnospiraceae bacterium | reverse complement strand
ACAAGCAACGGTTATAATGATACTTCCGCCTTGAACGCGTCACAGCATTGGGCGGCTCGGAGAGATCCTCGGAGGGGTGAAATTCCCATGCAGGCCGCCAGGCCGGTCCGTTAACTGCCCGAAAAATGGTCGTCAGGGGCGTCGTGGACAAATATGACGAGAGCAAACGATTGATATCCTATCAGGGGCGGCCTGTTTTGCACAGGCCGCCCCTTTACTTATTGCCAAACGTGGAGGATATCCGGATGAAAGAAGGATCGGTAAAACGAGGCGAAATGTATTATGCCGATCTGGAGCCGGTACGCGGTTCGGAGCAGGGCGGCATCCGCCCAGTTCTCGTTATCCAGAACGACATAGGAAACGCTTTCAGTCCGACAACTATTGTGGCGGCGATAACCAGCAGCCTCGACAAGGCCGAGCTGCCAACGCATATTTTTGTGTGCGCGGATTGCCTGAAAAAACCGTCTATCATTCTGCTGGAGCAGATTCGCACCATCGACCGCTGCCGCTTATTTCATTACATTGGGAGGCTGGATGATACGCAAATGCTCCAGGTGGACCAGGCCATTCAGATAAGTTTCGGCCTGGCATATTCGGAGGGAATATACGATGAATGAAAATAAAGCGAAACAGACGGCTGCACTGTATTGGGAAGCCTGTTTCCTGCGCCGGCTGCTCCAAATGGGATTGATTGACCAAGAAGCCTTTGAAGGGATATGTCGGATTGCTGCCGAAGATTACGGAACCACGCTGCCCCTTGCTACAGCCCGTTTGTGTCTGAAGTGATAACTTTGCGCAAAGTCGCTGGACATGTTCGAACTCGCGTGGTATTGGTTGTGTTGCAAAAAGGAAAAAATACAGAAAAAGGAGATCGAACCTCATGACACAAACGCCAAAAATCACCGTCATTCCGCAGGCAGGACAGGGACAGAAGCTCATGCGTGTCGCCGCCTACTGCCGCGTTTCAAGCGATTCGGCCGATCAGCTCCACTCCTACGCTTCCCAAATCCAATACTATACGGATCTGATCGGCGGGCAGCCCGGATGGGTGCTCGCCGATATCTATGCGGACGAGGGCCTGACAGGGACCAAGGTCGATAAGCGGGAGGATTTCCTGCGGATGATCAACGACTGCCGCAAGGGGAAAATCGATCGGATATTGACCAAGTCCATTTCCCGGTTTGCGCGCAACACCCTGGACATGATCCAATATGTGCGCAAGCTAAAGGAATACGGCGTCACCATCCTATTTGAAGCGGAGCAAATCGACACAGCCTATCTGTCCAGCGAAATGCTGCTGGCCATATCCGGCGCAAGGGCGCAGGAGGAATCCTTGTCCATCAGCAAAAACCTGCGGATGAACTGCCGGGCGCGGATGAGAGAAGGTACTTATATCCCCAGCAGGGTTCCTTATGGTTATCGTATGAAGAACAGTGGAGAACTGGAAATTGTGCCGGAAGAAGCAGAGGTGGTTCAGCTCATTTTTACCAGTTTTCTGTCAGGAATGGGAAAATATAAAATAGCGGATATGCTCAATGAACGGCAAGCTCCCAAGCAGGCTCAATATCCAAAATGGCATGAAAGAAGCATCAACTATATTTTAAAAAACGAAAGGTATATGGGGGATGCGCTCCTGCAAAAAAACTATACTACGGAGACATTGCCCTTCCGCAAAAAGAAAAACAAGGGTGAACTGGCACGGTATTACGTGGAGAATGCTAACCCGCCCATCATCAGCCGGGAACAGTTTGAAACGGCACAGAGCTTGATACGGCGGAACTACAAAGAAAACGCGGCGCCGGTAGCCGGTCCGCTAACCGGGAAAATCCGCTGTTCCTGCGGGCACATCTATACGCTTGCCATTGTACGCGGCATCCGGTATTGGGAATGCCGCGCACACAACCAGAATTCCCACAGCTGTGATTCCCGGCGCATCCCGGAAACGGACATGGAAACCGCCTTTATCAATATGGTCAACAAGCTGCGATTGCTGCGCAGCGATATCCTGGAACCTGCCATTACCCAGTTGGAACGGCTGCGAACCGCACATAGTGGGGCGCAAGGGAAAGTCCATGAGATCGACCGGCAGATCGCCGAGCTGAACGGGCAGAATCTGGTGCTTGCCCGGCTGCATACCAAGCAGATCCTGAGCAGCGCGGACTATATGGCGCAGAGCGGGGGCATCACCCAGCAGGTGAGCCTCCTGCGGCAGGAGCGACGCCGGCTGATCGACCAGGACGAAAGCGCCGAAGCCTTAGACAGCCTCACCGAACTGTCCCGCATCCTTTCGCTCACCGATTGTCAAACGGGGTTGGATGAGAACCTGTTCCGGCAGATCGTGGCAGAAATTACAGCGCCTACGCACACCACCCTATGCTTTGAACTCCTCGGCGGGCTGAAGCTGACCGAGGCCATCCCTCCCCAAAGGAGGTGCGGAAAGCGATGAGCGCCAACAGACGCATCCCCTATGGATACCGGATGGTCAACGGACAAATAGAGATCCATCCAGCGGAAGCCGCCATAGTTAAGCGGATCTACCGGGAGTACATAAATGGCGCGGCGCTCAAAGCCATTGCTGAATGTTTGACTCATGAGCAAATCGAATATCTGCCTGGCGAGTGCGGGTGGAACAAGAACCGTGTCAAACGGATCCTGGAGGACAGCCGCTATGCCGGCGAGGAACCCTATGCGCCAATCATTGCT
>CALWRE010000013.1 GCA_944383835.1 uncultured Lachnospiraceae bacterium | reverse complement strand
CTTTTATCATAGAATCATAAAGATATTCTACATTTTTCTCACTAATTCGACAGCATCGCAACCTATGTGAATCAGAAAGCAGAACGCGTTTGTGTGTTTGTGCTATGAAATTAAATGTGGAACATCGACCGGCTGGGGCAGGCCATTTTCTTCCGGCTCCTTTTGAGGGGAGCGATGCGAACTCTGGCGATCCGTTTTAACCCGAAGAGCAATGTACTCCTTCTCTAATGCAAGGAATTGGTTGCAGTAGAGATTAAAATGTTCGTTTGCTTTCAGCACTTCTGGAGAGGATAAAGCACGGCCTGATTCGATCAGTTTTCGGACGCCCAGCCGTGCAAGTTCAACCTGCTCGCCGAGCAGCGACAATTCAAGTGCCATCGACAAAAGATCTCTTTTCTCTAACTCGTCCATTTCATATGCCTCATTCGCGTTCTCTCTACCTTTGATCCGGGGACAATAGGTGGTGTAAATCCTGTTTTGTAGTCAAACGGCTTATATAATATATACTATCAGCGGCTATTCCATTTGTAAATAGGAATGTAGTCTTAAAGATAACAAAATATAAGCCTACAGTTCGCAAAGGGGGGGCCGTAGATGGAGATCAATAAAGCGGCGTTGGGGCATCGCATTAAACAGGCCAGAACCCATCGGAACCTCACCGGGGAGAAACTTGCAGAGAAGTGTAATATTCATCCGACGTATATCCGGCAAATAGAAACCGGGACGAGGATTCCCAGCCTGCCAATGTTTGTATCGCTTTGCAATGAACTCGGCGTATCTCCCCATACTCTGTTGATCGACTCCCTGAATCATGAGACGCTGAATGGACCGTCGGAATTGGCTGATATGATGCGAGAGGCGACGCCAGCCCAGATGGATGTGATTTTGGGTATGCTCCGCGGTGCGCTGGATGTACTGCTGACGCAGCAGTCTCCCGATGAAGAATAAAAAGCAAGGCCCCACACCACTGAAGGATCAGCGGTGTGGGGCCTGTTTCATTGTGGGTTACGCTGCCTTTTGAAATCGGATATTGCGGGATCTTACCTGTAACTCCTGGGCAAGAAATTGCAGCGTAGAGAATTCGTCATCCAGACCGTTTAGTTCGCGGCGCAGCACTTCTTCATAGTGCTGCTTTTTTTCTGCCAGCCCCTGAACCTTCAGAACCCATCGCTCCATAACGGCGGGACTTTGACAGCCGCTCTTGATAAAGTAATCGCACCGCTCCTGGTATTCGGCGATTTCCTTCTTTACGGCAAAGCAGAATTCTTCTGCCATCTTCTCCCTCTGTTTTTCGTCGTCAATGATATAAAAGCTGTTGACAACCAAAGGGGTGTTGTTTTGATTCAATCCACTCAGGAGACTGATAAAATCTTCAAAAACGTCCACCTTCTCCATGTAAGTACGAGGGACAAAGTACATGTGCCCTGTGATACTCAACTTGGTGGCCTCCAGACTCTTCAGAAAATTGGTACAGATTGTTTCAACTTGCTTGCGGTTGGCGCACCGCTGATAGAGTTCAAAGAGTTCTTCTGCCCGCCGGCAGCAGGCGCTCACATCAATGTCCTCGTCGAAGACCATGTTGTCACAGTAGATTTGCCCGTCAGAGCGGTCACAACTGATATTGGCCAATTTCTCATAACGGTTGGTCTGCTGGTTCAGCGTCTCCTTTACCAATTCGCGGGAGAGAACATTGCCTGTGTGTTTATTGTCCCTGCAATATGCCAGATAGATGTGTGTTTCCCCCATGCGTGTCACCGGCTTGCGCTCCTTGATGTCCCCTGTAGCAGAGCGAAAGGCATCGGATACCGATACCCGCGTACCGCCGGCATAGGGGATGCCGACGCTGCTGCACAGGTCAGAAAGTGCCTCTTTCTCCACCAGCAAGTTTGCCAGTGAGAAGTAGAGGAATTTTCCCAGCATATGAGAATGATCCCCCTGTGTAGCGGCAACAAAGTCATTCATCTTTAATATGTCGGCCATAGCATACCTCCAGTCTTGTTCTAACAGTTTCAAATGTTCTGAGGAGTCAGCGGCGCGTATCGACCGGATCAGGCCGCTTTGCCCGGATTCTCGCCTTTGCGGAATTCTCCGTCTTGCAGGACATTGAGATCAAACGCGACCTCCGGGTAGATACAGTAGCCGGAGGCAACGAAGTGCCCAGTCAACGCGCAAATTTCTTCGCTTATCATCCATTCCAGAATGTACCCATAGTTGTTGTCGTCGAAGAAACTGCATTCGGGACCGCTGAGGGGTTCATCAGAAAAATTCCGGGTGACAAGCGCATAAGGGACCTCCGTGCCGTCCACATGTGCAATGACTTCAACTGCCAAGCGCTGATTATTCAGATATGCCTGCCTTCTTAATGAAACGGTTCGCTCTCCGTGCAGCCCGGGGAAATTGCTCCATTGTTTTTTCATAGCAGACTCCTTTTTGTTTGTAAAATTCTTTGAATGGAATGGATCGGAGGCCCAGCATGCCTGCGTGCTTACATTGTTGCAACGCGGCTGAGGAGGTAGTCATCCACTCCTTTGTAGGCTGGGTCCCATGTGTATTTTGAATACCGTATGCCGGGGATCTTTTGGATGGCCCTCCGCATGGTGAGGATAGCGTTCCGGACCTCGGGCCGAGTCATCTGATCCATGTCCATGGCCTCCACAATTTCGGTGACGCCAAGATCGCGGATTGCCGCAGGCAGTCCGTTGATTGCATTGACGCCGCCTATGCAGATGAACAGTGCATCGTTCCCAAGATAGGATGCTACATCGCCTTTCAGCGGCCCCTCGGTCAAAAATGCCCGCTTGCGGCTGGTATCACCCGTGATATGGACCCAGGAATAACTCCTAGTTCCGTTTGGCATATCGCGGCTGGAGAGCCATCGGTATTTTCGGCCGGGCTTGTCATCTTCATCCCGCCGTATCTTCAGCCCCTGGATCAGGCCATTTTTGTCTCGCACAGGGATTAAAAAACCATTCGGCCCAGTGAGGGTCCAGGAATCGTAGTAGGTCCGAAAACCGGGCAGGCCCAGCAGTTCATGTCCGCAGGAGCGGAGGAGAGCAGCGAGAAACCGCCGCCCCCGCTCCGTCTCCGGCATACTGCGGTATTGGTTGCGCTGGATCCGTTCCTGAGAGAGGCCCCGGCCAAGCAGGTTATCCCTG
>CALWRE010000012.1 GCA_944383835.1 uncultured Lachnospiraceae bacterium | reverse complement strand
AAACGGTTGTTGGTGCTGGAGTAAAAGACCTCGTCCTCGGGGAAGCTTTTTATGATGGTTCTCACCTCGGCGATGGTCGCCGCCCGCCCGTCCCTGCGGTAGCGATCCTCCGGCAGACGGCCGGAATGGACGAAAAACAGGCGGCTGATCTCCCCGCCTCCGTCCACGTCCACATCAAAAACCACGCCGACGCAGAAAGATTGTCCGCCGGGGCTGTGGGAAAATTCCAGGACGATGGTGCTGGAGAAATTGCGGTTGCGCAGATAGCCGATCTCGTCGTTCTCCCGCACCGTCTTCATCCCGCGCAGGTATTCGATCAGGCTGCGGTCGGAATCCTCCTTGGCCGCCTTGTTGAAGAAATTCTTGCCGTTGGAATCGGCGTAGAGCACCAGCTGCAGGGCGTCGATAATCGTGGATTTGCCGCTGCCGGAATGGCCGGTGAAAAAGTTGATCTCCGGACTGAAGGTCAGCACCTTCTCCGGGATATAATGCCAGTTGTTCAGGCACATGCGCTCCAGTATCAGGCAGCCGTTATCTGTCGTCATCTGCGCTCCTCCTCCGTCTGTTCCTCTTCCGTATTATCCTCTTCTACATTTTCCTCTTCTGTATTTTCTTCTTCCGCTTCTTCCTTCTGCCCGCTGTATTTTTCCAGAATCGCCCGGATGTCCTCGCCCCGCAGCAGCAGATGGATCGTCGGGTAAATGACCACGCGGCTCTCTCCCTCCAGATCCTGCCCGTTTTCAAAGGTGTCGATGATCTGATATCGCTTCAGCAGCCGCACCGCCTCCCGCATCTGCGTCAGATACCGGGGATTGCTGCGGTCCCACAGGCGGAAAAGGGTGATCTTGTCGTGAATCTCGGCAATGGTGGTAAAGACCTGCATCGCGGTGGAGGCCTGGCTTACCTTTTCATCGTACAGAAGCTTTAAGACCAGCACATAGAGGGTGGCGATCCGCCCCAGCTTTTCGCCGATGGTCTCCATTCCCTCCAGATAAAAGATGCCCAGCTGCCGGTTTTCCTTGAGTTCCACGCCGCCGATGCGGAAATACTCCTGCAGAAACTCCAGATGCCTTTCGCACAGCCGGTAATCCCGGTTCATCGGAAAACGCTCGGTCTTGCGGTCGTAGCGGCGCTCCAGCACATAGGTCTGGTCGTAGAGCGTCCGGATGATCTGGGTCACCTCCCGCCTTTCCTCCTCTTTCAGTTCGTCCATATAGGGAATCATTGGCTGCGTCCTCCTTTTTCTCTCGTCTGTTTTTTGCGGCGAAACACCAGCTGAGGATAGCGGTATCCGCCCTTTTCCATCATCGGGGCGTCCCGGTCCTCGATGGCAAAGGGGCAGGATTTCTGGCTGGCGTAATCGCAGGCCAGCACCAGCAGATCAAAATCCTCCTCCCCGTCCATTGCAAGGCTGTCTGCATGGAGCACCCCGTCCTCCATCCGATCCAGGATAAAGCTTTCCACCTGCCGGCGGCTGTAGCGTTTCCGGCTCCGGTTCAAGCGCAGCACGTCCTCCGCCGTCAGATCCTCCTCCGGCTCCGGCTCTTCGATGGTCTCCTCAAAGACCCGGTTCGGCCCTCTGCGCCGATAGAGAAGCTCCTTTGACAGTACCCTCCTTGTCCCCAGACGGATGCTGCCCGCCACATCGGCAAAGATTTCCTCCTGCTCCGCGTCGCCGGCCCGGGACAGACGGTTTAAAAGATCCACCACCAGCCCCTTCATCGAGCGGTCGCTGGAAAGCAGGTAGGACAGGCGGCTCACGGTGACGCGGACATAGCGGTTGTGCTCCGCGTCGATATTGGCGATCCGCTTTTCCATATTGGAAAAGCCCTGCTCGATCCGGTCGAGAAGGGTCGTAAGTTCCTCCTCCGCCTCCTCGCTGCTTCTCCCCTGGCTTACCAGCCTGCGCTTCAGGCCCTCCAGGCGTTCGTCGTCCTCTGCTATCTCCCGCAGAAGCTTCTGCACATCGGTCTTATAGCGATAAAAGTTATCGTCCGTTTTCAGCAGATGATATTTCCCCTTGACAATGCTCTCCACATAGCCGTCCAGGTGCTCCGCCAGCACCTCCCCGTAACTCTCGGTCTGCAGAAGGCGATTGAAAAAATCATCCATATTGTGGAGCATATCCTGCAGGGCCTTGTTGAGCCGCAGGATATTCACCTGGGCCGTGCGCAGAAGCTCTATGCCGGCCCGCGGGTCGTGGCAGAAGGAATAGATATTGGCGTAAACATTCTGGATGAAAATGTCCGCGTCCTCCAGCTCCGGGTTTAACACCTTCTCCAGCGCATCGATGAAGACCGCGGCATAGTCGGGTATCGTGATATTGACCGTCAGACCGCTGTGGTCGTCCACCCGCTTCAGCCAGGCGAAGTTTACCAGCCGGTTCAGGATTCGGGTGCTGTCCGGCTCATACAGGGAGGTCTCCTCCTCGTCGTCATCGGGGAGCATCAGAATCTTCTCCCCGGAAAAGTGATCCTTCAAAATCTGGATGCAGGTATCCCGACTTAAAAAATAGTCATTGTACAGATATTCCTGACGAATGACTATGACCGCCTCCATATAGATATATCGGTTGCGCGAATGGAACAGCCCCCAGAACTGCTCCGGTATTTTTTCCCAGCCCTTCATATGTCTCTCCTGTGCCGTATCTTGATTCGTATTCCTTTATTTTACACCGAAACAGGCGCGTTGAAAAGCAGGTTTTACTCCTCCTCCCGCAGCTCTTCCCGCAGCCGCTCCACCGCAAAATCCATAAATTTTTTCATCCCCGGCGAAATAAACTTATGCCGGTGAACCGCCAGATACACCGAACTGCGGAAGGCAAAATCCCGGATTTCAACGCAGGACAGGCGCCCTCTCTTTTCCTCTTCCCGCGCCAGCCGCAGCGGAAGGATCGTAAGCCCCAGGCCGCTATGAGCCGCCTCCATCAAGGCCTCCTGGGAACTGCTCTCCCAGGCTGGCTCCACCAGGCCGCCGGCCTGCGCCACCGCCGCCTGAAATACCTCATAGGCCCCGCTTCTCTCCTCCCGGAACAAAAGGGGGTATTTCATAAACTCCTGCAAAAGAACGGTCTTTCCCGCCAGTTCGTGCCCCGGAGCACAGACCGCTATATAGGGTTCGGAAAAAAGCGGCTCCAGGCGGATCATCGGAGAATGGAAGGCTCCGCTTGCCACCGCCAGATCCAGCTGATTGTCCGTCAAGAGCTTTTCCAAAAATTCCGCCGAACTGACGCGGACCTTCACCTGGATTTCCGGATGCATCTCCTGAAAGGCGGCCACCAGCCCCGCCATATAGCCGTTTCCCACATTGACGCTGGTTCCCACCCGCAGAAGTCCGCGGGAATCCGGATTGCGGAACATCTTCTCCATCTCGTCGTACTGCTCCAGCAGATGGAGGACATGGGCGAGCATGATCCGCCCCTCCTCCGTGATCCGCAGCCTCTGGCTGATCCTCTCGAAAAATTTCGTCCCATAATACTCTTCCATCTCCCGGATGGCCACGCTGACCGTCGGCTGGCTGACATAGAGCGTCTCCGCCGCCTTCGTGATGCTTTCACAGGATGCCACCGCCGCAAAAATCCGAAAATGCCGGATCGTCATTCCACTTTCCCCCTTATGGCTCTTCCAAACGCACAGGCCCTTTGCTATGGCCTTAGCTGTTTGCCGTAGCCTTAGCCTTTTACCATGATCTTAGCCTTTTGTCATGATCTTAGCCTTTTGCCTAATAACTCTATAAAATTATAATATTTTTCTTATGGGCTTTCAAGTGCTATAGTAGAGCAGGACAGAAAAACGAAAGAATCTGTTGAAACATCCGGAAGAGTCTAAAAGGGAGGATCCTAAGATATGGAAGAAGCAACTACGCAGCCGTCCGTCCGGCAGGGCGGCGCATCCCGCGGACGTCTCCTGCGCGTCCTGTTTTTTACCACCTTTTACATCAGCAGCTTTACCTTCGGCGGCGGCTTCGTCATCGTCACCTTTATGAAGCGGAAGTTCGTGGATGAGCTGCACTGGATCGACGAAAAGGAAATGCTGGATTTCACAGCCCTGGCCCAATCCTGCCCCGGAGCCATCGCCGTCAACGCAGCCATCCTGGTAGGCTGCAAGGTCTGCGGCCTTGCGGGCATGGCGGTGGCCGTGCTGGGAACCATCCTGCCTCCGATGATCATCCTGTCGGTCATCTCCTTCTTCTATGCGGCCTTCGCCAGCAATGTTTGGGTAGCCGTCGTACTGAAGGGCATGCAGGCCGGCGTGGCCGCCGTCATCCTGGATGTGGCCTGCGGCCTGGGCGGCAATGTCATCCGGGAAAAGAGCGCCTATTCCCTGACTATCATGATCGCAGCCTTCGTCTGTGATTTCTTCCTGGGCGTCAACGTCATCTGCATTATCCTGGCCGCGGCCGTGATCGGCATTCTGCGGCTGTGGCTGATCCATCGGCAAAGGAGGGCGAAAGCATGATCTATCTGCAGCTTTTTCTCAGTTTTATACAGGTAGGACTGTTCAGCGTCGGCGGAGGCTACGCCGCCATCCCGCTGATCCAGAACCAGGTAGTGGAAACGCACAGCTGGCTTACGATGAGTGAATTCACCGACCTGGTGACCATCGCCGAGATGACCCCCGGCCCCATCACCATCAACTCCGCCACCTTCGTCGGCATCCGCATCGCCGGCATACCGGGGGCCGTGGTCGCCACCTTCGGCGCCATCTTTCCAGCCTGCATCCTGGTGACCCTCCTTGCTTATATCTACCGCAGGTATCAGGGAGCGGAAACGGTGAGCAGCGTCCTGGGGTGCCTGCGCCCCGCCGTCGTGGCCCTGATCACCGCCGCCGGCCTCTCGATGCTCCAGACCGTCGTCCTGGGCGGGGACGCGATATCCCTTTCCTCGATTTTTTCCCAGATCCAGTGGGTCGGGGCCGTCCTCTTTATCGCCGCCTTCTTCGCCCTGCGCCGCTTCAAGCTCAATCCCATCCTGGTCATGTGCCTGTGCGGAGCGGCAAGCCTGGTGATCTATGCCATCAGCGGAGGAACAATGCTATGATCCGGCTTGAAGATGTGAATGAGACAAATTGGAGATATCCGCTGCACGTTTCCGAAGCGCAGAAAGAATATGTCGCAAATCCGGCCGTCATACTGGCAAGAGCCTATGCCTACCGCCGCTGCCGCAGCCGCGCCTTTATCGTTTATAATGAGGAAACACCGATCGGTATGGGCTTATACTATGATTGCCCAAACAGGAATGCCTATGATTTCAGCCAATTTTTCATTGATGAACGCTATCAGGGACACGGCTATGGCATGGCCGCCGCAAAGCTGGCGCTGAACGAGATGAAACGGGATGGAAGGTATGACAAAGTCATTCTTTGCTATATGGAAGGAAACAATGCCGCAAAAAGCTTATATGAGAAGCTGGGCTTTGTGGAGACAGGCTGCCGTGACGGAGAGGAAATCCTCATGGAACTGCCGAAGCTTTCCTGATCTGCATTGCCGCGAAATGCACAAAGCATCGGACCGCTTTCAAAAAATTAAAAATTTTTCAGTTTTGAAACCGCCTGCTTGTGTATACTATCTTATGGTAGTATAATAGACTCCAGGAATGAGTTTCAAAAAATTAAAAAAATTCATTTTTTGAAAGCGGAGGGCGTATGAAAACAATCACGAGAACAGAGTATCTGAATCGGATCCTTGCCTTAAATCAAACGCCGGATATTAAGATTATCACCGGTATTCGCCGGTCGGGAAAATCCGAATTGATGCGGGCGTATATGGAATATCTGAAAAGTCATTTTGAAAACATCCACATCATTTTTATCGACTTTATGGATATAGCCTATGAGGCCCTGAAAGAATATCATGCGCTTCATGCATATATAGAAGAACAGTATCAGGCGGGAAAAACAAATTATCTTTTTGTAGACGAAGTCCAGATGTGCCCCAATTTTGAATTGGCGATCAACAGTCTTTACTCGAAAAGAAAATATGATATTTATATTACGGGTTCCAACGCTTTTTTGCTGAGCGCCGATCTGGCGACCCTGTTTACCGGACGTTATATCGGAATTCACGTATTCCCTTTCAGTTTCCGGGAATACTGCCAGTATTACGACGAAACGGACGACAAAGAAAAGCTGTTTGAAGAATACTCCATAAGAGGAGGCCTAGCTGGCTCTTATGTCTATAAAACAGAGGCAGACAGGATCCGCTATATTAAAGAGGTTTACGAAACCATCGTCACAAGAGATCTTGTGCAGAAGTATTCTCTGCCGGACACTTTGGTTTTGCAGCGGCTGAGTGAGTTCCTGATGGACAATATCAGCAATCTGACTTCCCCCAATAAGGTCAGTCAGCTTCTGACAGCAAACAAGACCATAACGAACCACGTAACGGTTGGACGCTATATCAGCTATCTGTGCAATGCCTTTGTCTTTTACGATATCAAGCGCTATGATATCCGCGGGAAGAAATATCTGGAGAGCTCCGAGAAATTTTATCTGTGCGATACAGGCATCCGGTGTGCCGTTCTCGGCAGCAGGAATATGGATTACGGCAGAGTATATGAGAATATCGTCTGTATTGAACTGCTTCGCCGGGAATACGATGTGTATGTCGGAAAGCTGTATCAAAAGGAAATCGATTTTATAGCCCAGAAAGGGGACGAAAAAATTTATATTCAGGTCAGCGACAACATTTCAGACCCGCAGACTCTGGAAAGGGAATGCCAGCCGCTTTTGCAGATTCGGGACGCTTATCCGAAAAAGATCATTGCCCGGACGCGGCACCCGAAATACAGCTATGAGGGAATTGAAATTTACGATATCGTCGATTGGCTGCTGCATGTATAAAATGTTCCAAAACGGCAACACTATGACCAGATACAAAAGAGGAAAATACTTATCCTCCCCTTTTTAAAAGACGGGCTCGCCGGCGCAAAGCGCGGCGGGCCCGTTTCGTGTTGTTTACAGCACCTTCGATAAAAACTCCTGGAGCCTGGGATTCTTCGGATGGGCAAAGAACTCCTCCGGCGGGGCGCTCTCCTTGATGACGCCTTCATCCATAAAGAGAACCCTGGTCGCCACCTCCCTGGCAAAGCCCATCTCGTGGGTGACGATCACCATCGTCATTCCGTCGTCCGCCAGGGCCTTCATCAGATCCAGCACCTCGCCGACCATCTCCGGATCCAGAGCACTGGTGGGCTCGTCGAAAAGGATCACATCGGGATTCATCGCCAGGGAGCGGACAATCGCCACCCTCTGCTTCTGTCCGCCGGACAGGGTAGAGGGATAGGCGTCGGCCTTGTCCTCCAGGCCGATCCGCTTTAAGAGACGCAGGGCGTCCTCCCTCGCCTCCTCTTTTATTTTGGCCTTGGTAGTGGTAATCGGAACCGGCTCTTCCTTCTTATCCGCCGAGGCAAAGCGGTTTTTCACCCCCAGCCAGGCGTTTTTGCGGCGGGCCTTACTTAGTTCCTGGCAGCGGGTATAGACCGGAGCCAGCATGATATTCTCGATCACCGTCTTATTGTTGAACAGGTTGAAATGCTGGAACACCATTCCCATATGGCGGCGGTGAATGTTGATATCCACGCTCATATCGGCGATATCCACCCCGTTAAAGATCACACTGCCGCTGGTGGGATCTTCCATACAGTTTAAGCAGCGCAGGAACGTGCTCTTGCCGGAGCCGGAAGGGCCGATGACCACGACGATGTCTCCCTTATGGATGGTCACATTGATCCCCTTTAAGACCTCCACGTCGCCAAAGCTTTTTTTCAGATCAATTACGTCTATCACTCTTCTTCAGGCTCCTTTCCATCAACCTTATCATCAGAGAAATGAGCATCACCAGCACGATATAGATCAGGGCCATCACCAGGTAAGGCACCATAAACTCATAGCTGTTGCTGCCGATATAGCTGAAGGCCACATACAGGTCGGCCGCCCCCACGAAGCTCACCACCGAGGTCTCCTTAATCAGCGAGATAAATTCATTGCCCAGAGTAGGCAGAATGTTTTTCACCGCCTGGGGAATCACGATTTTCATCATGCTGGTGTGAAAGCTGAGGCCCACGGCCCTCCCCGCCTCCAGCTGGCCCGGATCCACCGACTGGATGCCGCTTCGCATGATCTCCGAGATATAGGCCCCGCTGTTTAAGCCGAAGACCATCATCGAAACCTGCACACCGGTCATATTGATATCCAGAATGGGCAGCATCACATAATAAAAGACCAGCAGCTGCACCACCATGGGCGTCCCGCGAAACAGCCCCACGTAAAAGCTGCAGAATCCATTTAAAACGCGGGGCAGCCTTTTATACTTGGGCACCACCCGCACCGTGGCGATCAGCGTGCCGATCACAATGCCGATCAGCAGGCCGGTCACCGCAATGAGCAGGGTGTTCTGCAAACCGTTCAGCACCCTGACATAACCGTTTTTCTCGATAAAAACTTCCAGAAAACGCTCTATTTTTCGTCCGAAATCTCCCATATTACCACCTGACTTAACCTGCTAAAAAGCGGGCAGCCTTTTTCTGCCCGCTTTCTTGTCTGTCTGATACTTCATCTGCTATCCCGTCTGCTGTTCTCACCGTGATGATGCGGCCATTCACTGCACCTCGTTGAGCGCTTCGGTGATGCAGCCAGCCGGAGCCGCGTCAATGATCACGTAGGTGAGGTTGCCGTTGATCAGATCCTGAACCGCCAGGGAGCCGTTGGAATAGGGTACGCACTCGGCAGGAAGTCCAGGGAAGCCCCAATCCTCGTCGCCCTCCACATAATACTGACCGGTGGTGCCTCTCTGCACGCCGACCTTATCGGAGGAACTGAGCCCTGCCAGAATCTCCTCCACGGAGGCAGCGTCGGTGCAGGCGTCAAAGGTAGTGTCATCCCCGGTGGTGATCAGTCTCTGGGACGCCTGATAATAGGTGTCGGAGAAGGTCACATACTCTTCTCTCTCCGCGTTGACCGTCAGGCCAGCCATGGCAATATCGCATCTCTGCTGTCCCACGGACAGGCATACCGCGTCAAACTCCATATTCTGGATGACCAGCTCCTGGCCCAGCTCTTCCGCCAGCAGAGCCGCAATCTCCATATCGATGCCCAGATAGTTGTCGCCGTCCATGTACTCAAAAGGCTCAAACGCGGCATTCGTCGCAACGATCAGCTGATCCTTGGATGTGTCAAGCTCTGCGGATACCACAGGGGTAGGCTCGCCGTCGCCGAAGTATTTATTGAAGATCTCATCCAGGGTGCCATCCTCCTGGATCTTGGCAATAAAGGCGTTCACCTGCTCTAAAAGCTCCGGCTGGGTTTTATCCACGCCGAAAGCATATTCCTCCTGCGTCAGGTCAATGGGAACAACCTTCACCGCCTGGGTCTGTTCCGTCGTCTCGCCGTTCCCGCTGCAGCCGATCATCGATACGGCCAGCAGCATTGCCATGCATAAAGCTATGAATTTTTTCATCTTTCTCTCCTCCCGCCGGCCTTGCCTCTTCCGTCTCGCCTCTTTTGTCTTCTTCGGCATCCGCCGGCTTTTCCTTTTCAAATTTATCCGGGGAGGGATTTTCCTCCCCGCTGACTGGTTTATACTATAGCACAGAGAAGAGAAAAGTGCAAGCATAAATATTCATAAATTATTGTATAAATATTCATCCTCTGTCGGCGGTTTTCACGAGGTCAGACCATCATCGCCCCATCCACGGACAAAATCTCCCCGGTCACGTAGCTGGCCAGATCGCTTGCCAGGAAGAGGTAGGCATTGGCGATGTCCTCCGGCTCTCCCACCCGTCCCAGCGGGACGGCGGCCATCAGAGGCTTAATCATCTCGTCGGGCAGGGCCGCCACCATATCGGTGCGAATGATTCCCGGCGCCACCGCATTCACCCGAATGTGATCCTTCCCCAATTCCCTGGCTAGGGATTTGGTCAGCCCGTTGACCGCAAACTTGGACGCAGGGTAGCCGCAGCCGGCAGACTGGCCGTACAGGCTAACCATGGAGCTGGTATTGATAATCACGCCGCCACCCTGCTCCTTCATAATCCGGGCCGCCGCCTGGGCGCAGACAAAGACGGCGTCCACATTCAGGCGGATGATCTTTTCAAATTCACCCGGCTGGTAATCATAAAGGCTGGTGCTGGAGGAAACGCCGGCATTGTTGGCCAGGATATCCAGGCTGCCAAAACGCTCCCGCACCTGGGTAAAAGCCGCTGCCACCGCCTCGGCATCCGCCAGGTCGGGCCAGATTCCCATCAGGGAGTCTTCCGGATAGTCTTTCTTTAATTCTTCCAGGGCCTTGTCCACTGTCTCCTGGCGGGAGCCGCACAGCGCTACCTTCGCCCCATTATCCAGGAATTTCTTCACAATCGCCAGGCCGATTCCTCTGGTGCCGCCGGTTACCACTGCTGTTTTTCCCTTTAACATAGAATCACCTCTTTAACCTTTCAAAATCAGTAATGATTATTGTTTTTGTTTCAATTCCATTCTACAGGAATTCCGCGTCTGCGTCAAGGCCGTTTCCTGCCATTATGCCGTCAGCACGGTCTTTATGTGACATAGTCACCAATAAATAGTCACCAATGGACTGCAAAAGCCGCCCGGCTACAGCAGGGTAAACCGGTTTCTCTCAAACCGGATCAGCCCCTCGTCCCGCATCCGGCCTAACTCCCTGGACATGGCGCTGCGATCCGCCGCCAGATAATCCGCCAGCTCCTGCCGGTTAAAGGGAATGGAAAAAGACGGACACCCTGCCCTTCCCGCCTCCTGGGACAGATAGGCGAGAAGCTCTTCCCGTATGGAGCGTCTCGACAGATAACCCAGTTTCTGCACCAGCCCCCTGTTTTTCTCCGATATGGCAAAGAAGAGATTCTCCAGCACCCGCCTGTGATACCGGCAGGCCAGCGAGCAGACGGCAAAAATCCTACCCGCATCCAAAAATAAAACCATGCTCTCCTCCACCGCGATCACATCGTGGGGCAGCAATTCCCCGCCGGAAACCGCATAGGCCTCGGCAAAGATTTCCCCCTCCCCGATTCGGTTCACAATGCTTCGGTTTCCCCAGTAGTCGTCCTGCTGGAGCAGCAGACTCCCTTTTGCCAAAAGCAGAATCTGCCCGATCCGCTCGCCCTGGCGCAGCACATATTCTCCCTTGGCATATGGTTTCCGCCTAGCCTGCAGGCAGGAAAGAAGGACAGCTATCTCTTCCTTATCCACCCCGGCAAACAGCTTTGTTTTCTCCAAAACCGGAAGATACTCTCCCGCCCAAACGCATTCTTCCCTCTGCATGCACGCCTCCATTCGCATACACTTCTCCCCCGCATAGACTCTCCCATCCGAAACCCTCCTTTCCTCCGAATCTTTTCCATTAACGGCAGAGTTTTTGTTGCAAAAACAACAGAATTTCCCCTGTTCAAACGTTATAATAACCTTGTAAACAGAAAACAAAAACAAATGAACATCCATCAGGAGGAATTTCCATGATCCGCAAAATCATAAAAATCGACGAAGAAAAATGCAACGGCTGCGGCGCCTGCGCTGCGGCCTGCCACGAGGGAGCCATCGAGATGATAAACGGCAAAGCCCGCCT
>CALWRE010000011.1 GCA_944383835.1 uncultured Lachnospiraceae bacterium | reverse complement strand
TCTGCTTCGCGGCGACCAGCGCGTGCCCGATCTCATGATAGGACACAATTTTCTTTTCCTGATCCGTCAGGATGGCGTTCTTCTTCTGGTATCCGGCGATAACCACCTCGATGCTTTCTTCCAGATCCGCCTGCGTAACCACCTTACGTCCGTCGCGCACAGCCCGCAGAGCGGCTTCGTTGATGATATTGGCCAGCTCCGCGCCGGAAGCGCCGGAGGCCATACGGGCGATCTTTTCAAAATCCACGTTCTCGCCCAGCTTGATCTTTTTGGCATGAACCCGCAGGATTGCCTCGCGGCCCTGCAGATCCGGCAGCTCCACCGGCACCCGGCGGTCGAAACGGCCGGGACGGGTCAGAGCGGGATCCAGGGATTCCGGCCGGTTGGTGGCGGCCAGAATAATCACGCCTGTGTTTTCCTCAAATCCATCCATTTCGGTAAGCAGCTGGTTCAAGGTCTGCTCTCTCTCGTCGTTGCCGCCAATACGACCGTCCCTCTTCTGGCCGATGGCGTCGATCTCATCGATAAAGACGATGCAGGGGGCCTTCTCCTTAGCCTGCTTGAACAGGTCGCGTACCTTGGACGCGCCCATGCCGACGAACATCTCCACGAATTCCGAACCGGACATCGAGAAGAAGGGCACATTGGCCTCGCCGGCCACAGCCTTGGCCAGCATGGTTTTGCCGGTGCCCGGAGGGCCTACAAGCAGGATGCCCTTGGGCATCGAAGCGCCGATTTCCTTATACTTCTGCGGGTTGTGCAGATATTCCACAATCTCCGACAGGTTTTCCTTGGCCTCATCCTCTCCCGCCACATCGGAGAATTTGATTCCCTCCGACGACTTGACGTAGATCTTGGCGTTGCTCTTGCCAAAGCTCATCGCATTGGGGCCGCCTGCGTTGTTCATCAGCTTCCGGCTCATCAGTTCTCCCAGGCCCACAAAGATCAGGATCGGCAGAATCCAGGTGAGCAGGAAGGTCAGGATCGGCGATGCCTGCTCAATGATCTGACCGGAGAACTCCGCTCCTGCCTCATGCAGACGGTCCGCAATGTCCGGATCCGGGATAATGCCGGTCTGATAGACCGTCGTATTATCCTTATCGGTAAAAAGAATCGAGTTCTCCTCCTCGTTATACTGCACCATGCCGATGTTCTTTTCATCGATCATCGTCATAAAGGTCCCGTAATCCGTCTCCACAATCCTCTGCTGCGACATCCATGGCATCAGCAGAAAATTAAACAGAATCAGGATGATCAGGACGATCGTATAGTAATAAATCAATGGTTTTTTAGGCTTTTTTACTTCCTGCATGCTATTTATCTCCTCCTTTTGGCATTCCGCTTTTTGTCTGCGGATTCTTCTCCCCGTTTTCCGCCAGTTTCTCTTCCAGCTCCATCTGTTTATACAGGGCAATCAGCGACGCCATCAATGCGTGGCGTGCGGCTTCGGTGGCAAAATCCACGGCGTACTCGGCGTAAAGCAGGTTTGCCTCCGCCTCGTCCTCCCCATCCCGGTTCATCTCCGAGTGCATATCCTTCGCCATCTGTCCCTGCGTCAGCCGTTCCATCTCCTGGGTGCAGGTCAGCTGAATCTTGGCCAGCTTCGATACGGCCGGGGAACGGCTGGATTCCACCCTCTGCCTAAGCAAAAGCTCTGCCTCCCGATGTTCGCCGGCTATCCGTTCGATTTCCCGGCGCACCGTCTCTTTATCGCTGCTGGAACAGGCGCGAAGATGGGCCAGCAGTTTTGCATACTGCTGTTCCAGTTCAATCAGCTTGACCGCAAAAATATCTTCATTCAGCTTCATTATGCCGTCTGCTCCTTTCCGGGGCTTTCCTCACCCCGCTTTCTTATTATAGCGGAAACCCGGAGAAAAAGTCCATTTTCAATTCTATCATTCTGTACTTACAAAAAAGCCAATGTGTAAAAATCAAAAAAACTGCCCGGCAATATACCGAGCAGCTTAAGGTTTTATGAAATTACTTCTCATTTTCCCTCTCTGGAATTTCCCGCGCCAGGATCTGGAAGAGCTGTTTGCTTAACTTCTCCGTATCCACCTGGGGCATTCCGCCGTATTTAAGCAGGACGCCGATGATACCGCAGGAGATAAAGTGCAGGGTTACCTCCATGTTACTGACATTCACCGTAAGGTCCGGGTTCTTGTAGCGGGCCAGCTCCCGCAGATAGGTCTCCACCGCGTCGGTCATCAGCTGTTCTATCTCCCTTCGCCGCTGGGAATTCATCAATTTCTCAATCATTTGATGATTTTCCACCGTGGAAGAGACAAAAATCCGGATGGCCTCCTCCGCCCCCTCGGCCTTCAGCGTCCTCTGCACCAGCCTCTCCACTACCATGCGGAAGGACCATTCCAATACGTCCATTATGTCCCGGAAATGATAATAGAAGGTCTGGCGGGAAATGTGGCATTCCTCAATCAAAGCCTTCACCGTGATCTTGTCCACATTTCCCTTGCGGACCATCTCCATATACGTTTCCACAATCGTGTGCTTCATGTCTGCCGGCATAAATTCCCTCATTCTGTCTTTCTGTTTTTGGTCTGCCGTCCGGCAGCAATTGTCACATGGCTCATCAAAACGGCCGTCGTCACGGAACCGACGCCGCCCGGCACAGGGGTCACAGCCTGGGCTTCCTCCGCCTCCGCCGTCCGCACGTCGCCGCACATCTTCCCATTCTCGTCAAAGTGGATTCCCACATCGAGGACAATCTGGCCGGAGCGAAAATACTCCCGGCCAAACATTTGGCGCTGCCCGGCCGCCGCAATGACGATATCCGCCTCCCGCACCCGGTCCACCAGGTTCTCCGTCCTGGTATGGCAGATGGTCACCGTGGCATTCTGCGCCAGCAAAAGCATGGCTGCCGGCCGGCCCACCACCAGGCTGCGGCCAACGACCACCACCCTCTTGCCCCGGCAGTCCACGCCGTAATGGCGCAGCACCTCCATGCAGGCCTGGGCCGTGCAGGGGGCAAAGCCCAGCTCCTTGCCGGCAAAAACGCCGGCCAGGGATAGATCCGTCACCCCGTCCACATCCTTCTGCGGCGGAATCCGCCTCACAAGCCGCTCTTCGTCCATATGCCGCGGAAGGGGGCGCAGAAAAAGAATTCCATGGATCGCCGGATCCTCCGCGGCATGATCGATGGTCTCCTCCACCTCCCTCTGGGAGGCGTTCGCAGGGAGGGTAAAACGAAAGACCGTGATTCCCAGGGCCTCCGCCCGGCGGCAGGCTCCGTTTTCATAGGAAATATCATCGGGCTTTTCTCCCACGCGAATGATCGCCAGGGCAGGGCGGATTCCCTGCTCCTGGAATGCCCGGACGCGGGCAGCCGTCTCCTCATTGAGGGCAGCAGCCACAGGGCCGCCTTTCCATATTTCAGCCATCTTCTTCCTCCCTTCAGCCCAGCCTGCGCACGGCCCGCCGGTAAATCTCCTCCGCCAGAGCCGTGCCTGTCTCAATTCGTTCCTCCATCCGCCCGGCAATCTCCTCTGCCTTCTGCCGGTCCGCCAGGGATTTGACATTGATCCGGATATTCAAGGAGGCCGCCTGCAGGGCGCTGCCGGCAAGGAGGGCCGCCGCCGCCGCGTCGCTTAACGCCATGACCGAACCCTTCTCCTCATAGATTTCGATCAGCTGCAGGGCCTCCAGGCAGCAGACCATGATTTCCTCCGGCACGCTGCAGGCGGTAAACAGAGCCTCCTGCAGCACCGCCTCCTTTGCCTTCTTTTCTTCCTCCGTGCCGGACGGCAGGCGGTAGGCCGCCGCCAGCGGGGCAAAGCAGACGGCGTCGGCCTCGATTAAGCGAAGGAAACGCTCCCGAAGCTTTTCCGCCTGTTCGTTGCAGCGAAGGATTTCCTCCTCCACCGCGGCGTATTTCTTCTTGCCGACCGTCAGGTTTCCGACCATATTGCCCAGGGCCGCCGCCAGGGCCCCGGCGAGGGCGCTGGCCCCGCCTCCTCCCGGCACCGGCTCGCGGCTTGCCAGGAGGCGGCAGAATTCCTCGCAGGAAAGCTTGGAAAAATTTCTCTCTTCGTTCTGGTCCATACGAATTCCTCCCGTTTATCAGAACAGGCCGCTGATCCGCCCGTCCTCGTCCACGTCGATCTTCTCCGCCGCCGGAACCTTGGGCAGGCCCGGCATCGTCATAATGTCTCCGGTCAGGGCCACGATAAAGCCCGCCCCGGCGGAAACCTTCAGATTGCGCACGGTAACGGTAAAGCCCTTTGGCGCACCCAGCAGGGAGGCATTGTCGGAAAAGCTGTACTGGGTCTTCGCCACGCAGATCGGCAGGCGGTCAAACCCCAGGGAAGCAAGCTTCGCCGCCTGCTTCTTCGCCGCAGGCGTCAGGACAACGCCGTCGCCATGATAAATCTTCTTTGTGATGGCCGCAAGCTTTTCCTCGATGGAAAGATCCAGGTCATAACTGTAGGTAAAAGCGGAGGGCTCTTCGCACAGGCGGACCACCTCTTCGGCCAGCTGCCTGCCGCCCTCTCCGCCTTTGGCCCAGACCTCGGACAGGGCCACGTTCACGCCCAGCTCACGGCATTTTTCCTCCACCAGCCGAAGCTCGGCCTCCGTATCGGTGGGGAAGGCGTTGATGGCCACCACGCAGGGCAGATGGTAGACGTCGCGGATGTTGGAAACGTGCTGCAGCAAATTCGGCAGTCCCTTCTCCAGGGCCTCCAGGTTCTCTGCGGTCAGCTCCGTCTTCGGCGCCCCGCCGTGAAGCTTCAGGGCTCGGACGGTAGCCACCACCACGACGGCGGCGGGGGTGAGTCCGGCCATCCGGCATTTGATATCCAGGAATTTCTCCGCTCCCAGGTCGGCGCCAAACCCGGCCTCCGTCACCACATAGTCCCCCAGCTTTAGGGCCATCTTCGTCGCCATCACCGAATTGCAGCCGTGGGCGATATTGGCGAAGGGGCCGCCATGAACGATGGCCGGGGTGTGCTCCAGGGTCTGCACCAGGTTGGGCTTTAACGCGTCCTTTAAAAGGGCCGCCATGGCTCCCGCCGCTTTCAGATCTCCTGCCGTCACCGGCTCGTCGTCATAGGTGTAACCCACGATGATCCGGGACAGTCTCTCCTTTAAGTCGGTGATATCCGAGGCCAGACAGAGCACCGCCATCACCTCCGAGGCCACCGTAATATCGTAGCCGTCCTCCCGGGGCACGCCGTTGACCCTGCCGCCCAGGCCATCGGCGATGAAGCGCAGCTGGCGGTCGTTCATATCCACGCAGCGTTTCCAGGTAATCCGCCGGGGATCGATGTTCAGGCGATTGCCCTGATAAATATGATTGTCCAGCATAGCTGCCAGCAGGTTATTGGCCGCCCCAATGGCGTGCATATCGCCGGTGAAATGCAGGTTGATATCCTCCATCGGAACCACCTGGGCGTATCCGCCGCCGGCAGCCCCGCCCTTGATGCCAAATACCGGGCCTAAGGACGGCTCCCGCAGCGCCACCATCACCTTTTTGCCGATTCGGCGCATCCCGTCGGCCAGGCCCACGGTGGTCGTCGTCTTGCCCTCGCCCGCCGGCGTCGGGGTGATCGCCGTCACTAAGATCAGCTTGCCGTCCTGCGCCTTGCTCTCCTTTAACAGGCGGTAATCGATCTTTGCCTTATAGCGGCCGTAATGCTCCAGATATTCCTCGTCAATCCCCGCCTCGGCAGCCACCTGGCTGATCGGCTCCATCACCGTTTCCTGTGCGATTTCAATGTCTGACTTGTAACCCATCATGCCCTCCTTTATCTCTTGTTTTTAACATGTTTATCCAGGAATCCAAAAATCCGGTCAATATTCTGGTCGGTGCAAAATTCGCCCACGCCATGATGAAACCCATCCAAAACGTCCATCTCTACTTTTTGCGGATTTCCTTGCTTTTCATACTCTTCTTTGATTTGCAAGGAATCCGTCAGCGGAACGAATTCATCCAGGGTTCCATGCTGAATCAATAAGGCGGGACTATCCGGATGGATCTCCATTCCAATGCCTCTTCTGCGCGGATCCGAGCCATACCAGTCAACAACCGCTTTAAAACGGATTTTTGCATCCGCTGCGCTGTCTTCCTGGGAAAAGCCAACTGCCAGGGCCAAAACGGCTCCCGCCGATTCCCCCCAGACTGCCATTTGATCCGTATCAAGATGATACAGGCCTCCCCTCTCCTTTAAGAAGCGGGACACTCCGTATGCATCCTCCACGCAGGAAGGAAAAGGGTCTGTCGTAATAAATCGATAATTTGCGCTGACAACCGCGTAGCCGCGATATATGCCCTGCAAAGCGCCCAGCAGCTGATAGCGCTGTTTATCCCCCTTTATGAAAGCACCGCCGTGGAAGAAAAGGATTGCCGGATACCTTTTGTCCGGATCATAGTCCTCCGGATAATAAATATCCAATTTATTCCGTTCCGAGGCATGACCGTACGCAATATCCAATCTTTTATTTGTAATGCCGCTGATATCCAGATATCTCCCATACATTTCATCCAGCTTTTTTATCTTATCCATTCTTTTGCATTCTCCCGCCTTTCTCCTGCATGCTTTTTCTTCTCTTGCGCACTTTCCCTTCTCCTGTGCGCTTTCTCTTCCCTTGTGCGCTTTCTCTTCTCTTGTGCGCTTTCTCTTCCCTTCTATCTTATAATAACGGCGGCTTCATTGCAAGCCTTCAGCTTTCTTCCTTTCTTTTTTCTCTCTCGTCCAGATCCCGCTGAATTCCTTCCAGATAGTGGACGAGGGCCCCGCCTTTTCCGCCAAGCCGGTAGCCAGTGTCGATCTCCTCAAAGCGGAAGGATTTTCGGCCCCCTTCCTCTTTCCGCCTCCAGAACCGCAGCAGGTGGGCGAAGGGTATATAATACATCTCGTCCCTTCCGGTATAATAGATCAGCAGAAAGGAAATTCCTCCCTGCTTCTCAAAATCCGCCATAAAGGACACCTGGTGCTCGTGAACATTCTGCAGGGGAAAGGTATCCTCGTGGCATTCCTTCGCGTCGAAGCAGACCGGGATCCCCTGCACGGCCCCGATATAGTCCACCGTACTCTTCTGGTCAAAATAAGCCAGCGTGATATGCCTTTTTTCCTTATCGATCTCAATGGGGGTAATCGGGGTCGGTATCTTCTGAATCAGCGCCAGCCCGGCCTCCCGGTAGCACTGGTTGGTCTGATTGATCAGATCCTCCAGCGTCGAACCCCGCAGTCCCCTGGAATTCCATGTTCCCATGCAAGCTTACCTCCCTTTTCGTCGACTATCATTATATCGCGCGCCGGGGGGAATGTAAACTTTATCGGGCGGAAAATCCAAACGAAAAATCCGGAATGAAACAGCGCCCTGGAGGTTCATCCCCCAGGACGCTGTCGTTATTCCTATATGAAATTTCTTATAAGATCAAAGGGTCGTCGTCCTGCGCAAGGATCTCTCCCCCGGACTCCAGAAACTCCTTCATCCAATACCAGGACTTCTTTTTGGTGCGCTTTTTGCTGCCGTTTCCTTTGTCATCCATATCTACATAAATCCAGCCATAGCGTTTCTTCATCTCACCGGTTCCTAGGGAAACCAGGTCAATGCAGCCCCACATCGTATAGCCCAGGACCTTCACCCCGTCCAGGCAGATCGCCTTGCGGATCTCCTTAAAATGCTCCTTTAAGTATTCGATTCGGTAATCGTCCTCCACATACCCGTTTTCATCCGCCTTGTCAATTTCACCCAGGCCGTTTTCCGCGATGAATAAGGGCTTCTGATAGCGGTCCCAGACTTCATTGAGGACATAACGCAGGCTCATCGGGTCTTTGGGCCAGCCCCAGGCCGTCGTCTCCAGATAAGGGTTGGTATCCATACTCATGATCTCCAATCCCTTGATCGGAAATACCGTGTTCTCATTCACGGTGGTGGAACGGTAGCAGCTGAACGAATAGAAATCCAGGGTTCCCTCTCTCAGGATCTCCTCATCGCCCTCCTCCATGGGGATTGTTACGCCGGCCTCCTCCAAAATCGTCTTGGCATAGCCCGGATAATAACCGCGCATCATCACATCGGAGAAATAGAAGGTTCTCCGGCGCACCTGCATCTGTTTAAATACATCCTTAGGCTTGCAGGTCAGCGGATAGCAGGGCGAGGAGGCATACATGGCCCCGACCATAGAGCCGGGAATCATCTCATGGCACATCTTCACCGCCAGAGCGCTGGCTATAAACATGTGATGCGCTCCCACATAGCGGCTGTAGTCATCGTAGCGGGTACAGCCCAGGGATATATAGCCGTTGAGGGAATTGATCTCATTGAAGGTTATCCAGTATTTAACCCGGCTGCCCAGCCGCTCAAAAAGGGCGCGGCAAAGCTTCAGATAACAGTCAATGGTATAGCGGTTCAGCCAGCCGCCGTAATGGTCGGCCAGATAAGCCGGTATCTCATCGTGGCAGATCGTGATTAAGGGCTCTATTTTGTATTTGCGGCACTCATCCACGATGCTCTCGTAGAAGGCAAGCCCCTTCTCATTGGGTGTCTCCTCATCTCCCCTGGGAAAAATCCTGGTCCAGCAGATGGAAAAACGGAATACCGAGCTGCCCATCTCCGCCAGCATGCGGATATCTTCTTTGTAGTGGAAGGCAAAGTCCACTGCATGCAGGCTGGGGTAATAATAATTTTCATCCAGATAGCCCCTGGCCCCATCGGGCAGAGCCCTGCCTCTGGCCGGCTGCACATGTTTTGTGCCGTCGGGCATCACATAGGTGATACGCCTGGGCTCTGTGTGGCTGCCGTCGGTAACAAAATCCAAGGTGGTGAGGCCTCTTCCGCTTTCTTCATAGCCGCCCTCGGCCTGGAAATCCGCCAGACCGCCTCCCCACAGAAAATCTTTCGGGAAACTCAAATGTCTCACGCCTCAATCCTCCTTTTTCACTTTAGCCGCCATACGGTTGTCAAGCATCACGAAGGGAAGATAGAGAAGCATGCAGGCTGCCAAAGCTACCAGCTGCACCACCACGCCCCAGAAGCCAAAGCCCAGGAAGGCTGTGATAATCGGCGGAAGTCCCACCGGTACGCTGACGATGGAAGGAGCGATAATTCCCAGGGAAACTGCGCCCAGGGCAATTCCGGTAGACAGGGCCGAACCCAGTACAAAAGGAATAAACCAGGTGGGGTTAAGCACGATCGGAATACCAAAGACCATCGGCTCGCTGATGCCGAAGATACCGGGAATCAGGGCTACCTTACTGATTTCTCGGGACTCTTTTCTCTTTCCGAAAATCAGCATATCCAAAAGAAGGGCAAAGGCGCAGCCGCCGCCTCCAAATACGGTATAGGCAATCCAGAAGGTGTCCGTGATGGCCTCGGTAGGAGCCAGCCCCTGCTCCGCCAGAGCCATATTCGTAGCCAGGGCCGCGATAACCAGAGGCTGACGGATCGGGAAGAGCACCAGGCCGCCGTGTATTCCCAAAAACCAGAACAGCTGCATGATGATGATCAGAATGATGATGCCGCCCGGCGTCTGGAAGATCTTCTCCAGAGGAGTCTGCACTACCTCATAGATAAATTCATTCAGATAGAAACCGGTTGCCGTGTGGAAAATAGAACCGCATACAGCCACAATGACAACGGCGATAAAAGCCGGAATCAGAATATTAAAGCCGGTGGCAATGCCGGAGGGTACTTCCTTGGGCATCTTGATTTTAATCTTTTCGATCTTATTCAGAGCGGAAAACAGTTCCGAGACAAGCAGGGACAGAATCATGGCGATGAAAAGCCCCTGGGCGCCGGTGACGGTGTTGGCTAGTCCCGCTCCCGTCTGCGTTACCTCCTCAAACGTCACGCTGACCGTCGTAGGCACAACGCTGATAAAAGAAGCTACGCACAGAGCCCCGGTGACAATCTCCGGCGTCTTGTTTCTCTTAGCCATCTGCATGCCGATGAAAAAGCATACATAAATGGAAATCAAGCCTATGGTACCATAATTGATTGCGTTGAAGCCGCCGGAGAGATTGGCCAGCGCCGGAATAAACCTTGCCAGCCCCGTCTCCGTCGAGCAGATCAGGTTCGTAAACAAATTAGCGAAAGAACCAATCACCACGAAGGGCAGAAAGGTTGTAAACGAATTCTTGATCGCGCCCAGGTATTTGTTGTCATCCACCTTCTCCGCCAAATCCAACAGCTTATCGCTGATCTTATCCATCTTGCTCATACTCATTTTCCTCCTAATACTTCTTCCGCCTGTTTCACTACGGCCGCTCCGTCGCCCCTGCCATAAGCCATGGCATTGATCACGACCACCGGAACATCATCCCCCACGATCCTCTGGATTTTTCTCTGAATATGACGAACCTGCGGCCCCAGCATCAGGATATCAAAATTGCCCAGTTCCTGCTCCACACGGTCCTGTTCCACCGCCCAGATCGTGTAATCCTTCCCTTCCGCCGCAGCGGCCTCCTTCATCTTTTCCACAATCAGACTCGTGGAAATCCCTGCATGACACGCCAGCATAATCCTCATTTTTTTACAGCCTCCTTCAAATCGTTGATCTCACGATACAGATGCAGAAACTCCTGCGATACCTCTTTCAAAATGCTTGCCATCGTAAAATGATCCTGGGCATGCACCATCAGAATTCCCATCTCACATTTCTCTCCTCCGGCCTCCGCCTGAATCAGTTCCGTCTGAATCTGATGCGCCGCCAGCAGTTCCTCCTTCGCCGTCCGGCAGTTTTTCTCCGCCTCTTCAAAATCGTATTGCCGTGCGGCTTCCATTCCCAGCAAAGAAGCAGATTCCGAATTGCCGGCATGAAGGATCATCTCAAATGCCTTATCCAAATCCATATCGAATTCCTCCCATTTTTACTCTTCCAATGTTTTAATGATTTCCTCCAGGGTTTCAAAGGACGGACTCTCCGTCAGCCGGTCGATCATCTGACGGCTGGTGAAAAGCCGCGTTATTCCCTTATAGAAATCGTCCAGGCTTCGATTCTTCGTGATGGATACCGAGATGAGAAACACCAGTCTGACCTGCGTTCCATCCCAGTCCACCGGTCTGTCCAGCACGCCCACCGCAATAAATGTCTCCTGGCTGACACTGCGGACGGGGTGCGGCATGGCTATGGCATTGCCATAGGTGGTCCTTCCCAGAGCCTCCCTGGCCATCACCAGTTCCAAAAGCTCCGGCTGGCAGAGACCGTCCGCCACAACGCGCCCGCAGAGGAATTCCAGCACCTCCGCCTTTGTCCGCGCACGGATGCCGGCGAAAAACAGCTGCGGAGAAAAATACCGGCGAAAACTGATCCGCTCATGCTTTTCAAATTGCTGCCGGATCTCCTTCATCTCTTCCTCGCGAAGGAACCAGGACATCTCCACAATGGGCACCGGGATGATCTGATCGATGGCAACCGTGGTGAATACGTAATCGATCTGCGAAAAATCCGCTTTTTCCAGCTGTCCCAGACTGCACACCTCAATATTCCCGATGGTACCCTCAAATTCTCTCTGCAGCTTGAGCCGCAGCAGTTCCGAACTGCCTTTGCCGCTGCCGCAGACCAGAAGCACATTTTTCTGCGTCTGCGACCGTTTTTTCTCCAGCGCCAGGGCAAAGAGCAAGGCCACGAAACCGGTCTCGTCCTCGCTGACGCCGGTCCAGTATTGATCCGCCATCACAGCGCAGGCAACGGCAGCCATCTCAAAGGCCAGCGGATATTCCAGCTTGATCTCCTCAAGCAGAGGGTTTTCCGCCGGAAACCCAAAGCGCATGCGGCTGCGCATAGGCACCAGATGGAGGCAAAGGTTCATTCTCAGCTCAAAGTCACCGCGAAAGTCCTGACCGAACTCCTCCCACACCCGCAGGATCATCTCATCGGCAATATCCTGTGTCTGCTGATCCAGCACCAGATTCTGCGGCGTCCCGCCCCTTCTGACTACCCGCTTGCAGGAAAGCTGCAAGGCGATATAGTCCTCCTCTCCCCTGCCGGGCTCCAAAAGAAACGTCAGCTGCATCCACCTTATCACTTTCTGCGCCAGCCGCCGGCTCTCTTCGTCAAAGCTGCGGCAGCCAAAGGCATTCTCCGGCAGCTGGCAGCCATTCTGGATCCGTCGGACGGCAATACACAGGTGGAGCACCAGATTTTTCCGGGAAATATCCGATATCTCAAAATGTTCCTCTGAGATAAGGTCATCCACTATTTTTTCCGCTTCGTTCTTTAAAGCGCCAATTTCCAGGCCCTCCTGCCCTTCTTCGCTCTGTTTAAGCATCCAGGCTAAGCACCGGCGCCGGTTAAGCTCCGTACTGCGGATGCAGATACCACGATTGGGCTTTGACTCTAGCGCGAGGGAGAAACGATGCAGGATCTCCTTTGCATTCTTCATATCGCTGGCAATCGTCGACTTGGACACATACAGCTCGTCGCACAGCTGTTCCAGCTTGACGTATCCCTTCTCATCCAGAAGACGGATAATGATATAGGCCATCCGTTTTTCCGGCGTGTCCGGAACGTTTTTCCGATCGGCGCAGGTAAAAAGCTTCTTTCGTTTTGCATAGATTTCCGGCTCCAGAATCTCCAGCCGGTAGCCATACCTTTTTTTCGCCGTCACTTTCGCGCCGTAGTCTGCACTGTTCTCATTGATCCTTTTGATCAGCGTCTGCACGGTCCGGTCGGACAGGTTCATCTGCTTTGCCAGCTCCTGCGAAGAAATATAGCTGTCCTGCCGCAGGATATCCAGTATCTGTATTTCTCTTTTGTCCTTCATAGTTAATTTCCTCCTCAGTCATTAACTATCCCAAAGCTTGCCGGATCCATCGAAAGAGGAGCGCCGCCCTAGAAACAGCTTTTCTCTCAGATCCGGTACAGTTATATCTTAATCGCTCTTTTATTTCATTTCAATTCGGTTATTTTCTCCTGTCATAACCGAAAAATCTGTTTGTTTCCTTCAACGCAGAAGGAACCGAGATTCTTCCGCTTTTGGGCAATATAAAAAGACGCAGATTTCTCCGCGTCTAAAATTTCAAATCGATACAACGATTGGAAAACTCATACCCGTCCCATCACCTTCGCAAAAATCTCCGGCTCCGGGGCGGTAAATTCCCGGCCTGACAGGGCGGCCAACTCCCCCTCCATCTGCGGGAAGGTCAGTTTCCAGGCATGCAGAAGCTGATGCCTCACTCCCAGCCTGCGCCTCCAGATCTCATTGACCCGGCTGTCCCCATACTTTCCATCCCCGATGATCGGATGGCCTAGATAGGCCAGATGGGCCCGAATCTGATGAGAGCGGCCGGTGACCAGGCGCACCCGAAGCTTCGTCACCCCGCCGGCATAGGCCTCCGGCGTATACCAGGTTTCGATGGGCCTGGCATCCCCCTCCGGCTCTGCCGTCACCCGCACCTGATTGGTCTTTTCATTCTTGCTGAGATACCCTTTTACATGGCAGGGTTCCTTTACCTGCCCCGCCGTCAGGCAGAGATAATCCTTGTGAAGGGAGCGGTCCTTTAAGACCGCCGACATGGCCTGAAGGCCTGCCATCGTCTTGCCGATCAGCAGCAGCCCGCTGGTATTGCGGTCCAGCCGGTTGCAGACGGAAGGATGAAAGCGCTGGTAGTCCTCGTCGGACAACTCCCCCTTGTCCTGCAGATAGGCCAGGGCCCATTCCACCGCCGACACGTCCTCCGGGGCCGCCTTCTGGGAGAGAAGGCCGGCCGGCTTGTTAAAGAGGATGATATGGCTGTCTTCATAGATAATGCCTCCGGCAAAACGCTCTGCCAGCCGCCGGCCGCCGGCTTTTCCCGCGCCGGTTTTCCCCCGGAACTTTTCCAGGGTTTCCTCGGAGAAATACAGGCGGACCGCATCGCCGGCGGCGAGCTTTTCGCTCCCCTCGCATTTTTTCCCGTTCAGCGTGATATTCTTTTTTCGCATCATCTTATAGAGAAAGCTTTTGGGCGCTTCGCTCAAATAGCGGGCGAGATACTTGTCCAGTCTCTGTCCTGCCTCCCTGGAGGTGACGGTGAGCTCCTGCATCGTCAGTTTCCTTTCTTCTTGTGAATGTTGCGGATGGTTTTCTTCTTTGCCGGCCGGGCGCCGCGCTTTCCGGCGTCCTTATCCTTCGGGCGGATCAGGCATTTCGGGCCGTAGCCGATCAGATCCCTCCTCCCGGCCAGGGTGAGGGCCTCCTCGACCATCTCCCGGTTCTTCGGGTCGCGGTACTGGATCAGGGCCCGCTGCAGGGCCTTCTCATGGGGATTCTTCGGCACGTAGACCGGCTCCATCGTCCTGGGATCCAGGCCCGTATAATACATGCAGGTGGATATGGTGGAAGGAGTCGGATAGAAGTCCTGCACCTGCTCCGGCATATAGCCCAGATCCCGGACAAATTCCGCCAGTTCCACCGCCTCCTGCATCCGGCAGCCCGGATGGGAGGACATCAGATAGGGAACCAGGTACTGCTTCTTTTCGATTTTTTCGTTGATTCTGCGGTAGCGGCGGGAAAATTCCTCGTACACCTTATGGGAGGGCTTTCCCATCTTCTGCAGCACCGGCTCTGCCACATGCTCCGGCGCGACCTTCAGCTGGCCGCTGACATGGTAGCGGCAGAGCTCCTCCAGAAAGGAATCGTCCTTGTCCGCCAGCATATAGTCGAAGCGCAGGCCCGAGCGGATAAAGACTTTTTTCACCCCCGGCAGGGCGCGAAGCTTGCGAAGGAGAGCGATATAGTCGGTGTGATCCACCTCCAGATGGGGGCAGGGCTTAGGAAAAAGGCACTGCCTGGTAGGGCAGACCCCTCTTTTTAGCTGGGCCTGGCAGGAGGGATGGCGGAAATTGGCCGTAGGCCCGCCCACGTCATGGATATAGCCCTTGAAATCCTTATCCTCCGTCATCTTTTTTGCCTCGTCCACGATGGATGCATGGCTTCGCACCTGGACGGTCCTGCCCTGGTGGAAGGTGAGGGCGCAGAAGCTGCAGCCGCCAAAGCAGCCCCGATTGCTGATCAGGCTGAATTTGATCTCCGCAATGGCAGGAACCCCGCCCAAGGCTTCATAGGAAGGGTGATAGGTCCTCTCGTAGGGCAGGGCGTAGACCTCGTCCATCTCTTCCATGGAAAGAGGGGCGCAGGGCGGATTCTGCACCACATAGAAATCCTCGTATTTCTCCGCCAGAGCCTTCCCGTAGTGGGAATCCATGTTGCAGTACTGGGTGTAAAAGCTTTTGGCGTAAGACCGTTTGTCCGCCTTTAGCGCGCTGTAGTCCGGCAGGCGCAGGATATCCGCCCCCTCCAACAGCTCCTTGCATTTAAAGACGGTTCCCCGGATGAAGGTGATTTCCCGCACCGGGATCCCCGCGTCCAAAGCGTCGGCAATCTCCACAATGGAGCGCTCGCCCATGCCGTAGCTGATTAAATCCGCCCCGGAATCAATGAGGATCGAATGGCGCAGCCGGTCCGACCAGTAATCGTAATGGGCCAGGCGGCGCAGGCTGGCCTCGATGCCGCCGACCACAATGGGAACGTCCTTATAGACCCGCCGGATCATCTGGCAGTAAACCGCCGTCGCATAGTCCGGCCGCTTTCCCATCACTCCGCCGGGGGTGTAGGCGTCGGTCCGCCGCCGCTTTTTGGACACGGTATAGTGATTGACCATGGAATCCATGTTGCCGGCTGTGACCAGGAAACCCAGCCGGGGCCGCCCAAAGGTCTCTATGCTTTGCGGCTCCTTCCAGTCGGGCTGGGAGATAATCGCCACCCGGTAGCCGTGGGCCTCCAGGATGCGGCTGATGATCGCATGGCCAAAAGACGGATGATCCACATAGGCGTCGCCGATCACATAGACAAAATCCGCCTGTTCCCAGCCCCTCTCTTCCATCTCCTGCCTCGTCACCGGCAAAAAACCGCTCATCTGCATTTCTCCTTTCTCATTCGCCCAGCAAATCGGTAAAATCATGGATCAGATAATCCGAAAGATCCTTCTTTTTCTCCAGGCAGTAGGCGGAATATTCATCCTCCACGGCGCAGACCGTCATCCCCGCCCTTTTCCCAGCCAGGATTCCCGCCGGGATATCCTCAAAAACCACGCAGGCCTCCGGCGAGACCGAAAGCTCCTTCGCCGCCCGCAGATAGATATCCGGGGCCGGTTTCCCCGCCTGCACCTCGCAGGCCGTGACCACGTAATCAATGCAGCCCGTTAAGCCTCTGGCCTCCACCGCCACATCGATCAGCTCCCTTGAATTGCTGGTGCAGATGGCCGTCCGGTAGCCGTTCTGTTTCAGCCAAGTCAGAAAATCCACGGCGCCGGGCTTGAGCGGCACCTCATCCCTGTATTTCTCATAGGCCATCTCATTCCAGATCGCCTTGATCTCCTCCTCGCTCTCCCGCAGGCCGAAAGCAGTGCGAAAATACCGGGCCGTCTCCGAAAAGCTCATCCCTTCAATGTTCGCCTGCAGTTCCTGCGGCAGGGCGATTCCGTAGCGGCCCAAAAATTCCACGTCGATGGCCCTCCAGATCCACATCGAATCCACCAGGGTTCCGTCCATATCAAAAAGCACGGCTTTTTTGTCTGCAAGCATCTGTTCCCGCAGCCTCATCTGCTGTCTCCTTTCTTACTGCATCCGACATCCGGGGGCATACTTATTTTTCAGCCGGTCTGCACTTCTCTTGGCAAACCCCAGAGACAGGCCGCCGCACAATACCAGGCACCAGCCGTCCCCACCCCGGCGGACGGCCCCCTCCGCATCCACTGTCTCCCCCCGCAGGTAGCGCCAGGTCCGCCCATCCTCCGGTGAAAAATCCACGACATTGGCAAACCGGCTCCCATCCAGGTACATCGCCAGGGCCTGGGAAGGCTCAAACCGCCCGTTTTTGAACTCCCCCAGCAAAAGGCCGGTGCGCAGATAACGAAGCCGCGGAAGGGAAGGCAGGAGAGCCGGCAGCTCGTAGAGCTGCCCGTCCCGCACCTGCCATCTCCCCCGATGGAATTCCTGGCCGGTAAGGGCAAAGAAGGCCTCGCAGCTTTCCTTTTCCTTCCGTCCCAGGGCCTGATAGGAAAGAAACCCCTCTCCCTTTTTCAGCCCCTTCCCAGGGCGGTACTCCTTTGCATCTTCCTCCGCTTCCCCGGCACGTTCAAAGAGGGCAGCGTACTGTCCCTCCCCTCTCTGCCGGTGGGGCATCAGCTTTTCTTCTTGAAGGAGGCGGAGTTGCCCGTATTCCTGCAGCAGCCAGGCTGCATTCTCCTCGTCCTCCTGCCGGTTGAAGGTGCAGGTGGAATAGACCAGCCGCCCGCCCGGCCGCAGCATCTTCACCGCCTCCCGCAGGATGGCGCGCTGCAGGGGGACGTAATAGTCCGGCCCTTTCCCTCTCCACTCTTCCCGCATCGAGGGCTCCCGCCGGAACATCCCCTCCCCGGAGCAAGGGGCGTCCACCAGGATCCGGTCAAAAAAGTCGGGAAAGACAGCGGCCAGATTTTCCGGGCTCTCCGCCGTCACCAAAATCTGGCCCGCGCCAAAACGCTCCAGGTTTTTGACGATGGCTCTGCCGCGAGAGGCGCTGATATCGTTGGAAACCAAAAGCCCTTCCCCGTCCATATCGTCGATCAGCTGGGTGGACTTTCCTCCGGGAGCCGCGCAGAGATCCAAAACCCTCTCGCCGGGGCAAGCCCCCAGCAAAGCCGCCGGCAGCATGGCGCTGGGCTCCTGGATATAATAAAGGCCGGCAAAATGCAGGGGATCTGAGCCCGGCCCCCTGTCTGCCTTCTCCGTTGCTGTCTTTTCCTTTTCTGGCTGCTCTTTTGCTGACTGCTCTTTTGTCGGCTGGCTGCCGTCTATATAGCGGCCCTTTGCGCACCAGTTCACCGTATCCCCGATGGACAAACGGGATAAAATCTCCCCCTGCCTGGCTGCATCGCCCCCGCAGAAGGCCTTAAGCCTCCTGGACGACAGCCGCAGGCCGCGGATCGGCTCCTCCTCATAGGCGCGCAGGAAATCCGCTCCCTCCTCTTTCAGCTCTTCCATCATCTGCCTGATAAATTCCTGCGGCAGCTCCATCCGGCGTCCTCCTTCGCGTTTTTTAAGCCGGTTTAAGCCAGCTTTTGAGCCCTTTTATCGGCGGCCAGCTCGTCGAGCCTGCGGCCGAATTCCCTCAGCTTCTCCTTATCCCCGCTCTTATAGATGTCGTAAAACTCCCTCTGGATATTCAGCATGGCGTCTCGGTCCGCCACATGATAGAGGTTTTGCAGATTGTTCAGGATATCCGCCACATTGACCGCATCCTTGCGGAACATGTTCTGGGAATCCACCACTTCCTCACGAATCGAGGACATCTCCGTGTCCAGCCTCTGGACGGCCTGGGCCGAAGCCATCAGCCTGTCCTGCACCGACTCCGGGATTGCTCCGTTGTATTTGTACTGCAGCGAATGCTCGATCACCGCCCAGAAATTCATCGCCAGCGTGCGGATCTGGATCTCCGCCTTGATCCGGCGGCAGCCGTAGATGGTCTGTACATCGTAGAGCACATTGACATGGTAGCTGCGGTATCCGCTCTTTTTGGGCCGGGTGATATAATCCCTTTCGTTGACCACCGTTAAATCCCGCATCTGCCGGATAATGCCCACCACCGTCAGGATGTCCTCTTCAAACTGGCAGATAATCCGGATTCCGGCGATATCGTCGATTTTCTCCTCAATATCCTCCAACTCCACACCCTTGCGGTTGGCCTTATCTAAAATACTGGAGATCGTCTTGACCCGTCCCGTCACTTCCTCAATCGGGGAATACTGGCTGGCGGCCCGATAGTCCGTCATCATCCGGCGAAACTTGATCACCAATTCCTCCACAGCCAGCTCATAGGGAGCCAGCTTTTCTCTCCAGGCATACAATTCCATAAAACATATCTCCTTTACTGCGAAGCCGGCTCTTCTGCAAAGCCGTACGCCGCGGTTATCTCCCTTTCCCCCTCCAGATAGAGAAGCAGGTAATAGGGATTCACGCTCAAATCCTCCTGCCCCTCCACCGGAATATAAATTCCCACATGCAGATGGGTGGCAAAATTGCCGCTGGTTCCCTCGGTCTCGCTGTAACCCGTGGAACCCATGCGCCCCAGCTCCATTCCAGCCTCCACCCGGACTCCTTCGCTCATCCCTGCGGCATAGGAGGCCATGTGGGCGTAATAATAGTAGATGCCGTTGTCGCTGCGAATCCCGATCCGATAGCCGCCCAGAGGCAGCCAGCCGATCTTCTCCACCACTCCGTCCGTCATGCTGAGGACAGGGTAGGTTCCGTCCGGATAGCTGTCCCCCATAACGTCGCAGCCCTCATGGCGGCGGTCTCCTCCGTAGGTGCGGGGATCTCCCCAGCCGTTGTCATAGGTGACGAAAAGGCAGGAGGGGTCGGTATTGCGCGGCACCGGGAAAACCCTCAGATCCTCCGCCAAGGCCCCGTAGAGCCGGCAAAGCTCGCTGAATTTTTCCGCATCCTCCTGCGTAAGCTCGGCCAGGATTTCCAGATAGCGGTCCCGGTCGAGGTTCTCAGCCCGCACGCCGCCCAGATCATAGTCCGCCGCCGCCATCCAGACCGCCAGAGCCTCCCCCTTTTCCGCCTCGTTTTCCTCCGCCCATCTCAGAATCCCTCCAAAACCATTCTCCCCAAAATCCATCGCCCGAAACGCTTCGTCGTCCGAACTGAGAAGGACAGTCCCCTGCCAGGCATATGCGCCCAGCCCGTGAAAGTAATCGTGAAAGGACAGAATCAGCAGGCCCAAGCCCACCAGAACCGGCAGGCAGAGCAGGACTCCCGCATATTTTTTCTTGATCAATCGACACCACCCCCGTGCAGCTTAAAGGAGCGCCTGCCGGACAGGCGTCCCCTCCTCACAATATATGCCGCAGGCAGGGGCAGAATGCGTTCTGAAATCTGTTCCGGAATCCGTTCCGAAATCCGTTCAGGAATCCAGACGCTTTAACACTTCGCACAAAAGATTCCAGGTCCGCTCAACAGAAGGCACGCTCAGCCGCTCCGATGCAGTGTGGATATCCCGCATATCCGGGCCAATGGAAATCATATCAAGGCCCGGCTTCTTATCGTCAAAAAGGCCGCACTCCAGGCCGGCGTGAATCGCCTGCACCTCCATCTTCCGGCCGGTCTGCTCCTCATACACGGCGCAGAGCACATCCCGCAGATGGGAGTCCGCCCGGAATTTCCACTCCGGATATTCGGAGGTGGACTCTGCCTCCCCGCCCAGAAGCTCGCAGATAAACTCCAGCTTATGGCAGAGCATGTATTTGCGGGAACGGACGGAGCTGCGGATTGAGAAATGGGCTGCAAAAGCCTCCTCGGTCAGTTCCATAATTCCCAGATTCAGGGAAGTCTCCACCAATCCCTCGATCTGATGGCTCATGGCCTGCACCCCGTTGGGGCAGGAGTTCAGGAAAAACAGAACCTTGGTGGTGGAGGCAGGCGTAAGGGCCTTCTCCGTCTTCTCCCCTTCCGCCTCGCAGACAATGGAAACCTCCGGATCCTGGACGGCAAACTCGCCCTTCAGGTCGGTTTCCACCGAGCGGACCACCCGCAGAAGCTCCGCCTCGTCGCCTTTCTTGATCAAAATCCGGGCCTCGCAAAGCCTGGGGATGGCATTATCCTTTAAACCGCCCTTCATCGAGCAGATCACCATGGACATTTCCCGTCCGATCTCATAGAGAAGCCGGCCCATCAGGATAACGGCGTTTCCTCTCTCCTTATCGATCTCCGAGCCGCTGTGGCCGCCCTTTAAGCCGGCGATCTCCAGCCGGTAGGCCATTCCCTCCATCTCCTGGCGCTCCACCGGCAGAACGCAGTTTTTGCGCAGTCCGCCTGCACAGCTGGCTAGGACGGTTCCCTCTTCCTCCGAATCCAGATTGAGCAGGTATTTTCCCTGCAGAACCGACATATCCAGGGCGTAGGCCCCGTCCATCCCGGTCTCCTCATCCACTGTGAAAACGCACTCCAAAGCGGGATGGGGGAGGCTCTCGTCCTCCAAAACGGCCAGGGCATAGGCAATGGCGATGCCGTCGTCCCCGCCCAGGGTGGTGTCCTTCGCGCCGACCCAGCCGTCCTCCACAAACAGATCCAGCGGATCTTTCAGGAAGTCATGGCTGCTTTCCGGCGTTTTCTCCGCCACCATGTCCAGATGCCCCTGGATAATGACGGCCGGAGCCTTCTCATAGCCGGGAGCGGCGTCCTTAAAGATAATTACATTGCCCACCTCGTCCTGCACATAGCGCAGGCCCTTTTCCTTTGCAAAGCCGGCGCAGTAATCGCTGATCTGCTTTGTATTGCCCGACCCGTGAGGAATCCGGCACAGTTCCTCGAAATAGTACCAGACCCGCTCCGGCGCAAGGCCCGACAGCTTTCTTTCCATATATAATTCCTCCATTTCCTGTAAAATCATACTGTAGCGTTATACAGGCCACGGCAGATCTGCGGCAGCTTTCCGACCGCTTTCCGGCTGCTTTCACGCCGCCGTCCCCGTACCCTTCCTATTGTGACATATCTGTCCGAAAAAATCAATATAATGTGGTATGAAAACCATTATTGTCCGGCTTCTCGCCATCCTTCTGTTTTTCCTGGCTCTCCTTTTTCCCTCCCTCACCCTGTCCGGCGCGGCGGCAGGGCTTTTGCTCTGGTTTAATACCGTCCTTCCCACCCTGCTGCCCTGCATGATCCTGGCCGATTTTCTGCTCCGGGTCGGGGCGGAGCGGTATCTGACCCGGCTCCTTTACCGCCCGCTTTCCGCCCTCTTTCATGTGAGCCGGGCAGGCTCCTACGCCGTCTTTGTCGGACTTTTAAGCGGCTATCCGATGGGGGCCAGGACCACGGCCTCCCTTCTCCAAAATGGCGCCGTCGGCAGGGAAGAGGCCGGCTATCTGCTGTCCTTTGTCAACCAGCCCAGTCCGATGTTCTTAACCGGCTATCTTGGCCTCACCCTTCTCTCCGGCAGCGCGGCCGGGGGCGCGGCTGAGAGCGCGGTCGGAAGAGCCGCCGGGATCGGAAAAGCGGCGGAAGGAACGGCTGCCGGCGGCCTGTTAAACCCGATCGTCTACGTCCTTCTCTCCGTCTACGGCTCCGCCTTCTTCGTCAGCCTCCTCTACCGCGCCCTGCGGAAGATGAACCGGCAGATGAAGGAAGCCAATGCAGAAAACATTCCTTCTGCGCAGCGGGAGCAAAAGCCTGCGGCGCAAAAAACCACCAATCTTTCCGTCCTCTCCCAGCTGGAATCCTCCATGATGGCCAGCTTTGAGGTCATAGTCAAGATCGGTGGCTATATGATGCTCTTTTCTGTTGTGGAATCCTGGGTGGCCGCCCTGCCCATCCCCTGGCCCGGCCTCCAGGCCGCCGTCATGGGCTTTATCGAAATGACTACAGGCTGCCGCCAGATCGTCTCCTCCCTAAACTCCCCCTGGTCCGCCGCCCTCTGCTGCGGGGCCGTTTCCTTCGGCGGCCTCTCCGGCTTCTTCCAGCCCCAAAACGTACTGTCCGGCAGCGGCCTGTCCTGCGGCCGCTATTTCCTGTGGAAACTCATCCAGGGCTGCCTGGCCGCCGTCATTGTGGTGCTGTGGTTTTTCCTGCTGGGGAAGTATCCGGGGGTGTGAGGGGTATAGGATAAGGGATAGCGACTAATGTGCGATCCGTTCCAGAATTACCTGGTTCATTTCATCATAGCTGTCCCAGGCCTCCGGCGTTATCCGTATGCCCGTATAAGAAAAGGCCCTTTTTATTTCCTTCATAATCTGGAGACTGGTCATGCCAGTACGCTGAC
>CALWRE010000010.1 GCA_944383835.1 uncultured Lachnospiraceae bacterium | reverse complement strand
CAGGGAGCTGGGGCAGCGGGCGGGATATGTCGTCGGGCCCAGCCTGGGGGACTACCCGGGAATCCTGGGGGCCTGCGTCCTGGCGTGGGAGGTATGGTGGTGGGGCTTACTCTTCTTCTTGGCCCGGCCGGCTCGGGCAAGACGACCTTTCTTCATAGGGAATTGGTGAAAAAGGCGGAACAAAGTTCCGCCTTTCGGGCTTTGCTCATTGTGCCGGAACAGTTTACGATGCAGACCCAGAGGGATCTGGTGGAGCTTCACCGCAGCCACAGCTTTACAAATATCGACGTCCTGAGCTTTGACCGTCTGGCTTACCGGGTGCTGGAGGAGCAGGGAAAGGACGGGCTCACGGTCTTAGACGATATGGGAAAGCTTCTGGTGCTGCGGCGGGCGGCCGCAAAGAGCCGGGATCAGCTGCCCTATTTCGGCAAGAACCTGGACAAGGCCGGTTTCATCGGCCGGGTCAAATCCATGCTCAGCGAGCTGTACCAGTACCGGATCGACGCAGAGGGGCTGAGGACCCTGGTGGAGGAGACGAAGGACGAACCGCTTCTTAGCCGCAAACTCCAGGAGATTCTTACCATCTATCAGGCCTTTGACGAGAGCATGAAGGCGGATACCATTCCCTCGGAGAAGCTTTTGGATGTGCTCTGCCGTCTGATTCCTCTGTCGGAGAAGGTGAAGGAAAGCGTCGTCTACTGCGACGGCTTCGCCGGCTTTACGCCGGTGCAGTTTTCCGTGCTGGAGGCCCTGGCGGCCCATGCGAGGGAGGTCGTCGTGACGGTAACGGTGGACGGGGACCTCCTGGGGGAAGGGCGGCAGGAGCGGCAGACGGCCTTTTCCAAGGCGCGGCTGGCCTCGGACCGTCAGCTTTTCGATCAGAGTCTGGCGACAGTCCGTACCCTCTGCGAGCAGGGAGAAAGGCAGGGGACGGCGGTACGGCTTGTGCGGGACTTCGCGCCCGGCCTGCGCTTCGGACAAAACCGGGCCCTGGCCGCTCTGGAGCGGCAGTTCCTGCGCTGCCCGGTAAAGCCTTACGGGGAGGCGGATGCAGCAGACCAGATTCATCTGTGGGAGGTGAAGGACCAGAAGGCGGAGCTCTCCGCCGTTGCCCGCGAAATCTTCCGCCTGGTGAAGGAGGAGGGGTACCGCTATCGGGAGATCGCCCTGGTGGGCGGCGATGTGGCCGGGTATGAGCCGGTGATCCGCCAGATCTTCGGCCGGGCCGGGATTCCCTTTTTCATTGACGCCAAGGGGGATATGATGGGGCATCCTCTGGTGGCTTTCCTGCAGGGGGCGATGGAGGCGGTGGAGAGGGACTACTCCTACGAGACGGTCTTCGCCTTCTTAAAGAGCGGGTTGGGGCCTCTGGCCGGGGAGGATCTCTATGAACTGGAAAATTATGTGCTGGCGTCCGGGCTTCGGGGCCGGAAGGCCTGGAGCAGCCCCTGGGAGGCCGGGCCGGGCCGGGAAGGCTGGGATATGGAGAGGCTGGAGGACTTGCGCCGGGCCGTGATCGAGCCCCTGCTTTCCTTCCGGGCGGTTTTGAAGGACGAAGAAAGCACGGTGCGGGACTATGCGGCGGCTACCGTCGCCCTGATGCAGGGGCAGCAGGCGGAGCAGAAATTAAAGACCCTGGCGATGGAGCTGGAGGCTGCCGGGGAGACGACTCTGTCCCAGGAATACGAGCAGTCCTATGATAAGGTGCTGGCCCTCTTAGACCGGGTGGTGGAGCTTTTCGGCGACGGAAAGCTTTCCCTGCGCGAGTGGAGGGAGTTATTGGACACCGGCTTTGCCGAGATTCGGGTGGGGGTGATTCCGGCCTGCGCCGACTGGGTGGTGGTGGGAGACATGCGCCGCACCAGGCTTAAAGATCCCCGCGTCCTTTTCTTTATCGGAGCCAACGATGGGATCGTCCCCTCCGCAGGAGAGACGGGGAGCCTCTTATCCGACATGGACCGGCGCAGCCTGGAGCGAAAGGGAGTCCGCCTGGCCCCCACCAGGCAGGAGGCCGGCTTTGTGGAGCGGTTTTACCTTTATCTGGCCCTGGCCCGGCCGTCGGAGAAGCTCTATGTGTCCTGGCGCCGCCAGGGCTCGGACGGGAGCGCGATGAATCCCTCCTATCTGGTGGGAGAGCTTCGAGAGATTTTCCCGTCCCTTGCCCCAAGCCATCCGGATGAGGAGGACAGCCTTCCCGAGCGGATCGTAAACGGCGGCACGGCCAGGGAGGAGCTTCTTGCGGGCCTGTCCCGGTACCGGGACGGGGAGGAGGAGCCGGGCTGGGGAGAATTGTACGGCCTCTTTGCGAAAGAAGGGGACGAGGCGGAGCGAAAGCGGCTGCTGGACGCCGTCTTTTATACCTACCGGGAAGAATCCATCGGGCCGGCGGTGGCGAAGGCCCTCTACGGGGACGTCCTTACGGGGAGCGTTACGAGGCTGGAGCAGTACGCCGCCTGCGCCTACGCCCAGTTTTTGTCCTTCGGCCTGGGGCTGCGGGAGAGAAAGCTGCACCGCTTTGCCCCGGCGGATATGGGAACCCTGTTCCACGAGGTGCTGCGCCTCTTCTTTGCCAGGGTCTACGGCTCGGCCGGGGGCAAAGATCTCCCCGGCGAAGAGGAGAGAAAGCGGCTGGTCCACGACTGCCTGCGGGAGGCGGTGGAGGCCGGGGCAGGCCGGGGCCTGACGGACACGGCCCGCGGGGAATACCTGCTCTCCAGGGTGGAGCGGATCGCCGACCGGACGCTCTGGGCCCTTTGCGAGCAGCTGAAGCGGGGCGATTTCCAGCCGGAGGAGGTGGAGGTGGAGTTCGACGGCCGGGACAGCCAGGCGATGAACCTGGCCCTTTCCGAGGACGCCGTGATGCGCCTCTACGGACGGATTGACCGGGTGGACACCTGCGTTTCGGACGACGAGGTTTATGTGAAGGTCATCGACTATAAGACCGGCTCCACCTCCATCGATCTCACCGGCATCTACTATGGGGCCAATCTCCAGCTGGTGGTCTATCTGGACGCCGCCATGGAGAGGGAGGAAAAGAAAAATAAGGCAAAGAAGGTGATTCCCGCCGGCATCCTCTACTACAATATCCGCGATCCCTTTGTGACCGTGGAGCCGGGAGAGGAGCCGGGGGAAGAGGAGATAGAGGGGGAGATTCTCGGCGAGCTGAAGATGAACGGCATCGTCAACCGGGATCCCAAAATATACAGGCGTCTGGACCGGCTGGTGGGGACCGGGGCCCCTTCGGTCATCCCGGTGACGGAAAAGGACGGGCAGCCGGTGGAAAAGCGGTCGTCCTTAGCCGATACGGAGCAGTTCGCCCTGCTGAAGCGAGGGGTGCGGGAGAGGATGCGCCGCTTTGGCCGGGAGATCATGGGCGGCCGGCTGGCCGTCAACCCTTACCTGCGCGGCGAAAAGACCAGCTGCGATTACTGCCCGTACGGGGCGGTCTGCGGCTTTGATCGCAAGACGCCGGGCTTTGCCTACCGCAGGCTGCAGGAGCTTGCGGCGGACGAACTGTGGGAGCGCTTGGAAGAGGAAGAAAAGGAAGGAGGGAAAGCCGATGGCGACGGTCTGGACTGAGGAACAGAGACGGGTGATAGAGCTGCGGGACAGGAATATCCTGGTTTCGGCGGCGGCAGGCAGCGGCAAGACGGCCGTTTTGGTGGAACGGATCCTGTCCCGGATTACGGACCCTTCCGACCCGGTGGATGTGGACGAGCTGCTGGTGGTTACCTTTACGCGGGCGGCGGCCTCCCAGATGCGGGAGAGAATCGGCCAGGCCCTGAAGGAGAGGCTGAAGGAAAATCCGGAGAACATTCACCTGCAGAGGCAGACGGCCCTGCTCCACTGCGCCGAGATCACCACCATCGACAGCTTCTGCCTCCATGTGCTTCACAACCATTTCGACGAGCTGGATCTGGACCCGGATTTCCGCATCGGCGACGAGGGAGAGCTGAAGATGCTGCGGGGCGATCTGATCGAGGAGCTGATGGAGGACTTCTATCAGAGCGGGGAGGAGGAATACGCCCAGTTTATTGAAGAGATGGCCGTGGGAAAGGAGGACGCGGGGATACGGGAGCAGATCGAAAGGCTTTACTCCTTTGTAATTTCCCATCCCTTCCCGGAGGATACCCTGGCGCAGTGGGAGAGCGGGGAGGGGGACGCCTGGCTTACGGGCCTCATCGCCCAGATCCGGGCGGAGGCGGAGAGCCTGGCCGTGGCCTATGACAAGGCCAGGGCCTTCTGCCTGGCGGAACCGGGGCTTTCCCCCTATGCGGAGATGTTTTTAAGCGACCGGGAGGCGGCCCGCCGGGTGGCGGCCTCCGGCGATTATCAGAGCCTGCGCCTGGCCCTGGAGGAATTAAGCTTTACGCGCAAGCCGGTGATCCGCGATAAGTCCGTGGATCCGGAGAGCAAGGAGAGAATGTCCGCCCTGCGGGACCGCTATAAGAAGGTGATGCAGAAGTGGAAGGACTATGATTTCGGCGAGCCGGAAAGGCTTTCGGCCGAGCTTTCATCGGCCCAGAGGCCGGTGCGGGTGCTCTGCCGCCTGACGCGGGAGTTCATGGACCGATACGCGGCCCGGAAAAAGGAAAAGCATATGCTGGATTTCAGCGACCTGGAGCATCTGGCCCTGCAGATCCTGGTGGAAAAGGCGGACGGCCAGGTCCGTCCCACGGCGGCGGCCCGGCTCATCGCCTCTTCCTACCGGGAGATCATGATCGACGAGTATCAGGACAGCAACGAGGTCCAGGAACTCCTTCTGTCCAGCATAGACGGCAATCGGGACGGCAGGCCCAACCGCTTTATGGTGGGGGATGTGAAGCAGAGCATCTATAAATTCCGGATGGCCCGGCCGGAAATCTTCATGGAAAAATACGAGACCTACACTCTGGAGGACGGGGTCAACCAGAGGATTGACCTGCATAAAAACTTCCGCAGCCGCAGGGAAGTCCTGGACGCGGCCAATTTTGTCTTCCGGCGGCTGATGGACCGGCCCGTCGGCGGGATTTCCTACGACGACGCCAACGCCCTCTATGCCGGAGCCTCCTATCCGGAAAAGCCCCAGGAGGGCGGCGATGAGGATTATGGCGCAGAGCTCATCCTGGTGGATCTGGACGATGCCCAGGGGCGGGTAAAGGAGATCGAGCCCAAGGAGGCGGAGGCCAGGGCCATAGCCGCCCGGATCCTGGAGCTGACCGATGAAGAGAAGGGGCTGGATATCTGGGACAAGGAGAGCAAATGCTACCGGAAGGCCGGCTTCGGGGATATCGTCATCCTCCTTCGGACCTTTTCGGGCTGGGCCCAGACCTTTGTGAACGTACTGCTAAATGCCGGCGTCCCCGCCTATGCCCAGTCGGCTTCGGGGTATTTCACGGCCATCGAGGTGCAGACCGTCCTCGACTATCTGCGGATTCTGGATAACCCCCAGCAGGATATCCCGCTGGCAGCGGTGATGCATTCGTGGATGGGCGGCTTTACCTCCGAGGAGCTGGCCAGGATCAAGGCCGGCTTTCGCCGAGCGGGAAGTCCCGGAAATACCGGAGGGCTTTACGGGGCCTGCCTGTATTTTGCCGGGGAGGAACGGCAGGGCGAAAAACGGCAGGATGAAAAGCTGCGGGGCGAGGAGCGGCAGGACGAGGAACTGGTTGAAAAGCTGCGGGGCTTTCTCTCCCGCCTCTCCCTCCTTCGCAAAAAGGCGGTCTACCTCCCCCTCCATGAACTTTTGGAGGAGATTTACCGGGAAACCGGGTATCTGGACCTGGTGTCGGTGATGCCGGGCGGGCAGATTCGCCGGGCGAATCTCCAGATGCTTTCGGAGAAGGCCATCGCCTATGAAAAGACCAGCTATTACGGCCTTTTTGACTTCGTCCGCTATATTGAAAACCTCCGCAAATATGAGGTGGATTTCGGCGAGGCGTCGCCGGAGGGGGAAAACGGCCAGACGGTGCGCATTACGACGATCCACAAGAGCAAGGGGCTGGAATATCCGGTGGTCTTTGTGGCGGGAACGGGAAAAACTTTCAACCGCCAGGACAGCCGCAGCCGCATCCTGATGCATCCCGACCTGGGATTGGCGGCAGACTGGACGGACCTTTCACGCCGGATCCGGGGAACGACCTTAAAAAAGCAGGCCCTGGCCGGCAGGCTTAACCTAGACAGCCTGGGCGAGGAGCTGCGGGTGCTGTACGTGGCGATGACCAGGGCCGAGCAGAAGCTGATCCTGACGGGGACGGACCGCTCCCTTTCCAAGAAGCTTTCCCAGAGAGGGGGAGGCGGAGAGGACGTTCCCCTGCCCTTTTTCCTGATTTCCTCCGCCGGCTCCTACCTGGACTGGCTGCTTTTGTGCCTGGGGGAGGAGTCCGCCCCCATCCGGCTGCAGGTCCTTCCCTTCACGGCCCTTTTGCAGCAGGCGGTGATCGGGGAGGTGGTAAAGGCCGGCAGCCGGGAGGAACTGGAAAACTGGGATGATTCCAAGAACCGCTTCCCGGAGATTCGCCGGCAGATCGAGGAAAGGCTTCGCTATCGCTACCCTTACGAGGCGGACGAGACCCTGCCGGTGAAGCTGTCGGTATCGGAGCTAAAGCACGCCGCCATGGAGGAGGAGCCGGAGGCCGTTCGTCTCTACGAGCCGGAGCGGGAGGAAACCCTGCCCCGGTTCCTGCAGGAGAAGCTGGCGGTGGGCGGGGTCCTGCGGGGCACGGTATATCACAGGGTGCTGGAGCGGATCGACATGCAGGCCCTGGCGGATTGGAGTACCCGAAAAGAACCTGTGGGCGGAAAAACCGGCGAGGAGGAGCTGGAGCGCTTCTTAGGCGGGCTGCGGGAGGCCGGGGTCCTGACCGGGGAGCAGGAGGAGGCGGTGAATCTCCGCTCGCTTCTGCGCTTTGGCCGCTCGCCCCTGGCCCTGCGGATGGCCCAGGCCGCCGCAAGGGGAGAGCTTTTCCAGGAGCAGCCTTTTTCCATGGGGGTTCCCGCCAGGGAAATCTACCCCGGCCGGGACAGCGATGAGCTGGTGGTCGTCCAGGGCATTGTGGACGTCTTCTGGAAGGAGGACGGGAAACTGTACCTGCTGGATTATAAGACGGACCAGGTGGGAAGGGCCGACGGAAAACAGGTGCTTTTGGCCCGCTACCGCGCCCAGCTTTCCTATTATGCCAGGGCCCTTTCGGCCGCCCTGGGACTGCCGGCGGCCGAATGCTATATTTATTCCTTCGCCCTGGGAGAGGGCTTTTCGGTGCGGTAACAGTTGTGAAATGATTTGTAAATGATTTTGTAACGCAAATTTAGGTTTTCAAATAGAGAGAAACAGGTTATACTTGGTAGAGACAAGGCCAAATGGCTAGAAAAGGAGCGGTATGGAATTGACAGAGAATCAGAAAAAGACGACGAAAGAAACCGTGGACGCAGTGCGGGCCCTTCCCGCCTATGAGGTGACGGGCGAGAGGTGGATCGAGGAGCTTCACTCCCAGGCGCTCATCTGCCGCCATAAGAAAAGCGGGGCGCGGCTTTTTCTTTTGTCCAACGACGACAACAATAAGGTATTTGCCATCGGTTTCCGCACGCCGCCGCGGGCCAGCACCGGGGTGCCCCATATCCTGGAGCACAGCGTCCTGTGCGGCTCCCGCAAGTTCCCGGCGAAGGATCCCTTCGTGGAGCTGGTAAAGGGCTCGCTCAATACGTTCTTAAACGCGATGACCTATCCGGACAAGACGGTGTATCCCATTGCCAGCTGCAATGACAAGGATTTTCAGAACCTGATGGACGTATATATGGACGCGGTGCTGCATCCGAACATCTGCGAGAATGAAAAGATTTTCCGCCAGGAGGGCTGGCATTACGAGATCGAAAAGGAGGACGGCCCGATTACGATCAACGGGGTCGTCTACAACGAGATGATCGGGGAGTATTCCCAGCCGGAAAATATGCTGGACGCACGGGTGCGCCAGGCTCTTTTCCCCGACACCTGCTACGGCTATGATTCCGGCGGCGATCCGGACCACATTCCGGAGCTTAGCTATGAGGAATTCCAGAATTTCTACCATCGCTATTATCATCCGTCCAACAGCTATATTTATCTCTATGGAGATATGGATATGGCGGAGAAGCTTCGCTGGCTGGACGAGGAATATTTGGGCGAGTACGGCAGGCAGCCGGTGGATTCCCGGATTGCGATGCAGAAACCCTTTGATACCCCGGCGGACCAGACCTTCTATTATCCGCTGACCGACGAGGAGGAGGAAGAGAATCAGACCTATCTGTCGGTGAACCATGTGGTGGGGACGGATTTGGACTCGGAGCTCTATGTGGCCTTTCAGATCCTGGAGTACGCCCTGCTGACGGCTCCCGGAGCCCCGCTCAAGCAGGTTCTGCTGGACGCAGGCGTCGGGAAGGACGTGCTGGGCGGCTATGAGAGCGGGATCCTGCAGCCCTATTTCAGCGTGGTGGCCAAGAATGCCCGCCCGGAGCAGAAAGAGGAGTTCCTTCGGCTGGTGGACGGGGAGCTTCGCCGTCTGGCGGCGGAGGGACTGGATCGGAAGTCTTTGCTGGCTGCCCTTAACTACTACGAGTTTAAGTACCGCGAGGCTGACTACGGCCAATTTCCCAAGGGATTGATGTACGGCCTGCAGTGCTTTGACAGCTGGCTCTACGACGAGTCCGACCCGCTGATGCATCTGGCCTATGCCGAAACCTTTGCGGAGCTTCGCTGGAAGATGGATTCGGGCTATTTTGAAAAGCTGATCGCCGACTATCTTCTCGATAATCCTCACAGCGCCGTGGTGACGGCCGAGCCGAAGAAGGGGCTTGCGGCCGAGCGCGAGGCGGCCATGGAGAAAAAGATGGCGGCGTTCAAGGCCTCCTTGAGCAAGGAGGAGATTGCCCGCCTGGTGCGGGAGACCGCCGAGCTGAAGGCGTATCAGGAGGAGCCTACGGAGCCGGAAATCTTAAAGAAGATTCCGATGCTTTCCCGCGAGGACATAAGCCGGGAGATCCTGCCCTTTAACTGGAAGGAATCTCATCTGGGCGGGGCGGTGGTCCTGCACCACGATATCTTCACATCGGGCATCGGCTACCTGCGGCTTTTGTTTGACACGGCTGCGGTGGAGGACGCGGACCTTCCCTATCTGGGACTTCTGCGCACGGTCCTGGGCTATATGAATACGGAGAAGTACGGTTATCGGGAGCTGTTCAATGAGATCCATATCCACAGCGGCGGGATTACGACCAACTTAAACACCTATACCGACTCCCGCGATCCGGATTCCTATCGGGCCATGTTCGAGTTTTCGGCCAAGGCCTTCTATGATAAGCTGGATTTTGTTTTTGCAATGATAACGGAGATGGCGGTAAAGACCGTCTTTGACGATAAGAAGAGGCTGCGGGAGCTGATCGCCGAGAATAAATCCAGGGCTCAGATGCGGCTTCTGTCCTCCGGCCATTCGGCGGCTGTGTCCCGGGCCAGCTCCTACTATGCCAAATCCGCCTGCTTTGCCGATATAACCGGCGGAATCAGCTATTATAAGTTTATCGAGGATCTGGACGCCCATTTTGACGAGAAGGCGGATGAGACGATCGAGCGGTTAAAGAAACTGACCCGCCAGATCTTTACGTCGGGCAGACTGTTGGTCAGCTTCACGGCCGACGAGGAGGGCTTTGCCGGCCTGGGCGAGCCTCTGGCCGCCTTTACCGAGGGCCTTTACCCCGGCGGGCAGAAGGACGCGGAGCGTTTCCTGGTGCCGGTGAAGAAAAACGAGGGCTTCATGTCCTCCTCCGGCGTTCAGTATGTGGCCCAGTGCGGAAGTTTCCGCCGGGAGGGCTATGCCTACACCGGTGCGCTGCGCATCCTGAAGCTGATCCTTTCCTATGACTATCTGTGGATCCAGCTGCGGGTTAAGGGCGGGGCCTACGGCTGCATGAGCGGCTTTAGCCGGTCCGGGGACGGCTATTTCGTCTCCTACCGCGATCCCCATCTGAAAAACACCCTGGAGGTATACCGGGGGATTCCGGCTTATCTGGAGAACTTCTCCGCCGACGAGAGGGAGATGACCAAGTATATCATCGGCACCATCAGCGATATGGACGTTCCCCTCAATCCTTCCGCCAAGGGAGCCCGCTCCCTGGCCGCCTACCTCTGCCATCTGACGGAGGAGATGGTGAAAAAAGAGAGGGACGAGGTTCTGACCGCCCAGCCGGAGGATATCTGCGCCCTGGCTCCGCTCATAAAAGCCATTCTGTCCGACGACTGCATCTGCGTCATAGGAGGGGCGGCCAAATGCAGGGAAGACGGGGACGAGCTGATGGAGCTTACCAACCTGTTTGAATAAGGCAGCCTGCTTGGATAAGGCAGCCTGTTTGAATCAGAAAATAACCATGAGAGAAAGGGGGGGCAGGAGAGATGGAAAAATTTCATTCCGGCTTTGCGGCCCTGATCGGCCGGCCGAACGTAGGGAAATCCACCCTGATGAACCGGCTGATCGGCCAGAAGATCGCCATTACCAGCAGCAAACCCCAGACCACGCGGAATCAGATCCGGACGGTTTACACAGATTCCCGGCGTCAGATCATCTTCCTCGATACGCCGGGAATCCATCAGGCCAAGAACAAGCTGGGGGAATATATGGTGAATGTGGCCGAGCGGACCCTCACCGAGGTGGATGTGATCCTCTGGCTGGTGGAGCCGTCCACCTACATAGGGGCCGGGGAACAGCACATTATCCGCAGGCTCGCAGGGGTGAAACCCCCGGTGATCCTGGTCATCAATAAGGCGGATACAGTAAAAAAAGAAGAAATTCTGGAGGCCATCAACACCTACCGGAAGGAACTGAATTTTGCCGATATCGTGCCGGTTTCCGCCCTGAAAGGGGACAATACGAAGGAACTGATAGAGGTGATCGGCAAATACCTGCCGGAAGGGCCGATGTACTATGACGAGGAGACGGTGACCGACCAGCCGATGCGCCAGATTGCGGCGGAGTTAATTCGGGAGAAGGCCCTGCGCTCCTTGAGCGACGAAATCCCGCACGGAATCGCCGTCCTCATCGATTCCATGAAGGAGAGGGACAACGGGCTGTTTGATATCGAGGCGACCATCGTCTGCGAGAGGGATTCCCACAAGGGGATTATCATTGGAAAGCAGGGGGCCATGCTCAAAAAGATCGGCAGCGCGGCCCGGTACGAGATCGAGGCCCTTCTGGGGGCCAGGGTCAATCTGAAGCTGTGGGTCAAGGTACGCAAGGAGTGGCGCGACAGCGAGCTGTACGTCAGGAATTATGGATATCGGGATGAGAAATGAGTGATGGAATTACCCTTACCGGCATGGTTCTGTCGTCCATGCCCATCGGGGACTATGACAAGCGGGTCGTGCTTTTAACCAGGGAGAGGGGGAAGATCGCCGCCTTTGCCAGGGGGGCCAGGAGACAGAAAAGCGTTCTGCTGGGGCCTACCAGGCCGATGGCCTTCGGCTCCTTCGACCTGTACGAAGGACGGGACAGCTATACGATGAAAAGCGCCAGGATCCAGGATTATTTCGACGAGCTATCAAAGGATCTGGAGCAGATCGGCTACGGCTCCTATTTCCTGGAGGTGGCGGCGGCTTATACGGTGGAGGGAGTGGAGGCCTCGGAAATCCTGACGCTTTTGTACCTCTCCTTGAAAGCCCTGCAAAAGCCCAGCATCCCGAAGCTCCTGGTGCGCTACGTCTTTGAACTGCGCCTGATGGTGATCAACGGCGTCTACAACCTGACCCCGCCGATTCCCGTCTGCGATTCCACCGCCTACACCATCTACTACGTAGGCACCGCCCCCCTGGCCAAGCTCTACACCTTCGCCGTCTCCGACCAAGTCCTCACCGAACTAGGCCAATGCATGGAAATCTACCGCACCCGCTACCTGGAAGGACACTTTACTTCCCTTGACATTCTAAAAAGCCTAGAGTAAAATGTGCAGGTAAGCATTAAGCAGTGCAGCCAGAAGTGCAGGAAGGCGTGCCATGGCCAAAGGCCATGAGCAAACGCCTGGATGCAGTTCTGGCTATAGGGCGCAAGCCCGTGAGCGAGATGGAGCGAAGCGGAATCGAGCTGCAGCACTGCTTAATGCGTAGGCCGAGGAAACCAAAAGCAGTGCAGCCAGAAGTGCAGGAAGGCGTGCCATGGCCAAAGGCCATGAGCAAACGCCTGGGTGCAGTTCTGGCTATACGGCGCAAGCCGAGGAAACCAAAGGCAGTTCTGCCTATCGTACATATATTCGACAATACAAAACGAAAAGTAAAAAGTGGAGGAAAGAAGAATGAAACGAAGTATAAGAACCTGCGCCGTTTGTCTGACGCTCGTCCTGCTTTTGTCCGCCCTGACCGGATGCAG
>CALWRE010000009.1 GCA_944383835.1 uncultured Lachnospiraceae bacterium | reverse complement strand
CCTTTGTCCTCTATTCCCGCAAGTTCTCCGGTCCGATCAATGAGATCGCCAATATCATCAATGAAATCTACTCGGCCCTGGCCGCTGCCGAGCGGGTCTTCCGCCTGCTGGACGAGCCGGAGGAAGTGGCCGATGTGCCGAATGCCTTCACCCTGCGCGATGTGAAGGGCAATGTCCGGATGGAGCACGTATCCTTTGGCTATCTGCCCGGCAAGACCATCCTCCACGATCTGAGCCTGCGGGCTGACGCGGGCAGGACCATCGCTATCGTAGGCCCCACCGGCGCAGGCAAAACCACCATCATCAACCTGCTGATGCGCTTTTACGACGTGGACAAGGGCGAAATCTTTGTGGACGATCACGAAACCCGCTCCGTCACCCGCGACAGCCTGCGCAAGAGCTATTCGATGGTTCTGCAGGATACCTGGGTCTTCCAGGGCACGATTTTTGACAACATCGCCTACGGCAAGGAAAACGCCACGATGGAGGAGGTCGTAGAGGCAGCGAAAGCCGCCCGTATCCACAATTATATCATGCGCCTGCCCCAGGGCTACCGCACCGTCATCAACGAAGACGGGGGCAATATCAGCAAAGGCCAGAAGCAGCTTTTAACCATCGCCCGCGCCATGCTCTGCGATACGCGGATGCTGATCCTGGACGAAGCCACCAGCAACGTGGACACCAACACCGAGCGCCAGGTGCAGAAAGCCATGCGCACCCTGATGCAGGGCAAAACCTGCTTCATTATCGCCCACCGTCTGTCCACCATCCAGAACGCCGACCGCATCCTGGTGGTCAACCACGGGGACGTAATCGAGCAGGGCAGCCACGACGAGCTGATGAAGCAGAAGGGCTTTTATTATAAGCTGTATGAGAGTCAGTTTGAATAGTTATTCTTCTATTGAAATCCTCCGGTAGTCGTAGCCTTTCTCCGTATCTCTCTCGATCCGGATATGCACGGCCTCCGGGGGCAGGATCTCCTCGATTAGGCTGGCCCATTCGATCAGGCAGACGCCTTCGCCGTAGAAATATTCCTCATAGCCGATCTCGTCCATCTCTTCCACATCACCGATGCGGTAGACGTCGAAATGGTACAGGGGCAGGCGGCCCTCCTCGTAAACCTGCAGGATCGTAAAGGTGGGGCTGTTCACCGGCTCCGTGATGCCAAGGCCGGCGGCAAAACCCTGGGTAAAAACGGTCTTGCCCGCCCCCAGATCGCCGTCCAGGCAGTATATCCCTCCCGCCTTCGCCTCTTTTCCCAGGGTGCGCCCCAGGGCGAAGGTTTCCTCGGGGCGGAAGGTTTCATATCTTTTTATCTCCATTTTTTCATCCTCTTCCGAACACGGCATTTACCAGGGCGATAATAATCACCGCCAGGAAATACCGGCTCATAGAAAGGAAATAAACCGAAGGCATCAGCACATCGACAATTTTCAAGATAAAGCCGCTGATCACAATCTCAAAAAGGCCCAGGGTCAGGCAGGTGATCGGCAGGGAGACGAACTCCAGAATCGGCTTCACCAGAAGATTCAAAATCATCAGCAGAAGAGCCGCCACAACAATCGACCCAAGGCCGCCGAAATACACGCCGGGGACAAAATAGTCCACCAGCACCAGGGCCAGCACGTTGACCACCAGGTTTGCCAGGGTGAGTCCTCCTCTTCGTCTCATTTATTCCACTCCTTTCATCGTAAGGGCTATGCGTTTGCGGTTTAAATCCACGCTCAGAACCTTTACCTTCACAATATCGCCGACGCTGACCGCCTCCAGCGGATGCTTGATATAGCGGTCGGTCATCTGGGAAATATGCACCAGGCCGTCCTGATGCACGCCGATATCCACAAAAGCGCCGAAGTCAATCACGTTGCGGACCGTGCCGGAGAGCACCATTCCCGGCTGCAGATCCTTCATCTCCATCACGTCGGTGCGCAGAATCGGCAGAGGCATCTCCTCTCTGGGGTCTCTGGACGGCTTTTCCAGCTCCGCTGCGATATCCCGCAGGGTAATCTCGCCGATTCCCAGCTCATCGGCCATCTTTTTATAATCGCCGATTTTCTTTCCGATTCCTTTCAGCCCGCCATGAGCCACTTCCTCCGGCGCGAAACCCAGGCGTTCCAGCAGCTGATAAGCCGCCGCGTAGGATTCCGGATGAACCGCCGACGTATCCAGGGGTTCGTCCCCTCCGCGAATCCGCAGGAAACCGGCGCACTGTTCAAAGGCCTTGGGCCCCAGCTTGGGCACCTTTAAAAGCTGCCTGCGGTTTAAGAATCTGCCGTTTTCCTCCCGGTAGGCAACGATATTCTTGGCTACCGTCCCGGAAATGCCGGAGATATAGGAAAGAAGAGAGGCCGAGGCCGTATTCAGGTCAACGCCCACCCGGTTCACGCAGTCCTCCACCACCGCTTTCAGGGATTCGTCCAGCTTCTTCTGGTTCATATCATGCTGGTACTGACCTACGCCGATGGACTTGGGATCGATCTTCACCAGCTCGGCCAGCGGATCCTGCAGGCGGCGGGCGATGGAGACGGCGCTTCTCTGGCCCACGTCAAACTGGGGGAATTCCTCCGTCGCCAGCTTGCTGGCCGAATAGACCGAGGCCCCCGCCTCGCTGACGATGACGTACTGCACCTTCTCCGGAATCTCCTTTAGAAGTTCGGCGATGATCGCCTCCGATTCCCGGGAGGCCGTGCCGTTGCCGACGGAGATCAGGGTGATCCCGTACTGGCGGATCAGTTTTTTCAGGATGGCCTTGGACTCCGCCACCTTATTCTGGGGAGCCGTCGGATAGATGACCACCGTGTGCAGCACCTTGCCGGTGGGGTCCACCACCGCCAGCTTGCAGCCGGTGCGGAAAGCCGGATCCCAGCCCAGGACCGTGCGGCCTGCAATGGGCGGCTGCATCAAAAGCTGCTCCAGGTTCTTGCCGAATACCTGGATGGCTCCCTCCTCCGCCTTCTCGGTCAGGGTGCTTCGCACCTCCCGCTCCACAGCAGGGGCGATCAGGCGGTGATAGCTGTCCTCCACCGTCTCCTTCAGGGCTGGGGAGGTATAGGGATTATCCCTGCGGATGACCTTCTTTTCCAGATACCGCAGAACCCTGTCCTCGTGAGCCTCCACCGAGACCGTCAGAAATTTTTCCTTCTCTCCCCGGTTAATGGCAAGGATGCGGTGCCCCGCCGCCTTTTTCACCGGCTCCTCATAGTTGTAATACATCTCGTAAACCGACTCGACGCCTTCCTTGCCGGAGGCCTTCAAAATTCCTTCCCGCATCGTCAGGTCGCGGATATAGATGCGGTAGTCCGCACAGTCGGAAATCCGCTCGGCCAGGATATCCTGCGCCCCGGCCAGGGCCTCCTCCGCCGAAGCCACCCCTTTCTCCTCGGAGACATACTTTTCCGCCTCTTCCAGCAGGGGATGATCGGCCTTCTGCGCCCAGATCCATTCGGCCAGAGGCTCCAGCCCCTTTTCCTTTGCCATCGTCGCCCTGGTCCGCCGCTTCGGCTTGTAGGGGCGGTAGAGGTCCTCCACCATTACCAGGGTAGGAGCCGCCTCGATGGCCTCCTTAAGCTCCGGAGTCAGGTTTCCCTGCTCCTCGATGGTGGCAAGCACCTGGGCCTTCCTCTCCTCCAGCCCCCGCAGGTATTTCAGTCTCTCGTCCAGCTTTCGCAGAACCTCGTCGTTCAGCGAGCCGGTGACCTCCTTGCGATACCGGGCGATAAAGGGAATCGTATTGCCCTCATCGATCAGCTCCACGGCCGCCTTCGCCTGCCCATAGCCAATCTCCAGCTCCTGTGTAAGCTGCTTTATAATATCCATCTACATTCTTATCCTTTCGTTATTATTGCCCGCGCTTTTCGGCCATCAGAACCTCTGATCCAGCTGCGCCAGCACATCCGCTCCCGTCGCCAGATGCAGGATGTTTTTGACCGCGAAGTTTGCGATAAGCAGGACGACGGCTGCCGTGACATACCATGTCCGCCACTTTAGGCCATGAAACCGCACCGCGCCGTCTTCGAGCGGCACTGCTCCGCCTTTCCTCTTTCTCCGCCTTTCGATAGAAGCCGCCAGACGGGCCGCCGTGTGACTCAGCATAAAGGCCAGGTAGAGCAAAATCCCATAGGCCGCCAGCGGATGATATAAAAAGCTGGCGATCAGATTCCCCCGCAGAAGCTCCTCTATTGCCCGCGTGCCGCCGCAGCCGGGGCAATAAAAGCCGGTGAAGCGGTAGATCACGCAGAAAGAGTATCGGTGCAGAAAATCCCGGAGTTCCTGGGGGCCCAGCTTATAAACGAGTAAACCTGTGGCCGCCACGAGGGCGGCCACCAGTCCCACCCGGTACAGGGTTTCCTCCGTACCGGGCTCCCTTGTTTGCTTCTGGTTTTTCTCTCTCATCAGTCCGCCAGATCAAAAGCATCGTGAATCAGGCGCACTGCCCTGTCCGCATCCTTTTCATCCACCACCACGGTGATGCGGATTTCCGAGGTGGAAATCATTTTAATATTGATCCCGCCGGCAGAAAGGGCGCCGAACATCTTGGCCGCCACGCCGGGATGGGAAGTCATGCCTGCGCCGACGATGGAAACCTTGGCCACGCCGGTTTCCACCTCATAGCCTTTGGCCGTGAAGATTTTCATATCGTCCTTAATGACGTCGACAGCGGCGTCCAGATCATCCTTTGCCACGGTAAAGGCGATATCCTTGGTTCCCTCGCGGCCTACGGACTGCAGGATGATATCCACATTGATATTTTTCCTGGCCAGGCTGTTGAACACCTTAAAGGCCACGCCAGGCTCATTCTCCACGCCCATCACAGAAATACGGGCAACATTCTTATCCGATGCCACGCCGCTTACGATCATTCTCTCCATTCTCGCCGCCTCCTTTACCACAGTTCCCTCATTTGTATTCAGGCTGGACCGAACCACCAGCTGCACTCCATATTTTTTTGCCAGTTCCACGGAACGGTTGTGAAGCACCTTCGCTCCCAGGGAGGCAAGCTCCAGCATTTCGGAATAAGAAATCTCCGGAAGCTTCCTGGCATTGGGCACAATCCGCGGGTCGGCGGTATATACGCCGTCCACATCGGTATAGATCTCGCAGGCGTCGGCATGGAGGGCAGCCGCCAGGGCCACGGCCGTGGTGTCCGAGCCACCCCGTCCCAGGGTCGTCAGGTCATCCATCCTGTTAATGCCCTGGAAACCGGTAATAATCACAATTTTATGCATCTCCAGCTCATTGCGAATCCGTTCTGTGTCGATGCTCTTCAGCTTAGCCGAGCCATAGGAAGAATTCGTATGCATCTTCACCTGAAATGCATTGAGCGATATCGCAGGTATCCCCAGGGAATCCATTGCCATGCCCATATAGGCCACGCTCATCTGCTCACCGACTGCCAGCAGCATATCCATCTCCCTCTTGGGAGGACGGGGATTGATGCTGTGCGCCATATCAATCAAATCATCCGTGGTGTCTCCCATGGCGGAAAGCACCACTACCACATCATTGCCTGCCTTGTAATCTTCAATGCAGCGCTTCGCCACATTGAAAATGCGCTCCTTGTTGGCCACCGATGAGCCGCCAAACTTCTTCACAATCAGCATATTTTTTACTCCCCGTCTTTTTTGCTCAGGCTCTTCCATTTCAGATACGCACTGATAAACATATCAATGTCGCCGTCCAGAACGGCGTCCACATTGCCGGTCTCCGCCCCGGTCCGGTGATCCTTGACCATGGTGTAGGGCTGCAGCACATAAGAACGGATCTGATTGCCCCAGCCAATCTCCTTCACGTCGCCCCGGATATCCGAGAGCTTCTCCGCATTACTCTGCTTCTTAAGTATAAAGAGCTTTGCCTTTAACATCTGCATTGCCTTATCCTTGTTCTGGAACTGGGAGCGCTCATTCTGGCACTGCACCACGATTCCCGTCGGGATATGGGTAATACGGATCGCAGAAGAGGTCTTGTTGATATGCTGTCCGCCGGCGCCGCTGGAGCGATAGGTATCGATGCGCAGGTCGTCGTCGTTGATCTCCACATCCAGATCTTCCTCGATCTCCGGCATTACGTCGCAGGAAACGAAGGACGTCTGCCTCTTGCCCGCTGCGTTAAAGGGCGAAATACGCACCAATCGATGCACCCCATGCTCCGACTTAAGATAGCCGTAGGCATTCTCCCCATTGATCTGCACGGTGACCGACTTGATGCCGGCCTCCTCTCCGTCCAGATAATCGAGGACTTCCACTTTGAAGCCTTTTTTCTCCGCCCAGCGCATATACATCCGGTAAAGCATCGACGCCCAGTCGCAGGATTCCGTGCCGCCTGCGCCCGCATTCAGCTTCAAAATCGCGTTGTTCTTATCGTACTCATCCGAGAGAAGGGTCTGGATTCGGATCTTGTCAAGCTCCTCTTCCAGGCTCTTAATCGCCTCGCCGATCTCCGGCACCAGGGAGGCGTCGTTCTCCTCGTTTGCCATCTCAATCAGCAGGCCAATGTCATCATAATCGCTCTGCAGCTTATGAAAGCTGTCCCGAACCGCCTTGAGGCTGCCCAGCTCCTTTACGATGCCGGCCGCCTTATCCGGATCGTCCCACAAGGTAGGCTCCTCCATATAGCGCTCCAGCTCCGCAATTCTCTTTTCCTTGTCAGCCAGGTTAAAGTGAATCCCTCACTTCCACTAATGGCTGGGCAAGGCTGTTTAAATCCAGTTTGAACTGATCCAGTTCAACCATAGTGTCACCTTCTTTCCATTCCACATTATAATAATTATATGATACCAGAGTCGAAAGGTCAAAATATGACGCAAGCTTGCTTGCAGAAGGATTTTTGACCTTGGACGGTCATACCTTCCCTCGGCCGTGGCACTGCTTGTATTTCTTGCCGGAACCGCAGGGGCAGGGATCGTTGGGATAAATTTTTTTGTTCTCACGGCGTTTGGGCGCCTTGGCAAGGGTCTCGTCCCGGTTGGTGCCGGTGACCTTTGCCACCTGCTCTCTCTCCACCTTCTGCTCCACCTTTACGTGGTACAGCAGACGAACCGTATCCTCCTGGATGGCCGCGGTCATCGCGTCAAACATGTCGTATCCGGCCATCTTGTATTCCACCAGGGGATCTCTCTGGCCGTAGGCCTGAAGGCCAATGCCCTGGCGCAGCTGATCCATATCGTCGATATGGTTCATCCACTTGCTGTCGATTACGCGCAGCAAGATCACCCGCTCCAGCTCCCGCATATGCTCGGCCTCGGGGAACTCCGCCTCCTTGGCCTCGTAGAGCTTAATCGCCTCCTCCTTTAGCATATGCTTCAGTTTGTTTTTGTTCATCGAAGCATACTGGTCGGAGGTCAGGCTCACCGGCGTCAGCGGAATAATCGGAATCAGGGCCTCGTTAAGAGGGGTCAGATCCCAGTCCTCGGGAGAGTGGTCGTCGGAGATATAGGTGTCCACCGCATTTTCCACGATATCCTGGATCATCTTGCAGATCACGTCCCGCATGTTTTCGCCGTCCAGAACCCTGCGGCGCTCGGCGTAGATAACCTCTCTCTGCTCGTTCATCACCTGGTCGTATTCCAGCAGGCGCTTGCGGATGCCGTAGTTATTATTTTCAATCTTCTTCTGGGCCTTCTCGATGGTATCGGAAAGCATCTTGTGCTCCAGCTGCTCCCCGTCGGCCACGCCCAGGGTGTTAAAGACGCCCATCAGGCGCTCGGAGCCAAAGAGACGAAGCAGGTTATCCTCCAGGGAAATATAAAAGCGGGATTCGCCCGGATCTCCCTGACGGCCGGAACGGCCGCGCAGCTGATTGTCGATACGCCTGGATTCATGGCGCTCCGTGCCGATGACCTTCAGGCCTCCGGCCGCCCTCGCCTCGTCGTCCAGCTTGATATCGGTACCGCGGCCTGCCATGTTGGTGGCGATGGTCACAGCCCCGTGGATGCCGGCGTCCGCGATGATCTCCGCCTCCATCTCATGGAATTTGGCGTTCAGCACATTGTGGCGGATGCCCTTTTTGCTCAGCATGGCGGAGAGCTCTTCCGAAGCGTCGATGGTAATCGTGCCCACCAGGACGGGCTGTCCCTTTTTGTGAGATTCCATCACTTCGTTTACGACGGCGTTCAGCTTTTCCCGGCGGGTCTTATAGACCGCATCGTCCCAATCCTTGCGGATCACGGGGACGTTGGTGGGGATCTCGATTACGTCCATGCCGTAGATATCCCGGAATTCCTTCTCCTCGGTCAGGGCCGTACCGGTCATGCCGCATTTTTTATCGAATTTATTGAAGAAGTTCTGGAAGGTAATCGTGGCCAGCGTCCGGCTCTCCCTCTTTACCTTCACCTTCTCCTTGGCCTCAATCGCCTGGTGGAGACCGTCGGAATAGCGTCTGCCCGGCATAATACGACCGGTAAATTCATCGACGATAAACACCTGGTCGTCCTTCACCACATAGTCCTTGTCGCGGAACATCAGATAATTCGCCCGCAGGGCCAGATTCATATTGTGCTGGATCTCCAGATTCTCCGGATCCGCCAGGTTATCAATATGGAAGAACTGCTCCACCTTTGCCACGCCCTGCTCCGTCAGGGTAACGTTTTTCTCCTTCTCGTCGACAATAAAATCGCCGGTTTCGGTGATCTCCTCGCCCATGATGATGGACATCTTGGTCAGTTCGCCGCTGACCTCGCCCTTCTGCAGGCGGGAGGCCAGATAATCGCAGATCTCATAGAGCTTAGTGGACTTGCCGCTCTGGCCGGAAATAATGAGGGGGGTGCGGGCCTCGTCGATCAGCACCGAGTCCACCTCGTCGATGATGGCATAGTGCAGGCCCCGCAGCACCAGCTGCTCCTTATAAATCACCATATTATCCCGCAGATAGTCGAAGCCCAGCTCATTGTTCGTCACATAGGTGATATCGCACTGATAGGCCGCCCGGCGCTCATCTGCCGTCATTCCGTTTAGCACCACGCCCACGGTCAGACCCAGAAACTCATGCACCTTACCCATCCACTCCGCATCGCGGTGAGCCAGGTAATCGTTGACCGTTACCACATGGACTCCCTTGCCCTCCAGGGCATTCAGATAGGCCGGCAGAGTCGATACCAGAGTCTTTCCTTCACCGGTCTTCATCTCCGCGATGCGGCCCTGGTGCAGGATAATGCCGCCGACGAGCTGCACCCGGTAATGCTCCATATTCAGCACGCGGCGAGCCGCCTCGCGAACGGTGGCAAAAGCCTCCGGCAGCAGATCATCCAGGGTCTCCCCCTGAGCAAGCCTCTCCTTATACTCGTCGGTTTTTCCCCGCAGCTGCTCATCGGTGAGGGCAGTCATCTGAGGGCGGAGCGCTTCAATCTTATCTACCAGAGGATTTATCAGCTTCAGTTCTCGCTCACTGTGCGTGCCAAAAAGCTTCTGCATTAATCCCATAGCTTTGTTTACTCCTTAGATTTCCTTTCCTGTATAACATCCTGTATAACAGCATCCCGCCGCGAAAGCGTAAAGCCGGCGCAGGGCATGGCTACACATTTTATATCTCATTCTAGCACCAACCGCCGGATAATTCAACAACAAACTTGCGCGAGGTTCATGTCCCTGCCAAAGAGGAACTGTCACAATCCATCGGATAAGAAGAATATACTAAATAACTTTTTTCAAATTTTATCCTTTTTTTGTCTCCTGCGCTTATTTTGTTGCTTTTTTTAGTTTAAAGCGCTACAATATTCATGAAACTACCTTTATCCTTATAACATAACCTGCCTATACAGCTATTATTATTTTCAATGAAGAAAACACAGATGTCAGGGAAAAACACATCAAAGACAAACATCAGCTTAGATCTGTCCAACAAAAATTTTCGCTATGTGCTGGAAACTGTCAATGAAAAAACGGTTCAGGCAGCAGCAAAAAAACTCTATATCTCCCAGCCCTCCCTATCCCGCTTTATCAAGAACCTGGAAGCGCAGATCGGCATCGATCTCTTCGACCGCATCGACGGCCGACTGATTCTCACCGAGGCAGGGCGGCGGTATGTGGAATACGCCCGCAAAATCTGCGCTCTGGAGGATGAGGCAGAAAAGGCCATGGAACAGCTGCGTCTGGAACACCGCGAAAAACTGCGCCTGGGCATCCCCGATTACTGGGCTTCTTTTATTATCCCCCCGCTGGTCTCTACCCTGTACCAGTATCTGCCCCAGGTGGAACTGGAAATCACCGATGTAGATTCCCGCACGCTGGAAAATCTCC
>CALWRE010000008.1 GCA_944383835.1 uncultured Lachnospiraceae bacterium | reverse complement strand
GGTCTTTGAGGAAAAGGTGGAGGAGCAGCTGGTGCAGCCAACCTTTATCATCGACTACCCGGTGGAGATTTCGCCGCTGACCAAGCGCAAGCCGGACGCCCCCCATCTCACCGAGCGGTTCGAGCTGTTTATCGTCCGCCGGGAATTCGGCAACGCCTATTCCGAGCTGAACGATCCCATCGACCAGCGCGCCCGGTTTGAGCGGCAGGCCGCTCTGCGGGAGAAGGGCGACGACGAGGCGCAGATGCTCGACGAGGATTTCCTCACGGCATTGGAATACGGGATGCCGCCTACAGGCGGTTTGGGTATTGGGATCGACCGGCTGATTATGCTGCTGACCGACAGTTACTCCATTCGGGATGTGCTGCTTTTCCCGACAATGAAGCCGCTGGAAAAGTAAAGAGGCTAAAAACTGCATAAAATCAAGGCTTTAGGGGTTTGTGCAGGATAAAAATACGCCAACTTACGCCAGCTTTACGCCAATATGTGCAGTTGTCTATACAAAAAAGGGTTGCTCTTAGTTCAAGAACCGTGTCTTGCATATAAAGTAGGACACGGTTTTTTGATGCATATTTTTATGGCGTAGAGAATGGAGCCTATCTTTTGTTTGAAAAGGTCAACTTACGCGACCCCGCATTTTTTAATGCGGGGCTTTTTTTATTTGGAGGTGTCTTATGTCAGAATACCAATTAGAAATAAAACAGATCGTGGATTATCCGCGATGCCGGATTTATCGGCAGTTCGTGCAGTCCCTTATGGAAGACCGGAGCATTCGCCTTGGCGGCAGTTCCGGTCTTTTTTATTATACCGTCCTTTGCAGCTACGCGAATTTCCGAACATCATACAAGCGGATAGATGGGATCAGCTACATCATCTATCCCGGCGAATGGCTGTGCCGGATCAGTGAACTGGCAGAATGGTTTCGCACCCGTTTTCAGCATCAGGCGATTTCCCGCCTTCAGGATTTGCAGGACCGCCATCTGATTACCTTTTCCCTTCTCGGCCGTGGAAGGCTGGTGAAATTCAAAATTACGGACTGGCAGAAACATAACCGTGTACTGGATTACAACGCGCCCTGCGCCAAAGATACCGGCTTTTTCTTCCTGCCTGTTTCCACTGCCAATGAACTTCTCAGCTATGGCCGCTGTTCAGAGATGGACGCGCTGCTGGATCTGTGGGTGAATACCGTATACAACGACGAACAGGTGCAGGGTTCGGATGCGGGACCAGTAGTTTATCTGCGCAACGGCACGGGGAGCCCGCTGCTTGGTTACGCGGGGCTGGCTGAACGCTGGGGCGTTTCCAAAGCAACCGCCGGACGTTATCTCAATAAACTGAGCAGCCTGGACTATATTTCCGTCATTTCCTTTCCCGGCGCGCATGGAAGCGTTATTTGCATGAACAACTATCTGTCTACCATGTTCGAGGTATCGGACGTCATGGTAGATAAGGAAGAAATCGCCATGCTGCTGCACATCGGCCTAACTATGCCGGAAATTGAAGAAATGATGGCGGAACCCGTTCCCGGTATCGGTTCAGAAGAGGAAGACGGCGTTTCAAATCCGTATGTTGCTTTTATCCTTCAAAAAGTCATGGAAGTCCTTTCCGTACAAGGGTTTCCGTGTTTTTCATGTCCGAAAATTCAGTATAAGTTATTACCATTATCCTGCGATTGCAAGGAAGAAGTATTTTGTATTTCAGATGGTATAGTAGGATTTAAGGCATTACTGGTTATTTTATGCGGAAAAGACAGGGAATTGTTCCGCTTTGAACTGAGATTACTGCCAAAGGGGGAGAAAAAATGAAACAGGCGATAGAGAATAAAGGGACAGAGAACCCGGTGTATCACGATACATGGATGCTTTTGAGGAAATACCGGGACGTGGTGTGGAGCCTGGAACTGTCCGTACAGCAGGTGCGCCGGCAGTTCCAGATCGAGTTTGGCAGCAGCATTGAGGATTTTCTGGAGTCTATCTACCTTGCCGGCGTGGATTTTGCGGATTCCGGCATTCAGGAACACGCCAGAAGCATTGAACGCAGCTATCAGATGATCCGGCTGATGGAAAGCGCGGTCAGCCTGCTCCGAAATAAGCATAAGTTTGGGGAACCCTATTACTGGATTCTGTACTATACGTACCTTTCCCCGCAGCAATACAGGGACACGGAGGAAATCATCGGGCAGCTCCAGCCGCATATCCAGGACATCAGCTACCGGACCTATTTCCGCAAGCGGAAAGAAGCGATTGAGGCGCTCTCGTCAGTCCTTTGGGGATATACTTCCCGTGACAGCCTGAATCTTTTGGAGCATTTTTTCCCGGATAATGGCCGCGAAAAAGGCCCTGGCAGATAATTGGCACAGAAACGCACAAAATTGGCACGGTTTTGCTATTGAGGCGTAAATCCCCCTGTGATAAAATAAGTATGTTGAAAACTATATACCGGAGCCGGGAACGGCAGAGAGAACGCCATTTTTACGAATGGTGTTTTTTTATTGCCTTTTTCCGGTTCCTGACCAGCAGGCCGCTCGTTCCGTGGGCGGCCTTACTTTATTTTCAATAGGAGGATGATGATTTGAAGAAAAAACCCATTCGAGAGCCGCTGAAACGCCGAGGGCATATCAACTGCAGCCGAATGCTGTATATGACGTTCCTGACGGTGTGTATGCTGGCGTGCTTTTCCCAGCAGGCGTTCGCGGCGACAACCGTGTGGCAAAAAGCGGAAGAGATTATGAAGGACGTCTACAACCAGATCCTGCTGATTTCCACGATTGCGGCCGTCGTTACAGCGTCCATTGCGCTGCTGATGATGAACTTTTCCAAAAGCGGCAAAACAGTGGATGAGGCCCGCGCCTGGCTCAAGCGGATTATCATTACCTGGGCGATTTTAAACGGCCTCGGGTTCATTGTCAGCTACATCACGCCGTTCTTCGCCGGAGGCAAGTGGGGGACCCCATAAAGGGCCGCAATCCCGCATTGGCTGAAAGGAGCGTGATGCCGTGGGCATATTAGACGGGATTGTGGCGTGGATCGCCGAACAGGTCATGCACGGCCTGGATTTAATCAGCACGTCGGTCTTAGGCGCGCTCGGCTGCGATATGAATACCTTTCTCCGGTACTTTCCGGCGGCCGGGACAATGTACGATATCTTTGTCGCGCTGGCAATCGGGCTGATTTTACTGAACTGGGTGTGGCAGCTTTTCCGGAACTACGGCCTCGCCGCGGGGATTGAGGCGGAAGATCCGGTAAAGCTGTCCATCCGTTCGGTTCTTTTTATCCTGCTGGCATATTTTTCAGACGAAATCGTCAGTACTATCCTGAAAATCGGCGGGACGCCGTATCAGTGGGTGCTTTCGTCCTCGCTGCCGCCGCTGGATTTTGCCGATTTCAATTCCGCGATTACCGTGATTCTCGGCGTCTGCGCCAGCGGGGCGGTCGCCATTATCGCGCTGATCCTGGTGCTCATCATGGCCTGGAACTATATCAAGCTTCTGTTTGAAGCGGCCGAGCGATACGTCCTGCTCGGCGTGCTGGTCTATACGGCCCCGGTGGCGTTCGCGCTGGGATCTTCCCAAACGACGTCGCAGATTTTTAAGAGCTGGTGCCGGATGCTGGGAGGCCAGATTTTCTTATTGATTATGAACGCATGGTGCCTGCGGCTGTTTACCAGCATGGTCGGCACCTTTTTATCCAATCCCCTTTCGCTTTGACCGGAGGTGACATAGATGCGAAAAACACGAAAAATCCTGCTGGTCCTTACGCTGGCGCTGGTATTTGCAAGCCTGTCCGCAGTCCCCGCCTTCGCGGTGACGGAGGCCGAGGTGCAGCAGCAGGTAAATTCCATAGGCAAAGAAGGCGTAACAGGGAATGTCTTTATCTGGTTCCTGTGCGCCATCGGATTTTTAAAGGTATCCCAGAAGATCGACAGCTTTATGAGCAGCCTTGGCATTAACGTAGGGCATACCGGAGGTTCCATGCTGGCGGAAGCCATGATAGCGGCCCGCGGGGTTGCTTCGGTGAAATCCTTCGGCGGCCACAGCGGCAGCGGGGGCGGTTCCCGGGGCGGGGCTTCTTCCGGGGGTGTGCCGGGGTCCGGCACTTTAAAGGGCGGCCTTGCGGGCGTCGTCAGCCGCAGCTTTCAGAATAACGCGGTCAAAAACGCCACCGGCAGCAAGGAAGGCGGCCTTGGAGGCAAGGCGTTTGCTTCCTCGCTGGAAAAAGGCGGCGGCTTCGCCAACCGGATTATCGGCACGGTGGCAGCCGGCGATCTCTCCACTACCGGCTCCATGACCGGGGAAAAAGCGTCCGCCGCGCTGTCTTCCTACCTGGGCTATACCGCTTTGGGCGAAAACGCCGAGGGAGTTCCCAGCTTTTCCAATGTGGAAATCGGAGGCGGCCGGATTACGGCGACGGAAACCTCTGAGGAACATCCGGAGGGGATCGCCATAGGGATGTACCACGCGGACCAGTATATGGCTCCCAGCGGGGAGTATTCCACGGTGACCGCCGCCGACGGCACGACCTGGTACAAACAGTACGCGGCCGATACGGTAGAGCGCAAGCCCAGCAAGGTGCCGGACGGCAATATTACCTATCATGAGAGCATTGTGAAAAAGCTGCCCGACCCGCCGAAACGAAAGGACCGTGTCTGATGCCGGAAGAAAAAAGCAGCCAGGGTTCCAGCCCTGTGGAAAAAGGGGCGCAGGCCGCCAACGCGGTGCGGGGTGCGGTCAAGACCGGGAAAGCAATCGCCGGGGCCGCCAAGGGCGCCGCTGCCGGCGGGCCTTACGGTGCGGTGGCAGGGCTTGTTTGGGGAAACCGGCACCTGATTGGGAAAATTATTCTGATTACAGTATTTATCATGCTGTTGCCTGTTTTGTTTATCCTCATGCTGCCCGCCCTCATTTTCGGCGGGCTGGTGGACGCTTTTACCCCGGACGATCCGACGGTGCCTGTGCTCAACGACAGCGCCTATATTACGGAAAACATGACTGATATTACAAACTCCGTGAGCGGCGTCCTATCGGAAGCACTGGAAGACATATTAAAGGAAATTGAGGATGATTTCGCTTCGTCCACCGCCGACCAGCGGGAAATCATCAACCCGCATGAGAACGCCCCGGCATATAACGCCAACGCCTTTGTCTCCCAGTTCTGCGCCTCCAAAAACGAGGATTTTGAATCCATTACCTTTGCCGATATGGAGTCCACCCTGCGGAGCGCCAAAGGGGAGCTGTACTCTTACACATCAAAAGAGGAAACCCGGACGCGGGTGGAAACCACCGTTACGGTGGACTCCGGTACCGGCAAGGAAACGGAAACTTCGACCACAGTGACGGAGGACTGGATCGTATATACCATTGTTTACAACGGCGAGGATTATTTCGCGGACCATGTGTTCCATCTGGACGCGGAGCAAAAGGAGCTTTCAAATAACTACGCCCAAAATTTGAGCGTGTTTTTGGGTGATGGGATGTTCCAGCGCCTGCCGAATGGGTATGAAGCAATCGGTTCTCTCGGTGATATCAAGTTTACCGATGGGGACACGGAGGTTGTCTACTTCAACCAACTGGACGAACGCTATGCGGATAAGCCCTACGGGACGGACGACATCGGCGGCTATGGCTGCGGCCCTACCGCGATGGCGATTGTGGTTTCCTCACTTACGGAAGACATTGTCGATCCGGTGGAAATGGCCAGATGGTCGTATGAACACGGCTACTGGGCTTCGGGCAACGGCTCTTACCACGGCCTGATCCCTGCCGCCGCTGAGGCATGGGAACTTCCGGTGGAGGGATGCGGAAAGGACGGCGGACAAAAAATTTCGGACGCGTTGAGCGGCGGGAAGCTGGTAGTCGCGCTGATGGACGAGGGACACTTTACAAATTCCGGCCATTTTATTGTCCTTCGCGGCGTCCGGAACGGCAAAATCCTGGTAGCGGACCCCGCCAGCTATGAGCGAAGCGAGCAGGAATGGGATTTGTCTATTATCCTTGACGAAGCCAGAGAGGGGGCGGCGGCCGGAGGCCCGTTCTGGATTATTGGATAGGAGGATTCCATGAGCAAACCCAAAGACAATGAATTTGAAACCTACTATATTCCGCCGAACTTTATTGAGGGTTCCACCCTGTTCGGCGGGCTTTTTAAGCTGCGCAACGCAATCGAGGCCGGTATCCTTGCCGTAGGGGCAGGCCTGCCGGTTTTCCTGCTGGATATACCACTGACGACGCGGATCATTATTCTGTGCCTGACCGCCCTTCCCCTGGGCCTTCTGGGGCTGTTCGGCGTATCGGGAGAATGCCTGTCGTCCTTTATTTTTGCTTTCTTAAAATGGATAAAAAACCGGCGTGTGGTAGGAATCGTCCCTGAAAAGGAAACGCCGGCAAAGAAGGTGAAAAAAGAAAAGCCGGAAAGGAAAGCGGCCCGTGAAGAAAAGAAGGGTGAGGACAAGGAGCCTTCCATGATGGCCGAGATTCTGGGCGTTATCCGGAAACGGTCGGCTAAAAAGGAAAAGCCGGCGCCGGAGGCAAAGGAAGAAAAACCGCGGAAACAAAAACAGCGGGAGGAGAAACCGCGGCCGCGCCGGCAGCAGGCCGGGACGGATTTTTTGAACCCGGCGGCCGCTTACCTCCCCATTGATAAGATTGAAAACGGCATTATCTATACCAAAGACCACCGGTATATCAAGGTGATCGAGGTGGTGCCGATTAACTTCCTGCTGCGCAGCGCCAGGGAGCAGCGCAGCATTATTTATTCCTTCATCAGCTATCTTAAAATCAGCCCGGTCAAAATCCAGTTCAAGGTGCTGACGAAACGGGCGGATATCAATAAGCACACGGAAATCGTGAAACAGGAAATGGAACGGGAGACAGACCCCCACTGCCGGATGCTTCAAGAGGATTATCTGAAGCTGGTAGGGCGCATCGGCTCCCGTGAGGCGACTACCCGGCGCTTTTTCATCGCCTTCGAATATGAGGCGTTCGGGCGCAGGGGCGGGGACGAGGAAGCGGACGCTGTATCGTCGCTGCAGGTTGCCGCCCGCACGGCGGTCAATTACCTGAAACAGTGCGGCAACGAAGTGCTGATGCCGGAAAATGAGGACGAATTTACGGTAGATGTGCTGTATAACATCCTGTGCCGGCAGGAAAGCTCCGACGTGCCGCTGTCCTCCCGTGTGGAGGAGGTCGTATCCCGGTATGTGGAGCAGGGGAAAAGCACCGACGCTATCCCCTGCACGGAGTTTTTCGCTCCAAAAACCATTGATTTTACCCATGCCAAATACCTTTGCATCGACGGGCTGTACCATTCGTACCTGCTGATCCCGTCCGACGGGTACAAGTCCCGCGTAGCAGCCGGGTGGTTGAGCCTGTTGGTTAATGCCGGCGACGGCATTGACATCGACCTGTTTCTGGCGAAACAGCCCAAGGAACGCATGGTGCATAAGCTGGGCCAGCAGCTCCGGATCAACCGCTCCAAAATCAAGGAGGCTAGCGACACGAACACCGACTTTGACGATTTGGACGGGGCAATCCGCAGCGGCTACTTTCTCAAAGACGGGCTTGCCAACAACGAGGATTTCTACTATATGAATCTCCTTATTACCATCACCGCCGAAACGCCGGAGGATCTGGAATGGCGCGAAAGGGAAATGCGGAAGTTGCTGGTATCCCAGGATTTGAACGTCTGCGCCTGCCCTTTCCGGGAAGAGCAGGCGTTCCTTTCAGCCCTCCCCCTCACCAGCCTGGAAAAACACCTGTTTGGGCGCTCCAAACGCAACGTCCTGACGGCCGGGGCGGCAAGCTGCTATCCGTTTACGGCTTTTGAGCTGTGCGACGACAACGGAATCCTGCTTGGAACCAACAAGATTAACAATTCTCTGGTTATTGTGGATATCTTCAATTCCAAGGTCTACAAAAACGCGAATATGGCGATTTTGGGGACCAGCGGGGCCGGCAAAACCTTTACCATGCAGCTGATGGGGCTTCGGATGCGGCGGAAAGGCGTCCAGGTATTTATTATTGCGCCGTTAAAAGGCCATGAATTCCACCGGGCCTGCAAAAACATCGGCGGCGAGTTTATCCAAATCAGCCCGGCATCGAAAAACTGTATCAACGTTATGGAAATCCGGAAAACCGATACGTCGGCGGACGAGCTGCTAGACGGCGGCGCTTTGGAAAAATCGGCGCTGGCTTCCAAAATCCAGCAGCTACACATCTTCTTTTCCCTTTTGATTCCGGATATGGACCATGAGGAACGGCAACTTTTGGACGAGGCGCTGATTAAAACCTATAACAAAAAGGGCATCACCCACGACAACGCTTCGCTGGACGACCCGCGGAACCCAGGCCACTACCGGGAAATGCCCATATTAGGGGATTTGTATGAGGTGCTGTCCGCTTCCCCGGAAACCAGGCGGCTGGCGAATATCCTGAACCGACTTGTTCATGGCTCCGCCCGTTCTTTCAACCAGCAGACCAACGTGGATTTATCCAACAAGTACACCGTGCTGGATATTTCGGAACTGAGCGGTGACCTGCTCACCGCCGGTATGTTTATCGCGGTCGATTTTGTCTGGGACAAAGCAAAAGAAAACCGGACGGTGGAAAAGGCCATCTATATCGACGAGTGTTGGCAGCTCATCGGCGGCGGGGGAAACCGACTGGCGGCAGAATATGTGCTGGAGATTTTCAAAATCATCCGGGGCTACGGCGGCAGTGCGATCTGCGCCACACAGGACCTCAACGATTTCTTCGCGCTGGAGGACGGCAAGTATGGAAAGGGAATCATCAACAACTGCAAGACCAAGGTAATCCTCAATCTGGAGGACGAGGAGGCGCAGCGCGTCCAGAATATCCTCCACCTTTCCGAAGCGGAGGTCATGGAGATTACCCATTTTGAGCGCGGCAACGGGCTTATCAGCTCGAACAACAACAACATCACAGTGGAGTTCAAGTGCAGCGACTTGGAAAAATCCCTGATTACTACCGACCGGCGGGAATTGCAGGAGCTGCTGCGGCAGAAGGAGGGAATACAGGCTTAACACGGACGGAATACGCATTACCCGGCTGTATGCGGATTTTTTACGGATTTAATACGTATTAAAGGAGATGGAAAATGGTGAAAACCAGAGAACAGCTGTACGGCAAAGAGGCGGCCTGCCTGCTGCGGGATATATCCAGCTACCACTGTATCCGGCGCGGGCAACTGTACCGGCTCTATCCACATAAGGACAGGGGGGTGCTGGATAACCTGCTGGGCTATCTTGTGAAACAGGGGCGGGTTTTCTATAGCCCGCGGATCGATATTTACTATGACAGCCCGGACTTTGAGACAGACTGGGAAATGCTATCGGCTTTATGGGTACTGGCGGATTTCGCAGACCGGGCGGAGTATCACTCCCCCGATGATTTCCCAGTCAAAATCATCTTTTTTGCGGGCGGCGAGGTTTATGAGGTTATCTGCGTCCCTCCGGATAAGGAAACGCTGGTGGAGCACGCGCTCGCCCGGTCCGGGGAAGAGGGCGGCAGGCGTATCCTCATTGTCGAGGGGGCGGAGCAGATCGCCCGGCTCCGCGTCCCGGGCACGGCCGCTTTCTGTACGGTATCCGACACGGGCGAAATTCAGTATTTTAAACAGAAACAGGAGGAACCTTATTGAACCGAGCGCACATATCGCAATACATCAACGGGCTGCTGGAGGATATCTCCAAGCTGTCCAATACGCTTTGCGCGATGAACCGGACCGATATTGAACGGTATCCGGAAAATTATGGGCTGCTTTCCACGGACGCCGCCCTGCACAGCGAACTGATTGCCTGCAAAATGCGGCATTTGATTTATGAAAGCACGAATATGAAAAAAGCCGAATACCTCACTTCCGCCGGCGTTGTGCAGGGGATCCGAGTTTCGGAGGAGGATGGCGTATTAAACATATTCCTCCCCTGCCTGGTCCCGAAGCGGAAAGGAAGGAAAAGCTCCGAGTTCCTGAGCGACCCGCTGTATTTTACTATGAACCAGTATGCGGACAGCCACACGCTTCCGAAGTTCGGCCACTGCGTCGTCTGCTTTTCCCACATTTACAGCAAAGAACGCCCTTTATCGCGGGTACGGGATTACGACAACTTGGAATTAAAACAGATGCTGGACGTGATCGCCGCTTTCCTCATGGAGGACGACAGCGGGCTTTTGTGCGACGCCTACAACACGACGGAAATCGGGGACCGGGATTGCACCTGTATTTCCGTGATGGGAAAAGAACGCTTCCCGGAATGGATAAAAGAGCGTGAAAACCGCCTGAAATCCATATCCGATTTTTAGGCTTTTTCGGGCCCCCGGAACAGGATACCGGAAAAACGCCGGGAAAGCGCGTCCTTCCGGGCTGTTCAGGGCAATACGAAAAGGCGGGTTTTACCCAGGTTAATCGCGGCTGGGTAATTTTTTAGAAGGGAGGCGAACGCCATGCAGTCCCGACAAACCCTCCCCGGCAGACAGACGGCCGCTTACCGGATTTTAGAGTTTGTCGCCCTGTCCGGCGAGTTTCCCACAGACCGGCTCTCCCGTCTGCCCGGTGGAGAGGCATATAAGGCCCATGTCATACAATCTCTTAAACAAAAACATTTACTCCGCACCTTTTACAAGGACGGCCTGCGCGGATACCGCCTGACAGCAAAGGCAAAGGGGCTTCTCACAGCGGACCGGCCGGAGCGGTTCCTTCCGTATCTGGCCGGTGCCGCGGAAACCAACCATATCAAAAGTGAACCGGCCCGGCGGCAGCGGCTACACCGGATAGCCGAAACCGCCGCCACCATGCAGAATGCGGGCGCCGCTATTTTCCCTGATGAAAAACCGGAGGTGTTTTCCCCGGCTTGGGATGGACGCCCGCAGATTTTCATCACGGCCCCTGCTTTTTACAATTCCCGCGAGATCAAGGAACTGGGAATAGAGGCCGTAAAAATCAAGGGTGCGCGCTCGGCCGGTGTCCTGCTGACAGAAAGCGCCGTCTTTGTGATATATAACCTGGGCGGCTCCCTGATGAAATGGCAGTACCGGGCAGAAATGCGGACCAAGGCGCTGATGCAGACAATCCTTTGCCGGGAACGGCTGCCGGAGCAGTACGCGCCGGAGGATGTGAAGGGACTGCTTTTGGGGGACAATATGGAGCTGGCCGCTACTATCCTTTCGGGGGAGGGCGGCAGGCAGTACCTGCTGCTGGACGGAAGCTACGAACATTTTTACTATTTGACAAACGACCGCAGGGGCGAAAAGCTGCTGCGGATGATGTGCAACGCAGAACTGTCCGAAGAGCTGGAAGCCCTTCTGTTAACGGATTTGTGGGAGAAGGACGAGGGGCTTCCCATAGAAAACGACGCCATCGACGGCAGCGGTAGTCCTGTCCTTTTCGCCTACACCTGCGACCTGCCCCGCATCCGGCGGTTTGACACGGCGCTCCGGCTCCAGAATAAAGCCGGCACGCTGATCTGCTTTGATTTTCAGGCGGAAGCCCTCCGCCGCTGCTGCGGGGAGCAGGTACGGTTTCAAACCATCAACTTTGAAAAATGGGAAAGGAGATTTTGCATATAAGACGCAAAAGGCTGTTTTCGATTCTGCTGGGATTCCCGCCCCTTCTGTTTGCCCTGCTTTACGGAGGCGGGTACATCGCGCAGTTTATCCGCAACTATACCATATGGAAAGACGCGGGCGGCACACCCGGCTATGGAACATCGCCGGAAATGCCGACATTTTCGTTGTCCGCCTGCCTTGCGGCTATGTTCAGTTTCCCGTATGGGATCATCGGCGTGCTCATCTGCGCCGGTGTACTGGCCCTGCTCATTGTCATGGTGATGCGGATGGGCTATGGGGACACCGGGGAGTACGATAAGGAGCGGAATTTCATCTATTCCAAAAAGGGCACCTACGGCACATCGGGTTTTATGTCCGAAAAGGAAGCAGAAGAGGTGCTGGACTTAACCTCCAGCCTGAAAAAGCATACCGGCGCCATTCTCGGCACGCTGAACGGTAAATACGTCTGTGTGCCGGAAGAAAGCCGGCTCAACCGGAATATCGCCGTATACGGTGCCAGCGGTTCGATGAAGACCAGGGCCTACTGCATCAACCGCATCCTTCAGGCGGCGGCACAGGGGGAATCCCTGATTATCTGTGATCCCAAATCCGAACTGTACGAAACAACAAGCCAGTATCTGCGGGAACAGGGCTATACCGTCCGGGTGTTCAACCTGGTATCCCCGGAGAACTCGGACGCCTGGGCCTGCCTTTCGGAAATTGAAGGTGACGAACTGATGGCCCAGCTTTTCTGCGACGTTATTATCAAGAATACCGGGGATGAACGGGGCGACCACTTCTGGGACAGCGCGGAAACGAATCTCCTCAAGGCTTTGGTTTTGTATGTGGAACGGGGCTACCCGGAGGGGCGGAAAACCATGGAAGAGGTCTACAAGCTGCTCACCCATACGGCGGAGCAGGAATTGAAAAACCTGTTCGACCTGCTCCCTTCCTCCCATCCGGCCAAAGCGCCGTTCGCAATTTTCCGGCAGGCATCCGATACGGTGCGCAGCGGCGTTATTATCGGGCTTGGCAGCAGGCTGCAGGTGTTCCAAAACAAGAAAATCTGCAATATGACAGGGTTTGATGAAATAGACCTGGAACTGCCGGGGCAAAAGCCGTGCGCCTATTATGTGGTCAATTCCGACCAAGACAGCACCTTTGATTTCCTTTCCTCTTTGTTCCTGTCCTTTTGCTTTATCAAGCTCGTCCGCTACGCTGACAAAAACTGCCCCGGCGGAAAGCTACCGGTCCCCGTCCATGTGCTGGGTGAGGAACTGACGGCCTGCGGTGTCATTCCGGATTTGTCCCGCAAGATCAGCGTGATCCGTTCCCGCAATATTTCCATGAGCTGCGTGTTTCAGAATTTAGCGGGGCTTCAGAACCGCTATCCGCAAAACCAGTGGCAGGAGATATTGGGAAACAGCGATATCCAATATTTTTTGGGCTGTTCCGATCCGTTGACAGCAGAGTACATCAGCGAGCGGTCCGGCGAGGTATCCGTCCATGTGCAGAGCAAGGCAAAGCAGCTTGGCACATGGCGGGTGAGCAACTACACGCCGGAATACCGGGAAACTAGCGGCGTCGGGCGGCGCAGGCTGCTGACGATGGACGAGGTGCTGCGGCTCCCGGTATCCCAGGCGTTGGTGATTATCCGGGGGCGGAAAATTTTAAAGGTGGATAAGCTGGACTATACCCTTCATCCGGAGGCTTCCAAGCTTCACCCCTGCAAGGCTTCCGCCCATGTTCCGGAATGGGGCAAATCTCAGCGAAAGGAGGTGGATGCTCCGCAGCCCAAACAGAAAAAACGCGCCGTACGGAAACCAAAGCCGCCGGATGCGCAGAAATCTCAGCCGGGCGTTGTCCCGGCGACCAAGGACGATATCATGTCGTCCGAGCACTAAATTTATAGGAGGTAGCCTATGCCGAAAGAAACAGAAAATTTAGAAGCAACCGGGGAATTCACGGAACAGCCTGAACTCCCGGCCGCTGAAACGGAGGAAGCAGATGGACAGACAGACGCCGCGTGGGAGCCGGTTTCAGAAAACGCCGAGGATCCTCCCGCCGAAGCCATGGAAGCGCCCAAGCCGAAACGCACCCGCCGCAAAAAAGCGGCTGTTGAGGAAACCGATCATGTACCCGCCCCTGAAGCACCGGAGGCCGCACCCACAGAGGAAACCCTGCCGGCCAGTGAAGAGCCGGCCGCTGGGTCCCCTGTTTCAAAACCAGATCCCGCGCCGCCGCGTTCCTCGCCAATCCTGACACTGGAGGCGGGAACCGATGTGGAAACCGAAGAAAGCCTTGCGGATATTGTCTGGCATGAAATCCACAATGCCTACCGCACCCGGCGGATGCTGACCGGGAGGCTGGGAGGCCTGGAGCAGACGGACAGCGGGAAGACCGTCGCTGTGGCGGATTACAAGGGTTTCCGCATTGTAATCCCATTGAAAGAGATGGTGATGGGGTATCAGAACAATCTCACCGGGGACGAATATACGGCGATGATCGTGCGGCAGCACAAGCTGTTAAGCCGGATGCTGGGCGCGGAAATCGACTTCGTTGTAAAGGGGATTGATTCCAAAACCCGCAGCGTTGTCGCCAGCCGCAAGGAGGCCATGCTGAAAAAGCGCAAAATCTTCTACATGGACACTGACGACGCCGGGGAATACCGTATTTATGACGGCCGGATTGTCCAGGCAAGGATAATCGCCGTCAGCGAAAAGGCGGTCCGCATCGAAGCGTTTGGCGTGGAAACCACTGTGATGGCGCGCGATTTGTCCTGGGACTGGATCGGCGACGCCCGCGAACGCTTTTCGGTAGGCGGACAGGTACTGGCGCGTATCCTCAGCGTAAAGCGGGAGGATATCGAGCATATTTCCATCAAAGCGGACGTCCGAAGCGTATCCGGCGCAAGGCAGGACAATCTCCGCCTGTGCCGGGTCCAGGGCAAGTATGCCGGGAACGTTACCGACGTCCACAAGGGCGTGGTGTATATCCGGCTTGCCAACGGAGTCAACGCCATTGCTCATTCCTGCTACGACCGCCGCCGTCCCGGGAAAAAGGACGACGTCAGCTTTGTCGTTACCGGCATTGATGAGGAGCGCGGCGTGGCTATGGGGATCATTACCCGTATTATCCGCCAAAATCTTTAATTGTTGAAAAACGGCGGCGTTTGGTCGTATTATATAAGCAAAGACGAAAAATTCCATAGTTGGGAGGGATGCTCCATGCGTAAAATCCTCTTCGTCTTGCTTGCCGCTTTGCTGGCGGCCATGACAGGCTGCCGGTCAGAGGCGCCGCCGGACGCCGCCGTTTCTTCTTCACTGCTGGATTCAGCGGGAACAGCCTCCGGCACGTCTTCCGTGGCGCCCAGCCGGAGCGAGAGTGCTTTGCCGGAGGGGCCGTCCGCTTCAAGCAGCGGCAGTTCCCCCATCCAGTCTCCCGGATCTGCGGAGGGCCGGGCCCCTTCCAGCCGGCCGGGTACGGCTTCCAGGGAAGCCGCCGCGTCTTCGGAGCAAAAGCCGCCGGCCACACCGGAACAAACCAATCCGCCGGAAAGCGCCGGCAGCGCTTCGTCCGCGCCTGCTCCATCAAGCACACAGCCGGCGCCGTCCCCAGAAGAGGAAACTCCAGCGCCGGAACCGGAAGCATCTGAGCAGCCCGCGCCGGCAAAAAGCATTTACGATTTCCCCTTCGATATCGAACAAATCAAGGCGGAAATGGTACAAATCGGGGAAACTGAAATGGGCTGGGCCCATCGGGTGCAGTATCAGGATGGAACATTGATAACCCCGGACAACTCTTCGTGGGGTACAGTTGTCGTTGGAAATCAAAATATACAGGGGGAACGGCTGAAAACACAGCTTTATGATTTAGTGACGCTTTACACAGATGAATATATGGAAAGCTGCGGAGGAAATCCGATTACCTCTTTTACCATCTATATTGAACCAATGGAAAACGGAGCGTATGTATTCTATTTACTTTACTGAAAATTAAATATCTGCAACAAAGGACATTCCGATTAAGGGATGTCCTTTTTGTTTAGAAAGGAAGGTTTTTTGCCTATGAAGAAAAGCATCTCAGCCAAAGGGAAAAAACTAATGGCGGTGCTGCTGACTGTTGTTATGCTGATAGCGGCAGTCCCTTTAAACGCTTTCGCATTTGACTATGCCAGTGGTGAAAAAGTATTAGCCCGTGTAGGTCGGCAGTTTGTGGGCTATGACGGTTCCAAGGTCTACAGCAACCCGGACGATTACGCCCTGCGCTACCGTTCCGACGGCAGCACCTATTTCCAGGCGTATGGCGGTTCGGCCGCCCGCGGGCATCTGTATCTCTACACACAGTTCAATACAGACGAACAGTGGGTTTACTGTATTGAGTATGGCGTGGACTTTGGAAGCGGACAGAACTATATTTCTGAGAATGGAAATAATTCAGATTATTTTATGAATCTTCCTATTGTTGCCCGAGATGGTATTCGTCTGGCGCTGGCAAACGGCTGGCAGCCGGGGAAAGCCCTTCCCATTTCCGGAATCAATGACGACGACTTTTTCTACGCCACCCAGGCAATTATCTGGGAGTACCAGCAGGGGCTGCGGAAAAGCCCCACGAAACTGGTGGACAACGGCCCGATCAAAGCCGACCAGTTCTACAAGGCCATCAAGGGGACAAGCTACGAAAGGGCCTATCAGTGGATTTTACAGCAGATGTCCAAACATGCGACTGTCCCCAGTTTCTCCAGCACAGACAGAGAAGATGCGCCGACGTATGAACTGAAATACGACAGTTCCACGAAAAAGTACAGCCTCACTCTGACAGACAGCAACAATATCGGCGTCGATCTGGAAAAAGTCGGCGGCGGGGATGTGAGCGTTACCCGGAAGGGGAACCAATACACCTTTACCTCAACCGAAATCATTCAAAATCCAGTTCTCTTTGAGTATAAGAAAAATATTGCGCTTCCCAATAACCCACTTCTTTTATGGGGAACGCCGGGCTATCAAACAATGGTAACCGGCCTGGATGACCCGGTCCGGTTCTATGTAAACATCAAAACCGAAGCGTTCGGCAGCGTCAAGCTGGTAAAAACCAGCGAGGACGGAAAGGTGGAAGATATCCCGTTCCACATTTCCGGGGAAGGCGTCGATCAGGATATCCGCACCCAGGCGGACGGGACCTTCCTGCTGGAAAACCTGCGGCCGGGCGTTTATGAAGTAACCGAGCTGACGGAGGATAAATATGAGCCGCAGGCAACCAAACGGGTGACGGTTCTTCCGGGCCAAACGAGCACTGTGACCTTCAGCAATACCCTCAAGCGCGGGGATTTGACCGTTACCAAAACCGCTGAGGACGGCTTTGTGGAGGATAAGACATTCCATTTGTATGGTACCAGCCTGTCCGGTTTGGCGGTGGATGAATATGCAGTAACCGATGAGCGCGGCGTCGCCACCTTCGAGGATGTTTTGATCTCCGGCGATACGCCTTACACGCTGGAAGAAGTCGGAGTTGAGGAAAAATATATGGTGCCGGAAGCACAGCAGGCCGCGATTGAATGGAATAAGGTAACGCACAAGTCGTTCGACAATGTACTGAAAAAATGGCGTGCCACTCTGACGAAATCCGATATGGAAACGGGTACGGCCCAGGGCGACGCCGGCCTGGAAAACGCCGAATACGGCGTATACAAAGGCGGGCAGCTGGTGGGCAGTTATTTTACCGGGCCGAACGGTGAATTTACAACGGATTGGTATGTCTGCGGCGATGATTGGACCATCAAGGAGATAGAACCCAGCGAGGGCTACCTGCTGAACCCGGAGGTTTACCATGTCGGTGCGGAACCGGAGCTGTACGAACTGGAATACAACGAAATCGCGGTGGACGCGGGTGAACAGGTGATCAAGGGCCGCGTGGCGGTCCTGAAGCACAGCGACGACGGTTCCACAGGGGTTGAGACGCCGGAGCAGGGCGCGGAGTTCCAGTTGTTCCTGCGTGATGCCGGCTCCTATGAAAACGCGGAAGAAACCGAACGGGATATCCTGATTTGCGATGAATACGGATATGCGGAAAGCAAAGACTTCCCATACGGCTGGTACCGGCTTCATCAGACAAAAGCCGGCGTACCAGGGACCGAGTTTATCAAGGATATTGACATTTTCATCTCCGAAGACAGGCAGGTCTACCGGTATCTGCTGAACAACGCGCAGTTTGAAAGCCGCGTTAAGGTTGTCAAAAAGGACGCTGAAACCGGAAATACGGTGCCGCTGGCCGGACATGGCTATGAACTGTACGATCCGGAAGGCAATCAAATCACCATGACGATTACCTACCCGGAAATCCAGGAAATCAGCACCTTCTACACTGGGGAGGACGGCACGCTGATTACCCCTCTCAGCCTGCCCTACGGCAAAGGCTATTCGCTGGTTGAAGTGGAAACGGTGGAGCCCTATGTGCTGGACTCTACCCCGGTATATTTCAACATTGTGCAGGAAGACGCCAGTGAAGAGGACGGCGTGACCGTCGTTGTGGTAGAAAAAGAGAATATGCCGCAGAAGGGTACCATTTCTCTTTACAAGGATGGCGAAGTGTTTTCGAGCGTTTCCACCGCCGGCGGCGAAGACAGCCCGCTGCTCTATCAGCCGGTTTATGACAAGTCCGGACTGGAGGGCGGCGTGTATGATGTGGTCGCTACCGAAGATGTGATTTCCGGCGGCGTGCTCCGTCACCACAAAGGCGATACGGTAACTACTCTTACCACTGGACCGGACGGCTGGGCAACCAGCGAGCCGCTTTACCTATCCACCTATCAGATTTTTGAACGAAAAGCGCCCTACGGCATGACGCTCAATCCGAACCCGATTACGGTCACACTGAGCTATGCCGGCCAGCATGTGGAAATCACCACTGCTGAGGCGCATATTACGAACGAGCGGCAGCGGGTAGAAATTGACCTGCAAAAGATTCTGGAACAGGACGAAATCTTCGGGCTTGGCATGAATGGCGAAATCCGGCACGTTGCCTGGGGGCTGTATGCCGCTGAGGATCTGACGGCCGCGGATGGCAGCACTATCCCGGCGGACGGCCTTTTAGAGATTGTTTACTGCGATGAAAACGGCAAGGCGGCTTTCCAAACGGACGTGCCTGTGGATTCCAAACTGTATGTCAAGGAATACGCCACCGATAGCCACTATATCATTTCCGATGAAAAGTATCCCGTTGAATTTGCCTACCAGGGACAGGATACGGCAGTTATCCATATCAGCGTGAACGACGGTGAGGCGATTGAAAATGAGCTGATTCGTGGGGACATCTACGGCTTAAAGGTCAGCGAGGACGGCGAAGGGATTGCCGGTGCGGTCTTTGGATTGTTTGCCCCGGATGAAACCGAGTTTACGGAAGAAACCGCTTTCATGACTGCTGAATCCGACGAATCGGGTGAATTCGCCTTTTTGAACGTCCCCTTTGGCGACTGGGTCATCAAGGAATTATCCTGCCCGCCGCAATTTGTCCTCTCCGGCGAATTGTTCCAGGTGACGGTAAGCGAGCAAGATCAGCGTATTGAGATCGAGGCGGTCAACAAATGGATTACCGGCTCGGTTCAGACTACCAAGGTGGACGCGGCATATCCGGAAAACCGCCTGTCTGGCGCACTGTTCGGGATTTATCTGGATGTCAACGGGAACAAGGTTTTTGATAAAGGCGTCGATACCTTCGTGGAACACCTGGAGGAAACCGAAACAGGCGTCTACCGGCTGGATGGGCTGAGATATAACGGGTACTTTCTCTACGAGGAGAGCAGCCCGGAGGGATTTGTCAAGGATGACCGCTACTATTACTTTGAAATCAGCGAAAACGGCCAGGTTGTCCTAATTGAAAACGAGGCCGGCGTTGGCTTTATCAACCAGCCGGTCACACCGGAACAGCCGGAGGAACCGGAAGAACCGACCGAACCGCCTAAAACCGGAGACACGTCAAATCTCTGGCTGTGGGTAGGGGCCGCTTCCGCTTCCCTGGGGATCATTATCCTCGTGTGTATTAAAAAACGCAAAAAACAGACGCTTTCCAAGTAAGCGGCAGAAGGACGCCGGGGCATTCCAAACGGGGTGTCCCGGTTTCTTCTTTTCCCCTTGAAAGTGCCTGCTGGGGGGATCTTTAAAGAAAAAAGGGATAATAATAGTAGGAGGTATTTTTTGCACATGCTTGTCGATAGAGATGCCCTGAAAGGGGCGCCAAGGGGATCTTTGGAAAAAAATCGAATAATAATAGTAGAGGGTATTTTTTTACCCGTCCTAAAATTGGAGGGAAAATGAACAATCAGATTTTACAGCTGTATGCATTTCTCCAGGCGTCCCGCGGCAACTGGCGGAATGCCATATGGATCGAATGTAAATTTTGCTTATATAAGAACCAGCAGTGCGATGAGTATTTGCTGGCGGCTGACCGGAACGGCGCCCCGCTTGTCTTTTCCGTGGAGCAGTTCCGGCGGCTCACAGGAGATACGCCGGTCAAAGACGAATGTATAGCTGTTTTGAGCGAACAGGCTTTTGAAGAGCTGTATTCCTCCTGGCTTCTTTGGCACATAGACTGGCTGAAAGACTGCCGCCTGCGCCAGCTGGCGCAAGGCAAAGAGCCCGCGCTTTAATGCGCGTTAAATCCGTATTCAAACCGTATTGGAGGTGATATTTTTGAAAAAAGTACAAATCCGATGCCCTTACTGCGGGGCGAAAGCCACGCTGCGTCCCTCAAGCGCGGTCTATGGGGACGCGGCAAAAACAAACGGCTTTCTCTATGTTTGCGACCGGTACCCGAAATGCGACGCCTACGTCGCAGCCCACCGAAAATCCAGGCTCCCGATGGGAACCTTAGCCAATGGAGATTTGCGGCATAAGCGTATCGAGGCCCACAAAGCGTTCGACTGGATGTGGAAAAGCGGGCTGATGTCAAAGCGGCAGGCCTACAAATGGATGCAGGCCAAGCTGGGGTTAAGCGAAGAACAGGCGCATATCGCCAAGTTTGGAGAGTACATGTGCGGCCAGCTGATCGATGCCTGTGCGCAGGCATACGACAATATCCGGGCGGCGGCATGAAATACGAGGAGGCGCAAAAAATGGGGAGTGTGAAAGAGTATGGGCGGAAGGACAGTCCTGAATGACAGCCAGCGCCGGTTGGCAGAACAGCATTTGAACATTGTATCCCGGGTTATCTGCCGGTACATCATCGTCAATGAAACATTGTTTGGTTTTGAATATGACGACATTTACCAGGAGGGATGTATATGGCTGTGCAAAGCGGCGGCCAGTTTCCGGCCGGAACTGCGGGTTCCGTTTGACGCATATGCGGAAAAGGTAGTCGCCAACGGACTTCGTACATACTGCCGGTTAATGTACGGGAGGCAAAAGCGGGGCTGCTGCATTCCTTTGGACGCCGATTTGAATATCACGCGGCTTATTTTAGAGCAAGCCCCGTCCCCCGCGTATCATCAGGAAGAGGAACTGCTCGCTCAAATGGACGCCGCGCGGCTCCTGCACCATATGAAGCGGGAGTACAGCGGTACAGCACGGCTTGGCATTGAGGCGATTGAACTGAAACTAAAAGGGTATTCGGGAAAAGAAATTGCGGATATGTACGGCGTCAAACCCAATCTGGTAGGCGCATGGATTTCAAGGGCAAAGCAGAAATTGCGGAAAAACCAGGTATTTGTTTTATGGATGGAAACTTATACGGGACAAGCCGCTTCGTAAAAGAGTATGGAAAGGGTGTTGTTTATGACCAGGTTATTTACAGCTGTAGGCCGCCTTCATATTGAAGGACACGGAAAGGACGGGAAGATTCCTGTTGTGATTTTAAAGAACCGGGAGTACATACTGGATATCCAGGAATTTGTGCTGTGGTCGGCGTTGAATTGGAGAATCCTTCGTCCCGGACAGGTTCAGAATTTGTATTGGGAAAAAGAACAGGAAACCGGATTTTGCTCCTCCCGCAGCTTTGACGACTGCATGAGCCGGCTGACCCAGCGCGGTCTCGTTGCTGAAGGCAGCGGAGAAACAGACGAGCAGGCGCTGTACCGGCTGCTGTCCGATTTATATATCATGCCGATTTCGGAAAATCCGTTTCTCCGCCTTTGTTCTTTTTTCCGGCTGTGCGTGTTTGGAAACGTACCCTACTCCGCGGCGAAAAAGATACTGCGCAGGGATAAGCGCACCGCCGATGAAAAGAAGGTAATCCGCCTTGCCAGACAGGCTCTCCTGTCTACGGCGGAGATCGTCAAGTGCTTTGAACGGAATAAGCTGGATTTTTGCTGTGAGGAAGAGCTTCTGGATACTTTGTATTACGATGAATTTACTACCAGCGATAACATAGCGGACATGGTATCCTGCCTGCCGGAGTGCCGGTCTGTTATACGTTCTGTGGCAAATCTTTATCTGCGCAGGCAAATCATTTTTGAGAGGATATGAGAATGGAGAAAATTCTGAATGCTCCGGCGCCTCTGCGGCGCCGGCTTATACTCACGGTACTGCTGGGGATTGCCTGCCTTTTGGTCGGGCTTGCCATGTTCCTGTTTTCCAAAGACAGGATCATGCTGCTGTTAAGCGCCGCAGTCTGTATCCTCAGCTTTTGCAGGGCATACGCCTTTTACCAGGCTGTCAGCCGAAAAGAATATGAAGTGGTGGAGGGTACTTGTGTCGGCGTCGTTCCAAAGCCTTTGCGCAAATACCGGAAAATCCGGATTATGGACGACGAAGGCAACGAATCCGCCCTTCTGCTGGGCAAGCATTCCAAAATCCAGATCGGCTTCCGTTACCGCTTTTATTTCAAAAAGACGCAGCGGCTGACATTGGGAAGCGAGTATTTTGACTCCGCCCTTTCTTCCGACTGCTTTCTGGGATATGAAGAGTTGGGAGAACTGGGGAACCCTCCTGAGTCGCCAGAAAAGGCGGATTGAGATTTCTTTCTATGTTCATTGACAGGCCGCCTTTTTGATGATATAATAATTGCATAATAAAAGACTATATTTTGCATATAATATATCAAAAGGAGGTGCGGCGATGAAAGAGCAAACTTATACCCAGTTTATTCAGCAACTGATTGACGGATTTCAACCTGGTGAACCAATACTTGTCCGGGAGCTTGGAAATCGAATTGCTGAAGCATATGCCATGGAGGAAAAGAAAGCCTGCGCTGCAGCAGCTGTTGCAGTAAAGCGGCTGATCGATACCGGCACATGCCCCAACCTTCGCTTTTTTGCAAAGGGCGTCTATTATGTGACAAAGCAAACCGTTTTCGGCGAAACTGGCATCAACAAAGATAAATTGATTGAGCTGAAATATCTGAAGGACGGCACCGGGTATGAGACGGGCGCTGCGGTTATGCACAAGCTGGGTCTTACGACGCTTATGCCGGCCGAAAGGACCTTTGTTTCCAACAGCGCACAGCACAGAGCCAAGCGGGATGACGCGCTGGGCATTGTCATTCGTGCGCCGCGGATTCCCGTAAATAAAGAAAACCGCTTTTATCTTCAATTCTTGGATTTGCTCAACATGTATGACGATGTGCCGGTGGACGCAGAAGATCCGTACCTGCTGCTCGGACGGTTTGTGCAGGCAAGAGGATTGGATTACGGTACGCTTCTGCATCTGGCAGATACCCACTATAACGGAAATACGATTATGAAGCTTGCCCATGTGGCAGGCAGACAAGGAGTATAAAAATGAAGCTGCATTTGGACTCGGATGCTTTTCGCGTCCTGATAGAGCAGGTATCCGAAAACACCGGATACCGTCAGGACGTTATTGAAAAAGATTACTACGTTTCTATGCTTTTGCAGGAGCTGGCACAGTTCCAAAGAGAGGGTCTGCCCGCCTATTTTAAGGGCGGTACGGCTCTGTATAAGGCGCTGCACAGTGTCCGGCGTTTTTCAGAAGACGTCGATTTATCCGTCGATGTCCGGGAGTGCAGCCGCACGCAGGGAGACAAGCGCCTGGAGCGGGCGACCAAAAAATACACCTGTATGGAGCGCAATCCCAACGAGGGCCGCACCAACCGCTCGGAGGTAATTTCCTACTACCGTTATCTCCCGGTTGTGGAATACGATTCTAACGACGTTTTGCAGCGTTTTGGAAAAGTAAAAGTTGAGGCCACGTCCTTTACCATCAGTGAACCATATGAGCCTGTGATAATTGCCCCGCTGATTTACGAACAGGCGGGGCCAGACCAGCAGCTTATTTTGCTTCAACAGTTCGATGTCCGCCCCTTTGAAATTCTCACTATGACAATCGAACGGATTTTCATAGATAAGCTGTTTGCAGCGGAAGCCTACACCCGAAACGCGGAAAAGGAGCACCGAGCCTTTGAAGCGTCAAAACATATCTATGATTTGGCAGTTATCGCAAGCGAACCGCGCATCGTTTCATTGCTCCAGGATAAAGAGCATTTGGCAAAGCTGCTGACAATCCGGCTGACTGAGGAACAGAACCGCTTGGACGGTATCCCCGGCGTTCTTCCCAAAGACTTTATCTTTTTCGACAAAGCATGTGCAAATACGCACATTACGAAGGCTTATGCAACGATGCAGAATCAATATGTCTTTATTCCGGATGACCGGATTTCGCTGGATGAAGCGCAGTATCAACTGCATTGTTTGCAAGATCAACTAAACCAAAATCAAACGTGGAGCCATGCAACTATTAAAAAATAGCGTCATGGCAGCTTAAATAAAATCCTCCTTATGGCTTTTGAACGCCGTGAGGAGGATTTCTATATAGGAGGATAAACTGTATCCATGCGAGAATCGCCTTTGGATATACTGCATAGGTTAGTCGGGTGTGAATACCTGTCGGATATGCGGCTGAAAGAACACGAGAATCGAAAAGCGCGAGTCCTACTGCATCAGTTGAATCCAAAAGATTTTTCTGCTGCACAGTGGAAAGACACAATCGAGTATTTGTATAAGGATGTATAGGGATTTATCACAAGCAAATATCTATATATTGATTATGAACTCTTGACAAACGCAAGATATAGTGTTATAATACCATTGTAATTGATTTTTTGTGCGTGATCCGTTAGGATTTGCAGGCATACTTGCTTGTATCGTGGGGAGCCTCTCACATTGCACACGCTTGTCAAGTTTGTATTCAAAGTGCCGACAGTATGGTTTTGCCCTTATGGGCGGAAACTGTGTGCCGGCGCTTTTTTGTATATAGATATTTTAGCCGGAAGGCAGAAAGGAGCGAAATGGCACAGACCTATGTAATCGGCCGGGTAACCGCTGATTTGGAACTGAAGACCAGTATCAACAGGCATCCGTATGTGCGCTTTGACATTGCTGAGAATATCGGCGGCAAGGAGCACCGCAGGACGCAATACCTTCAAATCTGCGCGATGGGAGACGATGCTGAAAGGCTCGTCCGCGCCCGCGTAAAGAAAGGCAGCCTTATCTGGGTATCCGGCTCTTTGGAACTGGAGGTATACACCAGGAGAGACGGCGTTACTACGGATAAGCGGCTGAAAGTATTGCTTGATAACTGGGGATTTGTCCCGGCCGGAACAGACAAGGCGGGAACAAAAGCCTTGGATAGTAAATTCTCCGAATCACTGGACAAAATTTCGCCGGTGATTGACGGGGAAAGAGAAGCCTTGCCGGGTTGAAAACCGGCGCCAAGAGGAACCGTATGTGTTTCAGAAAGGAACGCATATGGTTCCTCTTTTTTTGTTTTTTAGAGAAAAAGTCTCAGAAAGGATGAAACGAATGAATAAGAAAACAAGCCTCTGGTCAAGTATATCCGTTTTGACAACCGCGGTATTGGCAGTCATGGCATTTATCCGCGGGGACATACAAATCTGGCTGCTGAGCGGTATTTTTGCGGTGTGGGCGGCATGGGCGGCAGTAAAATTCCTGCTTCCTGCCCTTAAAGCGCAGCGGTACCGCCATATGGCCGGAAAAGCGCGAAAGAAGAAAAAAGGACAGCTTCCAAAGAAAGAACTTTCCGTACCGGATATTTCCGATCCGGTCGGCCTTGTCCTGCTCCGTCATGTGAACTTCCGTATTTCGGCGTATTTACAGTCGGCCTATCCGGAAGCGACATGGCAGTGGCTGGAGGAATTCCCGGAAAAAATCGCCGCGAAAGGCGGGACGGGAAGAATCCGGCTTTATGGCGTACCGGACTTTGATTATGCCGACGTCAGCTTCGATCAGAAAGCGGATATCAGCTGTTCGCTGCTGAAAATTGTGCCGATGGCCGAAGTACAGCAGGGTTCAGGAGAAAAGAAAACCATCCCCCAGCAGCAAACCCCGGCAGATCCGCAGGTTTGGTATGAGAAGCAGGGGCGGAACGTGCTGGAGGACTTAATCGCCGACCTGCATTCACGCGGCCATCACAGCCTTACAATCCGGGAAAACGGAGAAATCGCCATCGCGCAGGCGGATTCCGAAATTGTCCGCCCCGCGTTTGAGACTGTGCCGGAGAAGGTTTACTGGCCGAGACTTGTAAAGGTTTTCGAGCGGGAAGGGCTGGCGGCTGATATTACTGAGGGTGGCATGGTGCTGTCCTGGTGAAAAGGCAAATCAGGAGGAAAGGAGTGACGGAGAATGAAATCCGGACTGACAATCCAGGAGCTGGCGGCGGATGACCGCGCTTTTCTGCTGAAGATTCGCGATACCGTTCTTACGGCGGTAAACGAAGCTAATTTCAGCCGGGTTGTCGAAATGATGCAGGAAGCGGCAAACGCGAAGATGAATACAGCGAATGTGCCGGAAGTAGTCCGTCTGGCAAGCCGTGATTTCGGTATTACGGACGAAGAACATCCCGGCGTATTGCAGCATCTGATCGAGGGCAGGGACCTGACGCTTTACGGGCTTGCCAACGCGGTTACACGGTACAGCCAGGATGTGGAAAGCTATGACCGTGCGACGGATTTGGAAAGCATCGGCTACAATATCCTGTCGATGCCTGCGAAAAGATGGAACAGTATCAACCAGATGGCGGCGTGACGGCTGCCATAACAAATGATTAGGAGGATCTGATTATGACTTACAACAACGAAAACGCTTTGGCAGAGGTCAAAAACTTCACCCTTCCCGCCATGATTGAGAGCGATTTTTCCAATGAAGAGCTGTCCGAGGATTTTGACGGCTTGCAGATGAGTTTCCAGCGTGTGAAAATCCCTGCCGGGGGTACGCTCCAGTTTGAGATACCCGGAGACGATCCTGAGAACCCGGATTATGAGAAGACGCTGAGAGGCATTATCGTTTACAACCATCAGGCCGGCGCTTACTGGCCGGAGGGTTCGGAATACGACGATAACGTAGCCCCTTTGTGTTCTTCTGTAGACGGAAAACTGGGGATTGGAACGCCAGGAGGCGCCTGCGCCCTGTGCGAACTGAATAAATTCGGCACAGACGGAAAAGGCAAGGCGTGCAAGAATATGCGGCATCTGTATATCCTTCGCAGCGGAGAATATATGCCGATCCTTCTGTCTCTCCCGCCTACAAGCATCCGTCCGTTCAGCGATTTTATGAACGTATCTTTCGTTTCCCGGCGCCGCCCCGCCTGGAGCAGCGTTGTGGAGATCGGGCTGAAGCGGGTAGACAACGGCTCGAATACCTACAGTGTGGCGACATTCCGGAAGCTGTATGACTTTTCGGGGGAAGAACTGGCGCAGGTGAAGCACTATGCGGATAATTTCCGGGAGCAGGTTAAAATGATGCTCCAGCAGCGTGCCGCGGATTCAGAAACGCGGATGGAACCGGAGGGCGTATATGAGCAGGATTCCCGTTATTCAACAGTGGAGAGCGGGGAGCATTTTGCAATTTCCGGACCAGGGACAATCGACGGGGAGCGGGAAGCTTTGCCGGCATAAAGAAAATCATGCGCGCGGCCTGCCGTGCGGAAAGTACAAGGAGAGGATACTGCCGATTGAAGTTGGCAGTGTCCCTTTCTCTTTTTGGAGGGATAAAAATGACAATGAAAACATTGACGGACGAACAGCGTAAATTCGCTGAAGAAAACCATGACCTGGTGTATACGTTCCTAAATGAGAACAGACTGCCGACGGTCCAGTATTACGACGTTGTGATCTTTGGCTATTTGCGGGCAGTACAGGAGTATTGCGGGAACCCAAAGCTGCAAAAGTATAAATTTGCTACTGTGGCATGGAAAAAGATGCTGTGCGCCCTGAAAGATTATTATAAGCATATGGCTAAGGATATCCTGTTTCAGGAGGATACGGTTCATATTGATGATATGAATGCTAAACATATCCATACCCCACTGGAAAATATAGCCGTCAATCAGGACGAACTGATGACGCAGATGGAAACGGAACTGATTCTCCACGCGCTGGCAAAGAGGCTGCCGTCCAGGGAAATGCGGATTATCCGCATGAAGGTGGATGGCGCCGGTATGCATGATATTGCGAAGGCGGAGCATATTACTTTCCATGAGATTAAGCGGCTCCTGGCCGGGGCATATGATACGGTTATTCAGGTTTTGCTGGGATAAGAAAGAGTAAGGAGGTCAAGACAAGAATGATGAAAAAGCATGTTTCCTTGAGCGGACGTCTTCTCTTCCCTTTAAAAGAGGGACAGTGCGCATTGATTCAGCGCGGAGGCGGCGTCATCCGCACCTCGCGGGTTGTTGAGATTTTGGAAGTTACCGACATATCCGTCAGGTTTGAAACCATGAATACGGTTTATCTGGTGTCAACGGCCCCAGTGCCAGGCGCGGCGGCAGCCCCGCTGGAACTGCGTATGTGCGCGTAATCCGGGATAATGAAAAGACAACAGGGACAGCATAGCCAAACCGGCTGTGCTGTCCTTTCATTTTTCTTAACAGAATTAAAGAAAGGATTTTGATTTATGAACGCTTTAGATAAGCTGGACGCGGTGCAGGTCAGCGCGGACAACCGGATTTCGGAAACGGACCGGAAGTTCTGCGAGGCGCATCAGGCGGCGTATGTGGACGCCAAAGCTTCATTAAGCGAATTGGAGTATATGTGGACAGATATCGTTAATCGTCAGGCAGAAACCTTAAAGCCGATTGAGGAAATCTGGAACAATGTGCAGAGATATATCCATCTCCCCCATTTTTCTGAACAGGATATCCGGAATCAGCTGGAAGAACTGAATGAGCTGTTTATTTCCAACCTGGTGCGATATTTTAATCACAGCTATAACGTATCTCTTGACTCTAATACCGTCATTGATGTGTTGCTGCCGCATAAACCCAAAAGCGATTACCACTCTCCGAATACAGAAGCGATAGCAGGATATCATCAAAAGCTGCGCTCTATGGAGGTAGACTACAAAGACGTGCTGGATCAGATTTTTATTCAGCTCGGAGGCCGGACCTTTCTGGAACGGGCGCTGGATGAAATCAAGGAAGCGTGCCATAAGGCAGCCTGGTGTACTTATACCGGTAAGGCAGAGTACGAACTGAAAAGCGATACGATCCGGTTTACCTATGGCTGCCGCTTTGAAAGTATGTTTGGTAAATGGGAGCTGAATGACAAAATGAAAAGCATCCTGATAGGACTGGCATATTTTGAAACAGGGACGTTTGGATATTATCCCGCGGCTATCTCCAAGCTCCTTGGCTGGAGCTATCGGGAAGACCCAGTTGTCATTTTTTCTAATTACACGAAGCTCCAATCGCTGCGGATGTTTAAGAATGGCCGCGTAGATATCAAATTCAAAAGCAAGGACTATGCAGGCCGGTTTGTTTCCGAGTTTCTTGGCTCTTGTCCGCTGATGGAGGTGAAGAAATGAAATACGCGGTTTGCGATACCGCTGTACCGCAGGAAAGACGGCAGGAAACCAATGAAAAGCTGCTGTATCTGATTGATAGCGGCAAAGCTGGTGAGTATGGGATCAGCGGCGGCGATATCTATAACCTGTATACCGGTGACGGCGGCCTGCACGGACTGCGCCGGCAGGATTACGAAAATTACGCTTCGTACAGCGAGGCCAAGAAAGAAATCGAGAACGGGCAGTTTTTCACCCCTCCGCTGCTTTGCCGTCTGGTTGCGGAAGCATTGTCCCCGCCGCCGGACGCGGCTGTGGCTGACCTGACCTGCGGCGCGGGGGCCTTTTTCAATTTCATGCCGGCAGAAAACAATCTGTACGGCTGTGAGCTGGACATTAAGGCATATAAAGTGGCGGGATATCTCTATCCTCATGCGAATCTGGTGAACGGCGACATCCGTTCCTACCAACCGCCCGTCCGCTTTGATTATGTGGTCGGGAACCCGCCGTATAACCTGCGGTGGTGGGTAGACGACGGGGAGAAAATCCTTTCACAGCTCTATTACTGCCGGAAAGCGGCGGAACTGCTAAAGCCGTTTGGAATTCTGGCGATGATTGTCCCCGCGTCCTTTTTGTCGGATGATTTTTCCGATGGAACATCTATCCGGGAGATGGAAGAACGCTTCAGCTTTTTGGGGCATGTGGCTTTGCCTTCGAACGCTTTTTCTTTTTTGGGAGTGCGGCATTATCCGATTAAGCTGCAATTCTGGCAGAAGCGCGGTGAAGGCATTGAGGTACAGCCGTATCACATCAAAGTGAATCGGTTTTTAACCGCCGGCTTTGATTGTGGGAAAGAAGCGGAATGGATTTCTGAACATCTTCTGCAAGGCGCTATTAAGCTGCTGAAAAAGAACCGTTATTCCGCGGTGCGGGAACTGGCAAAGGAAAAAGAGCTGTCGGAGGGATTTCTATACCAGGTACAGAAAATGCTCTATCAGATAAAGTGCCATCCGAAGCTGAAGGAAAGCTATGCTAAGTGCTACGAGTATTTTTACCGGTTCTGCACGGAGACGCAGCCCAAGGATATGAAGTACGAGGAATGGGCAAAAAAGAGGCTGACGGAGGCCAAAGTGCTTGCCTGTCTGAAACGCACCCTTCAAAAGCAGAACGCCCGGCCGCCGCAGGACAAGATCGCCTTGGTGAAGCGGGACTATGATTTTATTTATAAGGGCTACAGCGGCAAGGCGCGCCGGCAGATTCCAGAGGAAAAACGGGCGCCTGTCCCGATGTATGAAATTGTTTCTTCAGACGGCGCGTGGGAATTTCCCGGTTATGAACGCCTGGTGAGAAAAAAACAGCGGGAATACGTCGGCCAAAACCGGCCCTTTGCCACTATGGAGGAGGATCCGGAGATTGGCGCGTGGCTGGAAAACTTTCACCTATGGGATGCAGAGAACGAAGAGGAAATCCGCCTCAACGAGATCCAGCGGCACGATCTAAACCTGATGCTGCAAAAGCGGTACGGGCTGCTCCAATGGGAACAAGGCAGCGGTAAAACGCTGGCCGGTATCGCCTCGGGGCTATACCGGATGGAAAAGCAGAACGTCCATCATACCTGGGTGATATCCCCTGCCATCTCTATCCGCAACAACTGGGACGAGGTCTTGCCAAATTATGGCTTGCCCTATGTTTTTGTAGAACGGCTATCAGATTTGGAGAAAATCCAAAAAGGCGATTTTGTCCTCCTTACGCTGAATAAGCTGGGTACATACCGGCGCCAGATTAAACGGTGGGTGCGGAGGTACGGGCAAAAACTGCACCTTATCTTTGATGAGAGCGATGAGATGACAAACCCTTCCAGCATCCGGGCCAAGTCCGTACTGGACTGTTTCCGGCGCTGCCGCTGCAAACTGCTGACAACCGGCACAAGCACACGGAACAATATTTCGGAGTTTGCGCCGCAGCTGGAGCTGATGTATAACAATTCGGCCAACATGCTGTCATGGAGTCCAAGGATTTACCATTATGAACGCGGCGACGATTTTTTATCCAGCAAGGTGAATCCCTATTTTGGACAGCCTATCCCCGCATATAAAGAGGGCTACCGGCTGTTCACAGCCTCCCATCTGCCGGAAAAGATTACCGTATTCGGCGTGGGGCAGCGCACACAGGACATTTACAACGCGGACGCTCTCAGCGAAATTCTCGGCAAGACGGTCATTACCCGGACCTTTCCGGAAATCGTCGGCAGGGAAATTCGACGGATTCATCAGGAGCCGGTATCGTTTACCCAAGATGAACGGGCTGTGTATCAAATGGCGATGGAGGAGTTCCGGAAAATGCGGGAAAACTACTTCGCCAGCACGGGAAATTCCCGGAAGGACGCCATGATGCGTCTGATGCAGCAGATTACGTTGCTTCTGCGGATCAGCGCGGCGCCGGACACGGTTGTAGAATATCAGGGCGGCATACCCACCAAAATACGCCGTGTTGTGGAGCTGGCCGGCCAGTTCGAAAATGAAATTATAGCCATAGGCGTCCGGCACAAGGTTGTTTTGGATTCTTACAAAGCGGCGCTGGAAACAGCGTTCCCGAACCGCGCCGTTTTTGCGGTGACGGGCGGGACAACCAGCTTTGCTCAAAGGCGGAAGCTGCGGAAGACATTGAAAGAGAGCGGGAACGGGATTTTGCTGTGTACGCAGCAGAGCCTTCCGTCCAGCGTCAATTTCGAGTATGTGAACAAGGTCATTATTCCGGAGATGCACTACAACAACGCCAAAATGAGCCAGTTCTATATGCGGTTTGTCCGCTACAATTCAACGGAATGGAAGGATATTTACTTTGTTACCTATGCGGGAAGCATTGAATCCAACCTGATGCAGATGGTGATGGCAAAGGAGAAAATCAATTTATTTATGAAAGGCCAGGATACAAACCTGGACGAAATCTATGATCGTTTCGGCGTGGATTATGACCTTCTTTCGCTGCTCATGTATCGTGAGCAGGATGAAGAAGGGAATTTCCATATCCGCTGGGGCGAACAGCAAATAGCATGATATTTACAGAAAGGATGAATCTACAATGCGAGACTTATTATTCCGTGGGCAAACCCGCAGAAAAGGGGAAAGAGTTCTTATGAACGGCAAGCCCATAGATGCAAATTGGGTTTACGGCGGTATTTTTCAGGGAAAAGGGGATTTTTCCGTGATTTATACCTATGAGCCAATTAAAAAGATGCCGGTTTATACGGACACAGTGGGACAATATGCAGGAATCGATGACAAAAACGGCACGAAGGTTTTTGAGGGTGATATCCTGAAATTGAAGCACCGCTTATACGTGATTGAATGGAAAAGCGGCTGCTTATATGCTTCCCAGAAGAGTTATTTGAAAGATAGCGTCAGCACGTTCTATAAACCGGTTGACAATCTTATTGCTGAAGGCGCGGGGGTAATCGGAAACATCTATGATAATCCGGAACTGCTGGAGGGATGAAAAGATGATGGGAAGACTGGAAAAACGCTACTGCTGGATCATGGATATTCTGGCATGGGGGCACGGAAAGTATACCGAAGAACAGCTCGAAAAGCTGACCATGCCGGAGTTGGCGGAAATTCACAGCCAAGTTTATCATCAGCATCTTGAAGAAATTCAAAGTATCCATCTATGATTGAAGAATTGAGGGAATAGAAATGAGATATTACAGTACACAGTGCCCGATTACACCGGGAAGCTATCCGGAGCCGGAAAACAACAAGATAACCGAAATCCACAATTATGAGAATAAGACCTATTGTGAGGAAATCGGACGGGAGGCATGGGGATATATTGAATACGCACATCCTCTTCGCCCGGAAGAAGCCAGTGATTTTGAACTGATTCCAACACCCCGTAAGATAAAGAAAATGAGGTTTATTGGTGTGGACGGCTGGGACCGCATGGTTTTCAAGGATGAAGACGAATATGTGTGGAAATACACGGAGCCGGGAGAACTTCCGATGGAACGTCACGACCTCTTGCATTCATCTACGAACAATGCGCTCGATGGAGAACCGTGCTGGCCGATGAAGCCGGACATTGACTACCGGATTGAAACAGGCAGCCAAGACACAAAATAACGGAGATGATTTAACCTGCAAACGCTATTTGTAAATTGACGAATAGGTTAAAATGTGATATACTATGAAAGGAATTGAAAATGGATAATAAGGATATACCGACATGCCCATTCTGCGAACAACTTGAAAAGTTCAAGCAGACAGAGGCTGAATATATGGAAATGCGGCGCGGTCAATCAGGTAAAGCAACGGCGAGATATAAATCTGCCTTGATACATGAATTATATTATGATGGCTACTGCTGCGGCAGTACGGCATATTATACGGAAAAAATGAATTATTGTCCCGTGTGTGGGATCAAATTGAAAGCGGGTAATACAGATGGATAACACCATTGTCATGGAGTACACGAAGCTGCTGGAGAAAAAGGCAAGACTGCAAAAAGAATTGTCTGTTCTTCCGCAGGGGTATATCTCGAAAAAGAATATCAACGGCAAGACCTACCACTATCTGCAAAACAGGGTTTCCGGGAAAATGGCCGGAATATATCTGAAAAAGGATAAGGTGGATAGGGTTTCCGAACAGATTCGCCTGCGGAAACAATACGAAGAGGAGCTCCCGAAAGTGAATACCCGCCTGAACGAGCTGGAACAGGCAGCCCGGTTGATCGGGCATGGCTTGGACCGCCGGCTGCTATTACAGAAGCTGGGAGCGGGCATGGATATGCTTTCCGCCGAGCAGAAAGGACGCTGCATTTCTTTTGCCGACGCGATGAACGCCATCGAGGGAGTCCCGGCCAGCGAGCAGACCTCCAAAGGGCTTGCCGACTGGCAGGATGGGAAAACGTCTTACCTTTCCGTTTTTGAAGCAACGCTCCGGCGGTATGGTTTTAAAACGGAGGTTCAGCCATGAGAGACCCCTATTTATATGATGACGCGGACGTGCTGAAAAACCTTGCCGGCATTAAGGACGCCGATCTTTTGCGGAAAGCGGAGGCGGACATCACGAATTTAGCGATGGCTGGCATCTATAACCGGCAGTATGAAAAATTCGACACAGAAACCCTGAAAGATATTCACCGCACAATTTTCGGCCAGATTTATGAGTGGGCCGGGGAATTTCGGGAAATCCAGATGATAAAGCCGGAAGACGTGCTCGGCGGCGATACCGTCCGGTATGCTTATCCCAAAGAGATTAAAAAACAACTGGCGGCTTCCATGAAGGAAATCGCCAAACTCCACCGAAACGGGGAAAATGACCGGGAGATTGTCTTCCGCATGGTCCGCATCATCGCGCAGATCTGGCAGACGCATCCCTTCCGTGAGGGGAATACCCGAAGCGTGATCGTATTTGCTATCCTGTTTGCCAAATCACTCGGCTTTGAAGTGGAACATGAGATGTTCCGCGTCCATGCGTCGTATGTGCGAAATGCGCTTGTCTGGGCGTCACAGGGCATTTATTCCAAGTATGAGTATCTGGAACGGATATTTTATGATGCCGTTCTCGGAGAAGAAGCCAAACCGGAAACCGCCGGAGCTTCTTCCGACGGGAAATATGAGAAAATCGGGGACTACAAGGTGTCCGATTACAAAGAACGGCCGCATCAGTATTTGGACGAAAAGTAGTCCGAAAACTGGTGCAGCAGGTTAAGAGAGAACAAGGCTGAGACAATCGGCCCTGTTCTCTTTTCTTTTTTGAGAAAGGTTGATTGATGATGAAAAATCAGATATTCGAATATGGCGGCTTTCACTTTATACCGGAGAGAAAATTTACTGCACAGGAGAAGGATTTCTTCAAGATTTCCCGCCAGCAGCGGATTGACTGCAGCCTTGGATTTTGTGTGCCGGGATATATTTATGAAAGCAAATACGACTACTCGTATGAGAGCTTTTATGAAGCGGCAACCAATAAAGACTGCGACCTGTTCCGTTGTGTAGAAAATGGCAAGTTGTATCTCCCCTGCGAAAATGATTTGCAGGAGTATATCGAAAACAAGCGGAGGAAAAACGAGTGCCTGGATTGTGGCTGCTATGATGAAACAGAAGGCTGTGTATTGACAAGCACAGAGAAACAGGAGAATTGTCCGAAGTGCAGTGAGTCCAGTGTCCTGCTCAGTGATTATAAGGATTTTTTTAAGGACATCACGGCGCTGCACGACTGCAACGACTGCGGTATCAGTAAATGCAAGTTTGCTCCTGAACCCGGTCAAATGGTTCGTATCAACTGCCCTCTATGGGTGGAAAAATGAAAGGAATCCTGAGTTATGAAAAGAGCTTCGATTTTATCCGAATTAAAAACCCAACGTCCATATCTTCTGCGGGAATATGGCAAAGCGGATGGCAGTCTTGTCAGCTGTAAAAAAATCTTCCATATCCGTGCTGATTATGACGGATACAGATGGTGGAATACGATTTGGCCGTGCCGTGAAGAGCTTGCTACGCCGCAAGTCTGCCGGGAGGCTGATTTGATGTATGAACGCCTGACTGCGGACGATGCCTTTCGGGATCTCGCAGCTCTTAGGAAGTTCTGCGGAAAGCATCCGGAGGCGGCAGTCCATGGGTGCGGGGACGAATACAACTTTTATTTTGAAGGCGAACGATGCACATATTGGCTGCGCTGTATCACACGGAGCAAAGACTACAACCTATATCTGCATGTATTCGCAAAGGAGGATGAAAATGGATAAGGCGCGCTGGCTGGGCATTAGCTGCCCCCTTTGCGGACAGGAACTGAACAGTTGGGACGTCCGTTGTTCAAAATCAGTCGGATACCTGGATTACCAGATATGCGAGAACTGCCTTTGTAAAGAGTACGATATGGAAAAAGAAGAATTCCGTGACCGTATGGAAGCCTATTTTGAAATACGGCCGTGCAGGGGGCTTTGAGATGGAAAATCTGAATTTGCTGACCCGACGGCTGTTTGCCGAGGGATGGACGAAAGACAACCACCCAAATTTTGTCAGTGACTGGACATATTGCAACGAGTTTCAGGGCGGTTTTGAGTATACCATTGAAAAACGGAACCGCATGGTGTTTTCTACGCCATGCGGCCTGCTGGTAAAGGGCTCCCATTGGAACAGCGGCTATATGTCGTATATGGGTATTGATTGGACGCTGGAGAACGACAATCCTACGATTAACTGCCCTTACCGGAAGCAGGGGTGTAAGAAAAATCATCCTCTGCTCCGGGATCATGCAACGGACGGAGGATTGTGCAAAATGGTGTTCTGTGCCTGCCGTGAGGTGGCGGCGCCGTACTGGTATGAACAGTCGCTCGATAAGGCGCTGGATGAACGTGCCCAAAGAAAAGAGGAGCTGTTTCAGGAGTTTGCAAAGAGTAAACGGCGTATCTGCCGGTATCACTGTTATTTCGATGAAAATACCGAAACATGGACGCAGCATTATAATCCGATGAATTGCGCCGGAAACCATGCCGGATGCCAGTACTGTACGATTCTCGGCAAAGAGCTGGACACAAGAAAGGGGAATGTTTTCTATGATTTGAAGATCACCCGAAAGCCGGAAACAATGACGCTGTTCACCAAGGAGTACGAAGTGAGTATTCACAAGGATAAACGGCTGTTGGAGCACAATGTGTCATTGGACATCTGCGAGGCAATCATGAAGATTTGCCCAGATGAGGCACAAAGGAAAGCGGAATCCAAGTTTTCCAGGGAACTGTTTTTCAGTGAACATCATGGGAAATATTTCAAGGTGGAAGCGATCAATCTTCGGGCAGAGCGCCGGGTCAGCCGTGATTTGATGCAGGATCTTGCCGATGTGCAGGCCGGTTATACCGTAACCCATGAGGCGGATGTCCTCTCAGCGGTAAAACAACAGAAGTCTGAACGTAAGGAGAAGGCAAGGCAGGCCCGAATCCGTAAGGCCAAAAAGCTGATTTTACAGTATGGCCTGGACGGAATCCCGGCGTCAGACCTTTATCGTGTGCGAAAAATGATTGATAAGGGCTTGATTTCCAAGGAGGATATTTCCCTGCTGGAAAGACGGCATAAGGTAGAACAGGGCATGGAACAGCTTACATTTTTTATGCAGGAGGACAGCTATGCACATACATGAATTGGCGGACTGCTGTACCTTTGATGAAGTGGCAGTCGGCGGTAATCTGCCGGCTACAGAAGAATACCGCGCTTTTCTAAAAAAGCTGCACCCAAAGCAGATTTTGAATATGCGGATCACGATACCGCTGTACCGCGTCCGCTATTCGTATATGACGCGGCGGGGGAATGTCCGGCAAAGCGAGAAATTCTTTTTTGCGACAGCCGGTGAACATGAGGAACTTCATCTTGAAGTGGAGATGAAGCTGAAGGACTGGTTCGAGGATGAAAACCGGGAGCGGCCTTACCGGGCGGTATCCAATGTAGAAATTCTGGATATCGGCCGTGTGGCTTATGCCACGCTCCCGCTGTGATTTTCTTCTCTCACAATATGCAAACCGCGCCCCTTGTTTAAGGGTTGCCGCGAGGCGTCAGGCGATTGCGCGCCGAAACGCCGAAAAAGGAATCGGCCAGCGGTGTAAAAGTACACGCCGGAAAGGATGGACTTTTCCGTTTTCAGCAAAATATTTTGTCGGAGATGGAATGGTGAAACATATTGTGGGCTGGTCCGGCGGCAAGGACTCGTCGGCCATGCTGATTCGCATGATGGAAGAAGGGCGGCCGATTGACGACATTGTGTTTATTGAGGTGATGGCGACGCCGGCTCTCGGCGGAGAGTTGCCGGAAATGTATGAATACATCCAAAAAATGGAGAAGTACATCGACCGTAAAATTACGGTTGTCCGGTCGGTTTTGGACTTCGACACAGTGTTTCATTACACTTATGGTTCGGGCCGGCGGACAGGGAGTATCTATGGATTTCCTTTTACAATCGGGGCCTGGTGCAATGGCCGCTTAAAATTAAGGACGATCCGGCAGCACTATAAAAGCTATGGCGAGCATATCCGGTATCTTGGGCTGGCTGCCGACGAACCCAAACGGCTTGCCCGGCTGGATTCGTTTTGCCGTGCCCCTCTTGCTGAATGGGGTATGACGGAGCAGGATTGTGTGGATTTTCTGAACAAGCGGGGTATGTTAAACCCGCTGTATCAGAAATTCCGGCGGCTTGGCTGCTGGTTCTGCGTCAAACAAAGCCTGGATTCCCTGCGCGTGCTGCGCCGGGACTATCCCGAATACTGGGCGATGCTGCTGGCGTGGGACAAGGAAAGCCCCCGTACCTTTAAGCCAAACTGCACGGTCATGGATTTGGAGCGCCGGTTTTCGCTGGAAGACCGGCAGCTCCGCCTAGCCGCTGCTGATGAAGCTTTTTTGAAAGCCGCATAAGGAAAAAATGATAAAGGAGATTTGCCCTATGGAAATGAATTATAAAGTGAAAATCAAGAAACTGTTGGCGCTGGCTGAAAGCCCTGTGGAAGCAGAGTCCCGGGCGGCTTTGCTGAAAGCCCGCGAACTAATGGCGAGGCACAAGCTGTCGGAGCGTGATCTGAAAGATGAAGGCGGTCAGGAAGTCAAGGATGTCGAGCTTGAAATTACCTGCAGCAAGCGGCGTGACCCGTGGATTGTAAATCTGTCAGGGGTTATCGCTGAAAATTACTGCTGCAAGGGGTACCGGCGGCATTCGTCGGGAAGCCAGACACAGCGTATGGGCTTCATTGGGTTCGAGGATGACGTGGAGATTTGCGCCGCTGTTTTCAAGTATGCTGTGGATTGTGTTCAGGCGAAGGTGAAGGAAATCAAGAAAGAATACAAGAAGCATGGGTTTCGGGCTGATTATATCAAGAAGCTGTGCGACAGCTATGGGTACGGCTTTGTAAACGGCGCCGATAAGGCTTTCAAAAGGCAGCAGGAAGAATTGCCGCAGGAATGGGGACTTGTGCTGGCGACGCCCAAAGAGGTACAGGAAGCGTCGGCGCACTGGAGACAACATGAATTCAAGGCGCGCGCAGCTCAGGCAGAAAACCTCCATATAAACGCATTTAGCAGCGGTTATGCGGATGGCAAGCGATTCGACCCCAAGCACAGATTGAATGCGGGTATATAGGTTACAAAAGGTAAAGGTATCGGTGGGAGCAGAAGATTTCTGCTCCCATTCTTTTTTGTTGAAATAACACGTATTCCAGTCGTATTAAATAAGTATAAACCAAATTTCAAAGGAGTTGACGCCATGTTAATCAGTATCGACCATGGGAACAAACAAATCAAAACCGTACACAAAACCTTTACCTCCGGCCTGTGTGAAAGCGAAACAAGGCCGCCTTTCGGCCAGGATGTTTTATCCTACAACGGGAAGTATTATACCCTTTCCGACCAGCGCATCCCGTATATGCGGGACAAGACCGCCGACGAACGCTTCTTCATCCTTACGCTCTTCGCCATCGGCTTTGAACTGCGGCGGATGCTGCCGGCGGAGAACCCGGTTAGGGTTCAGCTGTGCGTTGGTCTGCCGCCGGCGCACTACGGAACGCTGTATAAGAAGTTCGAAGAGTATTTCCTCGGCCGGGGCGTCCTCAATTTTCAGCTCGGCGGCGAACCGTTTTCCGTCCTGATTACCGAAGCCCTCTGCTTCCCGCAGGCTTATGCAGCCGCAATTCCCGTCTATGCAAAGCTCCAGCAGCTTCCCAAAGCGGTGATTGTAGACATCGGGGGCTTCACGGCGGATTATCTGCAAATCAAATACGGGCAGGCGGACCTTTCCGTGTGCGATTCACTGGAAAACGGCGTGATTGTTCTCTACAACCGCGTCAAATCCAAAATCAACGCGGATTTCGATATGCTGCTGGAGGAATCGGACATCGACGCCATCCTGCAGGATAAGGGGCAGGGATATGATGAAGCGGTCTGCCGGATCGTCCGGGAGCAGGCGCGGCTTTTCATCGACGACCTGGCCGGCAGGCTGCGGGAGCGGATGATCGACCTGCGTTCCGGCAAGACGGTTTTCGTAGGCGGCGGTTCCATCCTGCTGAGAGAGCAGATTGAAGCCTGCGGGAAAGCCGGACCGGCGCTTTTCGTGGACGAGCTGGCCGCGAACACAAAGGGCTATGAGCTGCTGTACCGGGCCTCCAAGTTCGGAGGATAAGCCTATGCCGGAGAAAAAAGAACAGAACAAATTTACCATACAGTTTAATGCCGCCGATCCGTCCCACCGGCAGGTTGCCGACGTCCTCAACCGGCAGGGGCGGCGTAAGGCGCAGTTCCTTGTCAACGCCGTCCAGCATTATCTGCACTGTCCTGAAACGCCGGATATCCCCCAGGCGGAGCCGACAGATACCCGCGTGATTGAAGAGCTTGTCCGGCGTATTCTGGAAGAACAGGGCAAAACGGTTCCCACGGCCCGGGAAACGGAAAATGGGCGTCCGGCCTTTCCGCGTTCAGAAAGCGTCCGCTGCGATGACGCGGAGGAACTGCTGGGAGAAAAAGGGCTGGCGGTTATCGCCAATACGATGGCGGCGTTCCGGAAAGAGTGAAAATTTTGTTTTGGAAAGAAAAAAATCATACTGAACACATAAGGAATTCAGAAAATGATCTCCTAAAAATGTTTGAAAAGGGTGATTTATTATACTGTAACATGTATAAATTCGATTTTGAAACAGAAGTCGGAATAAAAAGTGAACTTGCTTTTTTTGATAAATTTCGATATAATTAAAATTATAATTGGAGGTAATTGCAGTATAATTTTTTGTAAAATTTGTGCAATAGGGGGTTGACAAGCATGGCCGCCATAGGTAAACTTTTACATACATACATACATACATACATACATACATACATACATACAGGAGTAGTCTGTCTTTTCAAGAATACTATTCAGAATCAAAAAGGACACAGAAATCCTTTTCAAAGGGTTTCTGTGTCCTTTTTTGCTTTTTTCCAGGAATATATGGCTGTCAGGAAAGGAGGCCATATTTATGATTGAAATTGCGGTATACCATCACGACAGCGAGTATCGAAAAAAGGTTTCGCAAGATTTTATAAACAGCTTAAAACAGTCGCAGGTCTATGGAAAGGTGTACTCCATTCAAAATTTACAGAAGTTTTCAGAGAACCTTTTGAACGGGAAATATCAATTTGACATCATTTGCATTGATACGGCTGAGAAAGAGCATGCGCAAAGGCTCATGGAACACACTTCTTCCAATCCGGAGTATATTCTTCTGGATACGCCTGCGGAGGAAGTATCAGGAGATATGCGGTACAAACCTGCGGCGTGGATACATTCAGATGGAGACGGGCAGAGAGAAGTAGCCAAAGCGTTGCAGTCCTGCCTATATCATCTGCACAGAAAACGTGAAGAATGCTTCTGTATCCGTACAAAAGCGAAAAGCGTGCGGATTCCCTACCGGCAAATCCTATATCTGGAAAGCCGTCTTCATCAGGTAATTGTTCATACGGTACGGCCGCAGGATGTGTGTGCCTTTGCCGCCGTTCTGGACGATGTGGAAAAAGCGCTTCCGGAAGAAACATTCTTCCGATGCCATCAAAGTTTCCTCGTAAATATCGACAGCATCTGCCAGCTTGACCGCACGGGACGGAATCTGATATTGAGCAACGGAGAAACGCTCGGAATCAGCAAGCGGTATTATAAAGACGTTAACCGCATTTTTCCATGGGAAGCCACAATATAAAAGCTAAATTTGCAGGAAAAGACCAAATCTGCAGTTTGCTCGTCCAATACGGCAAAAGGGGTGGCGCCATATCCCTACAACGATATAATGGAGACAAGCTGAAGATACTGAAAAAGGAGGAAGCACATCATGAAGGACTTTATGGATTTTTCAGGGGCCTTAGACGGTGAAGATCCCACCATATCGCAGGGAGCAGACAGCTTTACAACAGGGACGGATTACAACGGAGACGGCATTATGGACGGGGAAGCAGTATATGAAGACCTGAATGGAGACGGCGTGTTCGATACCATTACCGCATCGGTAGATACAAATGGCGACGGGATCGTGGATTTTGTTTCTGTATATCAAGATACAAACGGCGATGGATTTACGGATTATTCTGCCACCCTTATGGACGTTGATACAAACGGGGATGGAATCGCGGACAGTGTGTTTTTTGGCGAAGACGCCAACGGCGACACTGTTTTTGAGACAACACAGATCATGGACGCGGAGGAATGGGCCATGTTTACCGGAAGTCCGGACAGCGGATATGTCCCGGTAGACGAAGGCGGAGGCTTTGACGCGGGATATGAGCAGTTTAATCCCGCGGAAACCGATATGTCCCAGGTAGTCGGAACTCCTGTTGCGGACGAGCAGTGCTGGGATTATCAGGGAGAAAATGGTCCCTGTGCAATTTATGCGCAGGTAATGGCGTATGAAGGCATGACCGGACAGGACATTGACCCTCAACAGATGATAGACGTCGCCACGGAGCAAGGGTGGTACGATGATGGAACCTCCATGGAGGATATGGACAAAATCTTGAATTATCTTGGCGCTGAAACAGAAAAAAGTTTTGGCGGAGATATGGAGGATCTTCATAACTGTCTGGAAAATGGCGGCAGGATTGTCGTAGCGGTGGACGGGAATGAAATCTGGTATGGAAATACCGAAACCTATGCGCCGAACGATCCGAACCATGCGGTAGAGGTTATCGGAATCGACTATTCCAGCCCGGAGCCGATGGTTATTATCAATGATTCCGGCACGATGGACGGACACGCGATCACAGTACCGGCTTCTCAGTTTATGGACGCCTGGGAAGACAGCGGTTACTACTATGTGGAGGCATACGCCTGATCCGGACGGATGGAGGAATATCAAGAACAATAGAGCAGGAGGATGAAACGATGCTTTCAATACAGGAGTTTTTAAAGAAAATCAATACAGGCAGCGCCGTCCGTGAAAATATCCCGATGGGGCTGGGAATGGGATTCCCGGTACTCAATATTACAGGGGACCGGCTTTTAGTTTCCGTTTTTTACTATCGTTCCGTGCTGCGGCCAAATGACCAGACTTTGCTGATGCCGCCGGAATATAAGCTCACATTGGACTATCCGAGCGGGAAACTGACATCGTTTGAAAACCTTCGGTTGGATCCCCGGTATGCAAAGGTGAATTTTGATAAGCCGGTGGGGATATTCCGGCATGAAGCAATCAAACATTTGGATCGGGATGGATACAAAAAAGCGAAAGAAGATTTATATGACGCGCTGAACCGCTTAATCGCGTTTTTAGGGGATGAGGGCGAGTTTACGAAAGAAGATGAGGAAAAACTGTCAGGACTTTATACCATGATGACAGAACCGTCCTTACATCCATTCTATAGATCTCTTTCCCCCCAGTTCTTTGAACGGTATATCGAGCAATAAAGGAGGCGGAAGCTGTGTTTCTCAAAAATAAAAACTTTTTCAATGATCCGGCCCCTTTGAAAGAGAGCACGGAGAAAAGGACGGATATACAAGAAAATAGAGAGTTTTCCGTGAGGGAGCCAGAGCACAGGGAAAATGTAAATCTCAGCTTCTATGACGAAGCTTTTATGGCGCGGCTTCAGAAGCTGGAAGGATATTGCCGTGAAGCCGGCAGGAAGGACTTGTTGGAACAGTTAGCTTCTATCAGAGCGTACTTGGCGTCGGAAAAATTCAGTGTGGCGGTAGTCGGTGAATTTAA
>CALWRE010000007.1 GCA_944383835.1 uncultured Lachnospiraceae bacterium | reverse complement strand
GACGGCCCCTCCGCCGGAATCACGATGACCACAGCCATCTGCTCCCTGGTATCGGGGCAGAGCGTTGCTCCCGCCCTGGCAATGACCGGCGAGGTTTCCCTGCGCGGCCTGGTGCTGCCCATCGGCGACCTTCCGGAAAAGCTGATGGCGGCTCTGCGGGCCGGCGTACATACGGTCCTGATTCCCCAGGAAAACGAGGAAGACCTGGAGGATGTTCCCCAGGAGGTAAAGGACGGGCTGGAGATTATTCCGGTGCACACGGTACAGGAGGTACTCAAAAAGACGGGAATCCTGAAAGAGTAAAAATAAAAACGTAAAAAGAATCAGACAAAATAATAGCATAAAATGCGTCAATATCTGTATAGTATTTTGCAAAATCCGGGTTTTATCAGAAACCCGGATTTTCTATACTTTCCTTTGGCCTTTTATACCTTCCTTGGTTTTCTATCCCTTCCTTTGGCTTAGCTTCTGACGGTATTGCCGGGGCGTGCAGCCCATCCGTCCCGCAAAGGCGGCGGCGAAACGGCCTGGATTGCCAAAACCGACCTGATAGGCAATCTGGGTAATGGAATAGCGGTCGTCCTGCAGAAGGAGGGCCCCCTGGGAAACGCGGTAGTCCTCCAGATACTGAAAGATGGTCTTTCCCGTCATTTTTTTGAAAAAACGGCAGCAACTTTCCCGTGAAACGCAGATCCGGGCAGCCAGCTCGGACAGAGACAGAGGGGAGGCGTAATTCTGATGGATGGCGTCCAGCAGAAGCTGGAGGCGGGAGAGGGATTCCTCGCCCTGCTTCGGCCTTTCCTCCAGGAAGGACTGGCGGCAGGAGAGAAGCTCATAAAACAGGTGAGTCAGCAGGCTTTGTATTTCCAACTCAAAACCAAAGGAGGCAGACTGATAGAGGGAATCGATCTGTCCCATCCTCTGCACCTGTAAGCGGTCTAGGAGGATGCCGGATAAACCGGGGGAGGACAGGTAGGGCCGAATCAGTTTCTGGTAAATCGCGTTGGAGGGAGTTCCATAGAGGAAGGCCGGGTGGAAGATGACCGTGAGAAGAACAGGCTCCTCCTGTCCGATGGGGGCAGCCGAATGGGGAATGCGGGAATTGATCACAATTCCTTCGCCTTCCTGCAGATCGATGCTCTTATCCTGGAGCCTGTATCGGATCTTTCCCTGCACAACCACGGGGATTTCCAGCTCATCATGCCAATGGCAGCCGATATAGCGGTCGGAAAATTCATACAGGTGATCGTGGTGAATTTCCATGGGAAATTCCACGGAACCGTGGGGCGAGGTTTCCTTTTGGTTTTCATCGGTTTCAATGGTGATATAGCGCATGGTAAAGTCCTCCTTGTGAAAAGCCCGGCCGCTGCGACCTGCACCTCGCCTTTAGTATAGCGCGGACCGGCGGTTTTCTCAACATTATATAGAAAATCATTGCAGTCATCATTGCCGTATCATTGCGGTAACTTTGCAGAAAAACAGGAAGAAAATTATAGGAAAATTATAAAAACAGGAGAGTTTGCACCATGGCACAGGATCTGACCAAAGGAAAGCCTTTTTCGGCTATTTTGATTTTTGCCCTTCCGGTAATCGGGGGAAATCTATTCCAGCTTTTTTATACCCTCGCCGATACCATTATCGTCGGCCAGACGCTGGGGGCGGACGCACTGGCGGCGGTAGGTTCCACCACAACGATTATCTATCTGGTTCTATGCTTTATCCAGGGAATCACCGGCGGCTTCGGGATCTGCCTGGGACACCAGTTCGGACAGAGAAGCGAGGGCGGGATGCGAAGCAGCGTCGCCGCCTCCACCCTGCTTTCGGTCTTCTTTTCCGTTGGGATTACCATCTTAAGCTGCTGCCTGGCCCATCCGATTCTGCACTGGCTGAATACCCCGGCGGAAATCTACGATATGGCCTATGACTATATGATCGCCATCCTGCTGGGCACCGGGGCGACGGTCTTTTACAATATGATTTCCAATATCCTGAGAGCCCTGGGGGACAGCCGGACGCCGTTAGCTGCTCTGGTGTTTTCCTCTCTTTTGAACATCGTCCTCGACTATGTCTTTATCGTCCCCTTCGAGATGGGAGTAGCGGGCGCGGCCTGGGCCACCGTGCTGAGCCAGCTTTTGTCCGCCGTTTTAAGCGTCTGCATCGGTTTGAAGAAATTTTCGGTTCTCCGCCTTCGTGCAGAGGATTTTCACCTCTCCTCCGGCACCGTCCGGCGGCATCTGCAGATCGGTTTCCCGATGGGATTTCAAATGTCTGTTATGTGCATCGGGCAGCTGGCAATGCAGGGGGCCGTCAACGCCCTGGGGCCGGACTGCATCGCCGGCTATACGGCAGCTACGAAAGTCGACCAGCTTTCCGTCCTGGTTAATAACGCGATGGGAATCGCCGTATCCAATTATGTGGCCCAAAACTACGGGGCTGGGCTGGGCGGAAGGATCCGAAAAGGGGCGGCCGCCTGCCTGCTCCAGACCAGCATCGCCAATGTGGTCATGTGTGCCCTGATTCTTCTGGGCAGGAGCCTGGTCGTTCCCCTGTTTGTCAACGAACCCACGGCAGAAATTCAGCTGTATTCCGACCAGTACCTGCTGTCGGTGGCTCCGTTCTACTTGCTTTTGGGCGTTCTTTCCATCTACCGCTCCTCCATTCAGAGCATGGGAAACAGCCTGGTTCCCTTTCTGGCCTGTATTATCGAACTTTTTGCCCGCGTGGGGACAACCCTGATTCTTCCCAGCTTCATCGGATATACCGGTATCTGCCTGGCAACCCCCGTCGCCTGGATCGGCGCCTGCGCCCTGCTGGTTCCCGTGTACCGCCGCAGCGTCCGCCCTTATGCGGAAAAGGATAGATAGAAAATATTGAAATATGTTGTATGAAAATCCTATTTTTTTTGGGAAATAAAAGAAGAACGGGTAAAATTATTGACTTCTCTGGGAAAAAATAATAAGCTCACAGTATAAAATTGAGCGAAGAATTTGGAAATGCAAAAGGAGACAGCGGACTAAACCAGAGAAGGGAGAGAAAAACGATGGGGAGAACGAGGGGGAGAAGACAAAACGGGGCCAGGGCATTGTGCTGGCTGGCGCTGCTGATGGGGCTGGCGCTTTTGGGCGGTTGCGGCAAAACCAGCGAGGATGGGCTGTTTCGCTATTCCATGTCGCACGGAACGCTTACCGTCACGGATTACAGGGATGATGAGCGTTCGGTCGTGATCATCCCTATGGCGATCGATGGGGAAGTTGTATCAGGGATAGGGGACGGCGCAATCCCGCAGTCAGCCGTTGCCCTGACCCTTCCGGTCACTGCGGACGCGATTTCGGAAGAAGCTTTTTCGGAATGCCCGGACTTAAAATATCTGCTTGTTGGCAGCGATACAGAGCTTCCGGAGGAAATGCCGGAGGACTGCCGTGTGTATTATCATGGAACCAGTTACGGCGACCTGTGGCTGGAATACCTTCACCTGGATGAAGACGGAGTGCTTTACGGACTGCTGAACGATGGATATACCGCCGTCGTCCTTTCTGTGCCGGAGGGAGTGGAGGAATACGAGATTCCCTTCGGAGTAGCGCAGAGTGTCGGCCTGTCCTCCCGGAATATGATGCTGACCTCGTATACGGTCTCCTATTTGGATGGGGCGGCCCTTGACGATGCAGAGGATCTGCGTTTGCTGACCTTAAACGACAACATGGGGTATCCTCTTGACATGGTGGAAAAGCTGCGGGGACTGGATGATCTCCTCTATACGGAGGGAACCCTGACTGCAGACTATGTGGTGACGGCGTATACCGCCGCCGAGATCAATGCCGCCCGGTCTGCCGCCGGCATTTCTACCCTCATTGAACCGGATATGCAGGTCATACAGGCCGCAAGACAGCGGATGCAGGAGATGCGTGAAGATTATGCAGGGCAAAGGCCGGATGGCTCCAGTACTTATACAGCTCTGGACCAAGCGGGCGTCCGTTATAATCTGGCCACAGGATACAGCCATCACGGTGCGGATCTGGGCGAAATGCGCGGGTCCATGATAACGACTCTGGTGAATAACTGCGCGGATCCTGCCGCTGCCTATCAGTATGACAGGCTGGGGATAAGCGTTGGTTACGGGCCCTATAATGCGGAAGAAGACTACGTAACGTATGCATTCCTCACCAACACAACCACGACCTCTTTTACCTATGGGGGCATCGATTACGAACTGCAGAACGACCAGCTTATTCCTGTGTCCTGTCAGGAAGGGTATTCATGGTTTATGCTGATTCCATCGCTGTACGGAAAGGCCATAGGCGCTCCCGCAGAGAGCTTCTATGAAAGCTGCGCCAGCACAGGCGTCCGCGCGATCTTTTTGGACGATGCCTACACGGGCGTCTCCCCCGAAAATATCTCTGAAAATCTCATCGCAATCCGGGAAGGGGACGATATGGGCGACGGAAACGCTGTCCGGAGCAGCTACTCGTTTTATGTAGATTCTTCCACGGGCTGCGTCTATGTGCTGACAGACCGCGACTGCTACGTGCTCTGGCACATTCCCGCCGAAGCGACAGCGGTGGAGGTCCCGAGATACATATACGATTATCCGGTTACTTACGTCCATGTCAACGCTGTCTCCGGGGAACGGGCGCTGCAGCAGCTGGGCCTGCCGTTAGGCTGCGGTTTTGATCCTGGCCAGTCCGTTTCCTTTGCGCCGTTTGATATCTATGTCTATATGGATGAAATGGTGCTGACAGAACAGCATTATGCATATTATTCTTCACTGTATTACGTTCATAAGCTGACGGCTTCCATGGCGTTTATGGCCAACAACGACAGGCCGACAGAGGATACGCCGCCTGTCATTCCTTCCTACGAGCTGATGCGGGCCGCCAGGCAGATTGCTGCCGAGCAGACGGAATTGACCGGGCTCATCCGACCGGACGGCAGCGAGTGGAGTACGGTTTTGGCACAGGAATATGTAACTGGCTGGGAAAACGCAGAAATCTGGCTGCGGACAGCCTCCAGCCTCAACGAAGACATTGGCCTGGACGATATTGCGTCAGAAATCGGCGGCCTGCAGGACGACGGTTCCTTATATAATTATGTAGGAGCTGGCTGCTGGTTTGACGCAGACCTGATCCTGCATGTGTGCGTCATTGCCACGGAGTCAATGGACTAACCTTTGACAGCCGTAAACATATGTAGTACAATCTCTATGATTGCAAGTGCATTCCGTGCAAAGCAACCGGGCATTCAAAGAATTCCCAAATCTATGTATAAAGGTTACATAATATTTTTATGTTGCCAATGCAGGAAAAGGAATGTAAATTTAGAAGATTGGAAAGAACAGGAACAGCAGAATGAAAGAACTTGCTCTGAGCGAAGAGATTTTATTGCGTGTGGAAAAACCGGCCCGTTATATCGGCGGGGAGATCAATGCCGTCATCAAGGATCCTTCTCAGGTGGATATCCGATTTGCCTTCTGTTTCCCGGATGTGTATGAGATCGGCATGTCCCATCTGGGGATTCAGATCCTGTACGACATGTTTAACCGGCGGGAGGACGTCTGGTGCGAGAGGGTTTATTCCCCGTGGCCGGATCTGGACCGCATCATGCGGGATGAACATATTCCGCTCTATGCCCTGGAGTCCCAGGATCCGATTCGGGATTTTGATTTCCTGGGCATCACGATCCAGTATGAGATGTGCTATACCAATATCCTGCAGGTCCTCGACCTGTCCGGCATCCCGCTCTGGGCGGCCGAGCGAACCGAAAGGGATACGATTGTAATCGGAGGCGGGCCCTGCACCTATAACCCAGAGCCCTTGGCTCCCTTCTTTGATTTGTTCTATATCGGGGAGGGCGAGACCCAGTACGACGCCCTCTTTGATCTCTACAAGGAATATAAGAAAGGCGGAAAGAGCCGCGAGGATTTCCTGCTGGCCTGCGCGTCCATCCCCGGCATCTACGTGCCTTCTCTCTATGCGCCTTCCTATAAGGAGGACGGCACCCTGGCCGCCTTTACCCCTATAGCGGAAGGCGTTCCGGCCAAGGTCCGCAAGGAGCTGGTTCTTTCGATGGACGAGGCCCCTTATCCGGACAAGCCCCTGGTGCCTCTGATGCAGGTGACCCAGGACCGGGTGACGTTGGAGATTCAGAGGGGCTGCATCCGCGGCTGCCGCTTCTGCCAGGCCGGGCAGATTTACCGTCCGGTGCGGGAGAGGAGCCTGGATTTTCTGAAGGAGCAGGCGATACGGATGCTGGAGAGCACTGGCTGCGAAGAAATTACTCTGAGCTCATTGAGCTCCAGCGACTATTCCAAGCTAAAGGAGCTGGTCTATTTCCTGATCGATGAGACCCATGTGCGCCATGTGAATATATCCCTGCCCTCCCTGCGCATCGACGCCTTCTCCCTGGACGTGATGAGCAAGGTGCAGGATATCAAAAAGAGCAGCCTGACCTTTGCGCCGGAAGCTGGCACCCAGAGGCTGCGGGACGTGATCAATAAGGGGCTGACCGAAGAGGATATCCTGCGGGGAGCCTCCGAGGCCTTCAAGGGCGGCTGGAATAAGGTAAAACTCTATTTTATGCTGGGACAGCCCACAGAGACCGACGAAGATGTGCGGGGAATCGCCGAACTGGCGGAGCGCATCGCCGAGGTCTACTATGAGATTCCTAAGGAGGAGAGGCACGGCAAATGCCAGATTACCTCCAGCACCTCCTTCTTTGTGCCCAAGCCCTTTACTCCCTTCCAGTGGGCCCCGATGAACACGGCGGAGGAGTTTCTGCGCAAGGCCTATCTCGTCAAGCATACGATGCGCAGCCAGTTAAACCAAAAGAGCCTGCGCTACCACTATCACGAGGCCGACGTGAGCATGCTGGAAGCGGCTCTGGCCAGAGGCGACCGGCGGCTGGCTCCGGTGATTTACCGGGCCTACCGGAAGGGTTGCATCTTTGACGCCTGGGATGAATATTTCAGCAATGAAAAATGGATGGAGGCCTTCGCGGAGGAGGGTGTGGATATGGATTTCTACAGCGTCCGCGAGCGTGACCTGGACGAACTTTTGCCCTGGGATTTTATCGACTGCGGCGTGACCAAGCAGTTTCTAAAGAAAGAATACGAGCGGGCCCTGCAGGGGATCGTCACCCCCAACTGCCGCGAGCAATGCAACGGCTGCGGCGCGGCCGTTTTCGGAGGAGGTGTGTGCTTTGAAAATAAGAATTAAATTTACCAAGACCGGCCGGCTGCGCTTCATCGGCCATCTGGATGTGATGCGCTATTTTCAGAAGCTCATGCGCCGAGCCGGGGTGGATATCCGCTATTCGGAAGGGTTCAGCCCGCATCAGATCATGTCCTTTGCCCAGCCTCTGGGCCTGGGGGATACCTCGGAAGGGGAATACGTGGACATCGACGTGCTCTCCACGGCTTCCAGCGAAGAGATGATCCGCCGCTTAAACGAGGCCGGAAAAGAAGAGATACGCATTCTGAAATATGTAAAAATTGCCGATGAGACCCGGCGCAGCAATGCCATGAGCAATGTGGCGGCAGCCGACTACCGGGTATATTTTCGCGGCGGACTGCCGGATTCCAATATGCTCGCAGCCTTTTTTGCCCAGGAGAATATTCCGGTGAGCAAAAAGACCAAGACGAAGGAGGAGATCGTGGACATCCGTCCCCTGATCTACGACTGGGGATTAGAGGAGGAGGGCTTGTTTCTGCGGCTCTCTGCCGGCAGCGCGGCCAACCTAAAGCCGGATACGGTGATGGAGGCCTGGAACGCCTTTTCGCAGAAAGAAGGCCAGGCGGCGGAGGCAGGGCATTCCGAGGGCGGGACGCAGTCTTTTCCCTATCACTTTCATCGCCTGGAGCTCTATGCCCGCAGGGAAGGGCAGCTGATTCCCCTCTATGCCCTGGGGGAGGAAATCAAAGAGGAGAGCGCAGAATGAGACGGATACTCCTCACGCAGTACAAAGAGAGGCTTCTCTACAGCCTGTGGGAAAATGACAAGCCGGCCGAGCTGGCCCTCTATCCGCCGGAGGGAGAGGGACAGCCGCGGCTGGGAGACATTTATTTGGCAAAGGTACAGGATGTGGTCCGGGGAATCCGGGCCGCTTTTGTACGCCTGACGCCGGAATTTACCGCCTACCTGCCCCTGACGGCAGAGACAGAGAAGCTGCGGGCGGGAGACGAGCTGGCTGTTCAGGTAACAAAAGAAGCGCAGAAAACCAAGGATCCTGTGGTCTCGGCCCAGCTTTCCCTGACCGGCCGCCTGGTCGTTTTGACGGAGGTGCGGGCAGGCCAAGGCAGCGGCAGAATTTCCGTTTCGGCCAAAATCCGCGATGCCGCCTGGAGGGAGCAAACCATCGGGGCCCTAGAGGGGGTGCTTGCATCAGCCGCAAAAGGGTCGGAGGCAGATACCGGCAGCGTTTCGGTCATCGTGCGCACCGGCGCGTATGCGGCTCCTTTTACAGAACTGGCCAGGGAGACGGCAGAGCTGTGGGAGCGTCTGCGCAGACTGCGCCAGGCTGCCGGTACGCGCACCTGCTACAGCTGTCTGTATCGCAGCGAACCCATGTGGCTGACCGGCCTCTACCATCTGACGGCGGCTGGGCCGATGGAGCTTGTAACCGATCTGCCGGATATCCGGGCGCTGTGTCAGGCCTTTATAGAGAACCGCCATATGGAGACCCAGCTGACCCTTCGTTTCTACGACGATGCTTCCTGCCCTCTGTCCCGGCTGTATGGCCTGGACAGCGTGGTGGAATCCGCCCTGCATAAAAAAGTATGGTTAAAGAGCGGCGGCTACCTGGTGATCGAACCCACGGAGGCCATGGTGGTCATCGATGTGAATACAGGCAAATTTACCGGACGGGGAGATAAGGAGGAAAATATCCTGCGGCTCAACCGGGAGGCGGCGCAGGAGATCGCCAGGCAGCTGCGGCTGCGCAACCTTTCCGGCATGATCCTTATCGATTTTATCGATATGAAAAAAGCGGCCCATGAAGAGGAAATTCTAAGCTGTCTGCGGGAGGCGGTTCGGGAAGATCCGGCCGGGGTGACCGTAGTGGACATGACAAAGCTGGGCATTGTAGAATGCACCCGCAAAAAAACCTCCCGCCCCCTGCATGAGCAGGTGCGGGAGGGGAAGTAGCAGCCATGAAAGGTTTTTATTCCACTGTCACCGATTTGGCCAGGTTTCGCGGCTTATCCACGTTGAGGCCCTTGGCGTCGGAAGTGTAGTAAGCTAACAGCTGTAGGGAGGCCGCAGCCGGAAAGACGGCGAATTCATCCTTGCGAACGGGCAGATCGATGCGGATATCATATACATCGGGATCCACCTGCGCCCCTTCCTTGACAATCAGAATCACGGCCGCACCACGGGCACGCACCTCACGGACATTGGAGATAGTCTTGGCAAAGATTTTCTCCTGCGTAGCCAGAGCGATAACGGGCATCTTCTCCTCAATCAGGGCGATGGTTCCATGCTTCAGCTCGCCGGCCGCATAGGCCTCTGCGTGAATATAAGAAATTTCCTTCAGCTTCAGCGCCCCTTCCAGAGAAAAGGCATAGTCCAGCCCCCTGCCGATAAAGAAGGCGTGATCTGAACGTTTGACCATCTTGACTGCCTCGCGGATCATCTGGTCCTGGCGGATCATCTGCTCCATGGCTTCCGAAGAGGAGAGAAGGGCAGAGATAAATTCCTGTCCCTGCTCCTGCGAAAAACAACCCCGCAGCAGGGCAAGACGGCAGGTGAGAAGATAAAGGACGGCCAGCTGCACCGTGTAAGCCTTGGTGCTTGCCACGGCAATCTCCGGGCCGGCGTGGGTGTAGAGGACATAGTCGCTTTCCCTGGCAATGGTCGAGCCCTTGACATTGACAATCGCCAGAGTAGGAGAGCCGCAGTCTTTGGCAAGCCGCAGAGCCGCCAGCGTATCGATGGTCTCGCCGGACTGGGAAATGACGATGGTCAAAGTCCGGCTGTCAATCAGCGGGGTGTCGTAGCGGAATTCCGATGCGATATGGACCGATACCGGTATCTTGACCGTCTGCTCCATTAAGGCTTTGCCAACCATGCCGGCATACATGGCCGTCCCGCAGGCAATGATCGTGATATTTTCACAGCAGGAGAGGAGAGCATCGGGAATTCCTTCTTCGGAGAAATCGGGGAGGTCGTTGCGCAGCCTGGGACGCACCGTATTCTGCAGGGCCTCCGGCTGTTCATTGATCTCCTTGATCATATAGTGTGGATAGCCGCCTTTCTGGGCTGACTCCACGTCCCAGTCCACCGTCAGGATTTCCGGCTGAACCGTCTTGCCGGAGAGATCGCAGATGGAGATTCCCTCCGCCGAGAGAGTCATAACGGTCTCTTCGGGCACGACAAAATAGGACTTGCCGTAGGCAATCAGGGCCGTCAGATCCGAGGCCACAAAGGAACCGCTTTCATTGTGGGCGGCCACCAGGGGGCTTACGTTTCGGATGCAGAAGATTTTGCCCGGCTGGTCGGCAAAGAGGATGCAGAAGGCATAGGAACCCGTCAGGATATCCACAGCCTGGCGGAGGGCGTCGAAAGGGTCGCCCTGGTACAGATAGTCCAGCAAGCAGGCCGCTACCTCTGTGTCCGTTTCCGAGTGCAGCCTGCCGGCAAAGCCGAAGGCGGCGATGATCTCGTGGTAGTTTTCGATGATCCCGTTATGGATCAGCGTCACTCGGCCGCAGCTGTGCGGGTGGGCATTGACGTCGTTGACCCCGCCATGGGTCGCCCAGCGGGTGTGTCCGATGCCGCAGCGGGCGTTTACGGGCGCAACTTCACAGGCCTCCCTGAGAACGGAAACCCGGCCGGCTTTTTTGCGCAGAAACAGTTCGCCGTTTTCCCCCTGCAGCGCCACGCCGGCGCTGTCATAGCCTCTGTACTCCAGCTGCTCCAGTCCATCCAGCAGAATTTTCTGCGCACAAAAAGAACCGGAATAAGAACCGGAATAACCAATAATTCCACACATACAAAAGTCTCCTTATTCAGTTTTTCTTTGATTCCGGTCATATTGAATTTGTTTTGCAGTTACCCGCATATTTGCCAATATGTCACATGCCCGGAACGGCACGGAAAGGCATCCGCCGAATTTTCGATAACCTTTCTCCCTCGTCAACCTTTTCGCCAGACCGGCCGCAGCCCGTCTGTTTCCCGATCCGAAAAGGTGCATGGCGCTTCACCCTATGAAATTGTAAATTGCAGATCGCAGACTGCGATGGAATTACTATAGCATTATATTTTATTCCGGTCAAGGCTTTTGCGTGAGAGCGATATGAATCCGCGATATGAATCCGCGACACAAATCTATTCGCAAAACTCTTGTTTAACGAAGAAATACATGTGAAAAGCCGCGAATCCCGATTGACAGCATCGCCAAGTTGCCGTAAACTATAGGAATGGATACGGAATGATATACGGAATAACACTTTAGAAAGGACTCACCCATCGATGAAACTCCAACAGCTGCTCAGCTTTACCCGTAAGGCGGTGGACGACTACCGCATGATTGAGGAAAACGACCGGATTGCCGTAGGTATATCCGGCGGCAAGGATTCCCTGACTATGCTGTACGCCCTCCATGGACTGCAGCGTTTTTATCCCAAGCGTTTTACCTTACAGGCAATCACGGTGGATCTGGGGCTGGGGAATTTTGACCTGGACCGCATCCAGTCTCTCTGCGACGACCTGGACATCCCCTACAGCATCGTCCGGACCGATATCGGGCCGGTGCTGTTTGATATACGAAAAGAATCCAATCCCTGTTCCCTTTGTGCAAAGCTGCGCAAGGGGGCCTTTAATCAGGAGGCGGAAAGGCTGGGCTGCAATAAGGTCGCCTATGCCCACCACAAGGACGATATCATTGAAACCATGCTGCTGTCCCTGATCTACGAGGGACGTTTCCATAGTTTCTCCCCGGTTACTTACCTGGATCGGATGAATCTGACGGTGATCCGACCTTTGATGTACGTCGATGAGGCCGATGTGATTGGTTTTGCGAAGAAATATGAGCTGCCCGTCTGCAAGAACCCCTGCCCTGTGGACGGCAAGACCCGAAGGGCCTATGCAAAGGATTTGGTGCGGCAGTTAAGCCAGGAAAACCCCGGCGCCAGGGAACGGATGTTTTCTGCCATCGTAAACGGACATATCCCCGGCTGGCCGGAAAAATCGGCGGAATCCCTGGAATACCGCCGCAGGAAGCATCAAAAAGGGATCAACCATCCCAACCCCTCTTCTCTTCGGAAACCGGTAAAAAATAAGGAGGCAGAACATGGCGCCGACGAAACGCCCGTATTATGAACAGGTGGACATTGAGAATACGCAGAAGCTGCGCGAGCTGCTGGCGGAACTGCCGCCTTTTGTAAAGGATTATTTCCGCGGCATTGAGCCGGTGACGGCCTCCCGCACCCGTATCGCCTATGCCTATGACCTCGGCGTTTTCTTCAATTACCTGCTCACCAGCAATCCGGAATTTGCCCGCAGAGGGATGAAGGATCTGAAGGCTGCGGATTTGGACCAGATTACCTTAGGCGATCTGGAGGAATACGCGGAATATCTGAAATATTACGACAAGGGTGAGGAGGATCACGTCAATAAAGAGCGTGGCATCAAGCGAAAACTCTCCTCTCTCAAAAGCTTTTACAATTACTATTACCGCAGAGAAATCATCCGAACAAATCCGGCGGCTTTGATTGAGCTGCCAAAGATTCATGAAAAGGAAATTGTGCGCCTGGATCCGGATGAGGTAGCCCTTTTGCTGGATGCGGTGGAAAGCGGCGAAAAGCTTACCCCGCGCCAGGCTGCCTTTCATGAAAAGACGAAAGTCCGGGATTTGGCGATTCTCACTCTCCTTCTGGGTACAGGCATCCGCGTATCGGAATGCGTGGGTTTAAATATCACCGATGTGGATTTCAAAAACGACGGGATCCGTATCCATCGAAAAGGGGGAAAAGAAGTCGTCGTCTATTTTGGCGACGAGGTGGAGCAGGCCCTGGCCGCCTATATGGAACAGAGAAAGCTGATTGTGGAGGAAGAAGGCAGCGAGGGAGCCCTTTTTCTCTCCCTGCAGAATCGCAGGATCAGCGTCCGGGCCGTGGAAAATTTGGTTAAGAAATATGCCCGCATCGTCACCACCCTGAAAAACATTACGCCGCATAAGCTGCGCAGCACCTACGGCACCAGCCTGTACCGGGAAACCGGCGATATCTATCTGGTCGCCGACGTGCTGGGGCATTCGGACGTAAACACCACCAAAAAGCACTATGCCGCTCTGGAGGATGATCGCCGCCGTTACGCCCGCGATAAGGTTCGTCTGCGGGAAACAAATGAGAAAAAGGACAGCCAATGAGAAATGGAAGGAAAAAATAACAGACAGGAATTTATACAGGGGATGCAGGCCGGCATCCCCATTGGCATGGGGTATCTGGCCGTAGCCTTTACCCTGGGGATTACCGCCCGGAGCATCGGTCTCACTCCGATTCAGGCGACCGTCATGTCCTTCGCCTGCCACGCGTCGGCCGGTCAGTTTGCGGCGATGAATATTATCGTTTCTTCCGCGGGTTTTCTGGAGATGGCTGTCACTTCGCTGATTGTAAATCTGCGTTATCTGCTGCTGTCCAGCTCCCTGTCCCAGAAAATCAGCTCCAAGACGCCCTTTTTTCACCGGTTCATCATGGCATTCTTCGTAACCGATGAGATATTCGGCATCTCGGCGGCCAGGACAGGCTATGTAAATCCTTTTTATATGTATGGGGCAGCCCTTATCGCGGCCCCTTCCTGGGAGCTGGGAACCTTTCTGGGAGCCAGTCTGGGGAGCATCCTTCCCGTCTCCATCGGGAATGCCATGAACGTAGCCCTGTACGGAATGTTTCTGGCCATCATCATTCCACCGGCCCGCAAAAACCGCTTCCTTGCCGGCCTGGTGCTATTGTCAATGGCAGCCAGCCTGCTTTTTTCTGTCGCCCCGGTTCTCAGCCAGATATCCGAGGGGATTCGGATTATTATCCTCACGGTTGTTATCGCCGGATTGGCGGCTGTTTTGCGTCCGATTAAACCAGAGGAGGAAAAATCCGATGAATAATTCCGTCTATCTGTACATATTAACAGCGGCAGCCGTGATCTATCTGATCCGTATGCTGCCGCTGACTCTGATTAAAAAGGAGATACGCAATCCCTTTCTTAAATCCTTTCTCTATTATGTCCCCTACGTCACCCTGGCTGTGATGACCTTCCCGGCTATCCTGTCGGCCACTTCCAGCCCGATTTCCGCCTGGGCCGGTTTTCTTGCCGGCGTGATCATCGCCTATTTGGACGGAAATCTGTTTCGGGTATCTCTGGGAGCCTGCGCCGCCGTCTTCCTCGTCAGCCTGTTCCTGTGAGCATTTCTGTGCGCACCCTTGCAAAAACAGCGGCCGCAGCAATCACTCATGCACCCGAATCAGACTGGAGATATCCTGTATCATATCCGTCATGGATTTAAACCGTTCCAGGGCGTCCAGGAAGTCCTTCTCTTTCACCTGGTCGGTAATCAATACCAGCTCCGCCTGGCCTGCCTTCGTCGGTTTCTGCACGACCTGCTTGATGCTGACGCCGACCCCGCCCAGAACGCTGGCAATAGCGGCCAGGACGCCGGGACGGTCCGCCACCTGCATCCGCAGGAAGTATCTCTGCACCGTCTCCTTCATCGGTTCAATCGGGACATGGCGGTAGCATCCGCAGCCAATCCGCCCGGTGCAGTAAAAACGGATATTGCGCATCACATCGATGATATCGCCCATGCAGGCGCTGGCGGTGGGGAAACGCCCTGCCCCGCGCCCATAAAACATCGTCTCGCCCACCGCGTCCCCGCGGACGAATACGGCGTTAAAAACATCCTTTACAGAGGCAAGGGGATGGTCGGCAGGCAGCAGCATCGGCTGCACGCTGGCCTCGATTCCCTTTTCGGTCTCGCGGGCTATGGCCACCAGCTTGATCACACAGCCCATATCTTTCACATAGCGGATATCCGCCGCCGTGATGTGGGATATCCCTTCCGTATAAACATCACGGAAAGTGACCCTGGAGTGAAATGCGATGGAAGCCAGGATCGCCAGCTTTCTGCCGGCGTCGTATCCCTCGATATCCGCCGTAGGATCCGCCTCCGCATAGCCCAGCTCCGTGGCCTTCGCCAAGGCGTCGGAAAACTCCATCCCTTCGTCATCCATCTTTGTCAATATATAATTCGTGGTGCCGTTGACGATTCCCATTACCTCCGTAATGCGGTTCCCCGCCAGGCACTGCTTCATCGGCCGGATAATGGGAATGCCTCCGGCTACGGATGCTTCAAACAAAAGATCCCTTCCCACTTCCTGCGCCAGATCCAGAAGCTCTCCCCCATGGGTGGCCATCAGATCCTTATTGGCTGTCACGACATTCTTCCCCGCATGGAGGGCCTCTGTGATGTAGGTGCGGGCCGGCTCAATGCCGCCCATTACCTCCACGATGATATCGATGGTTTCGTCATGTAAAATATCGTCAAAATTGTCGGTAAGAAGCGAAGGTGCAATGCCCTCTCGGGGCTTCTTCACATCCCGTACCAAAATGGCAGCTATCTCTGCGCTGAGACCCGTTTTCGCCTCCAGGGAATCCTTCTGGGACTGGAACAGCTGATAAACGCCGCCGCCTACCGTTCCCAGGCCCAGGATAGCGATACGGACCTGATTCGTCTCTGTCATAACTTTCTCCTCCGCATGGACAGGGGCCGCACCCCGCGTCCGGCAATGCAATGTCATGTCACCGGCCATATGCCTCATCGGCAATATACCTTATTGTAATGAAATAACAGAATCTTGTCAAGCGGATGAAAATCCTGTCATCTGTCCCGATCGTCCCTGCCCCGCAAAGGATTATTTATATTCGGCGGAATAATAGATGACCGTCAGATACTGGCCGGCTATAATGCGGTCGCCCGGCAGGCCGTTCAGTTCCATCAGTTCCTCAATGTATTCCTCCCGCGTCCCATCCGTCCCCTCCATATATCTGCCGGCAATATCCCAGAGCGTATCGCCTGGCTCAACCCGGATGCTGGTGTAATACTTATAATAAGGGCCGGTCTCCTCTCTCCGCTCCTGCGCATGAGCTAGAATCCCCCCAGAAAAAACAACGACACAGAAAATAACTACAAATAAAATGACCAGCCTTCTCTTCATCCTCTGTAACCTCCCTATCGAACGTATGTTGCGAACACATGTTCTGCCTGTGTTCAGCATAACACCCGAACACATGTTTGTCAACCGGTTTTTGCAAAAAATACGAACATTCGTTTGCATTTTTGGCCGGGATATGGTAGGATAGAAGAAAATGAGAACGGGGCCGGTCATTTTGTGTCCCTTCGCTACCGGAACGGGGAGGTATAGCATGTCACAGGGCAAAATCACGCAGAAGCAGCAGGAAATACTGGAATATATTAAGGACTGCATCTTATCCAAGGGGTATCCGCCCTCGGTGCGCGAAATCTGCGAAGCCGTATCGCTGAAATCCACCTCTTCCGTGCACTCTCATCTGGAGACGCTGGAGAAGAACGGCTATATCCGCCGCGACCCGACGAAGCCCCGCACCATCGAGATTCTGGACGATGAATTCGGACTGCAGCGCCGGGAGCTGGTCAACATCCCTATCCTTGGCAGTGTGGCCGCCGGCCTTCCGACCCTGGCCGAGCAGAATATCGAGGGCTATTATCCGATTCCAGCGGAGTTTCTGCCCAATAAGCCCACCTTTATGCTCCATGTCCACGGCGACAGCATGGTCAACGTCGGGATCCTGGACGGCGACCAGGTGATCTGCGCCGAGCAGTCCACCGCGGAGAACGGGCAGATCGTAGTGGCCCTGATCGATGATTCCGCTACCGTAAAGCGGTTCTTCCGGGAGAAGGATCATATCCGCCTGCAGCCGGAGAACGATTTTATGGATCCGATTATTGTTAATGGGGACGTGCGGATCCTGGGCAAAGTCATCGGCCTTCTGCGGCTGGCGATGTAATATCCGTATAGATTCCTATATAAATACAGCAGGCCGGGACCCTTCAGACAGGTTCCCGGCCTTTGCTATGCCTATATCCTCATTTTATCATCCTTTCCCGTAACGCACTTCGTCTACAAGTGCTTGAATATCATCTTCACTGGATACCCCCATTGCTTCGGCAGCTCCGACAAAGGCTGTTTGTGCTTTCCGAATGGCAGTAGCGGAACGCTTCTGGCGGTAAATTGCGGCCGCAGCCAGGCCGGCGCCGGCTGCCAGCATAACTGCAATCCAGAGAGCAATATTGCTGTCGTCGCCGGTTGGCGTCGACTGCGTAACGCCATTGGCGGCAGGGGCAGACGCAGCAGGGGTCGGCTGTGAAGGGGCCGGCTGAGCGGGCGCCGTACTAGCAGGGGCTGCCTCAACCGTAAATTCCGCAGTGGCCGTGCCCGTAGCGGAAACAATGGCAATCGTGTGTTTCCCGGCCAAAAGCATCTCCAGATAGGAGACCTTTAAAGTGACGACGGTGCTCCCCTCTCTGACCTCATAATCGGAAGCGGCAAGGTCTTTGCCGTCTGCCTGTACTTTTACAAAATCCGCAAAGGCCGCGTTGGAGGTGAAGGAAAGCCCCTCGTTTCCGCCCTTCTGCCATGTGCCGCCCGCGCCGGCAGTGACGACCGGCTGAAAGCTGTCGTCAATCACACCGCAGGCTAAGTATCTGCCATTCTCATAGCGGTGATCTACGACCGGAATCACGGTTTGCTCCAGCGTGGTTTCCGTATTCCCCTCGGCATCTTTAAAATGCTTTCCGCAGATACCGCAGGTCCAGTATTCCTCGTTCCCGTTTGCCGTGCAGGTGGCAGCGTTCTCCGGGGTATGGGTCAGACTGCCATGCTTCACCGTCACAGAGCAGGTATCGGTAAAACCATTGTCAGCCGTTTTGACCGTGATCGTGGCCGTGCCTGGGCTCACGGCAGTTACGTTCCCGCTTGCGTCCACCGCGGCGACACGGACGTCGCTGCTTTCCCAGGTCACAGTCGGATCATCGGCATTGGCAGGCTGCACCGCAGCGGTAAGGACAGCGTTTCCGCCTTCGATCAATTCCAAGCTTTCCGGATTCAGTTCTACGCCGGTAACAGGAACGGCAGTCCGTTCGGTAATCGTCAGGGTAAGCTCCTTACTGTCGGAGCCGTAATCATTGGCAGCCGTCACGGTAAACGTGCTTGTGCCGTCTGCGGCGGGGGTGCCGGAAATCACGCCGGTGCCGGCGCCGTTATTAAAGACGATACCGTAGCCGGAAGGAGTCACAGGGTTGGAATTCGACGCGATCCCGCCGTCGACGCCGCTGGCTTTCACCACGGCGTTGTCCCCGACGGCCAGGCTGGACGTTCCGGAGCCGGAAACGCCGTCGCCAAGCCAAAACAAAATCCCCGCGCCAGAAGTGTCGGTGCCAGTCGCAGTCAGGCTGCCGCCGTCCACAGTCAGAGAGGCGGTCGAACCTTGGCCGGCCCGCACATAGACACCATCGCCAACGATAGTCGCTGTTGCTTCAACCTTGGCATCTTCGATGGTCAGGGCAGCGTCGCCGCTATTGCTCTGAACGCGGATGACCTCAGAACTGCTGCTGGCATTCAGACCGCCGCTGCCGTCGCTGGTGATAGTCAGACTGGCTGCGCCAGCAGAAGAATTTTCAGGCCGGTGTTTTCCAGTCCGTTTTTACAGAACACATCGAAGCAGGTTTCCAGAAAAGCGACGCGCCGCTGCGGAATTCCTTTTTCCTCTGCCATAAAACCCTCCTTTCATCGGATCGGCGTCTGATTAACCGAACAATAAATAAAAAGCTGAAAAAAATTGCGCCGCTCTGCCAAGCAACGCAAAAAAAGGCGCATTCCATCCGTATAAAAACGGGCGGAATACGCCTCTGAAAAATATGTGAATATGCGGTTTTGCTCTTGACAGGAAAAAAGGGCAGGTTACGCTTTGCTTGCTTGCTTGCTTGCTTGCTTGCTGTCAGTATTGTCCCTCTTTTCGCAGCCATTGTCAACCCCCTTTTCACAACGTTACAACTCATATCCAGTTTATCATGCCGGCGATTTCAATGCAAGCCCTTAATCCTCTAAAAGACTGTATTCCTGCAGCACCGTGCCGGCAAAGTCCTTCCAGACAAAGCGGCCGTCCTCCGCCAGGATATACTGGTGATGGGAGTTCTCCTTGGGGATGGATACGGAGCCGGGATTAAGCCAGAGGATGTCTCCGTATTTTTTGCAGCAGGGGACATGGGTGTGGCCCTGGATAAAGATATCCCCCGGCTGCAGCGGCAGGTTCTGGGGGGTGAACTTGTGGCCGTGGGTGGCGTACATCAGCCGGCCGCCCATCTCCACGACGGCGTAATCCGCCAGCAGAGGGAATTCCAGCACCATCTGGTCCACCTCGGTGTCACAGTTGCCACGGACGCAGAAGATCTTCTCTTTTCTCTCGTTCAGCAGGGCGATCACCTTCTTGGGATCGTACTCCCGCGGAAGGTCGTTGCGGGGGCCGTGATAGAGGATATCCCCCAGCAGAAACAGCCGGTCCGCCTGCTCCGCATCAAAGGCGTCCAGCATTTTCCGGGCATAGTAGGCCGACCCGTGAATGTCTGAGGCAATGAAAAGCTTCATCTTACAAAAGATCCTCCCTGCTCAAGAATTTGCCGTCGCGCCAGATCCGCTCCAAATCATAGAAGCGGCGGTCGTCGCGGGAAAATACATGTACGACCAGATCGCCGAAATCCAGTAAAATCCACTGGCCGGCCTGGTATCCTTCCACCTGCCGGCAGGGATAGCCGGCCCGCGTCAGATCCTCTTCCACCTGATCGGCCATGGCCTGCACCTGCCTGGCATTGCTGCCGCCGGCGATGATAAAATAGTCCGCCAGGACGGATACGCCGCTGATATCGATGACGGCAATATCCTCCCCTTTCTTGTCGTCCAGCGCCTTATAGGCCAGGCGCGCCATTTCTTTCGCCTTCTGCTCTGCCTTTTGTTCTGCCATTCGCTTTCCTTGCTCCTTTCGGTATTTTAAAGATGCAGATTTGTGATCGATTTATAGTATTCGTAGGTTTCTTCCGTCCGTTCGTCCACATGGGAGCCGTTCTCCCGCAGGTACTGCAGGGTGTCGCGGGCAATCATGCAGACGCAGCGGTTCAAATCCAGGCCCGCTTCCTTGCGGATACGGTCCAGGTTCGGGGCCTTCGACCGGCCCGGCTCGATGAAGTCGGCGATGAAAATAATCTTTTCCAGCAGGCTCATCCCCGGCCGCCCCGTGGTATGATAGCGGATGGCGTCGAGAATCTCCTGGTCCGAAATATGGAACTCGTCCCGCGCCAGGATAGCGCCCGCCTTGGCGTGGAGAACCTTGACGTTCTTCAGCTCCTCTTCTGTCACCGCTTCTCCCCCCTTTTCGCAGACGTCGATCATCTCGTCCGCCGAGAGGGGCTTGGCAATGTCATGGAGCAGAGCCGCAACCCTGGCCTTATCTACGTCGGCCCCATACTTGGAAGCCAGATTCTGCGCCGTCTCCACCACGCCTAGGGTGTGAAGGAATCGCCCGGCCGGCAGCCGCTTCTTGACAATCATCGTCAGGTTTTCCACCGGGCCGCGATGGTAGAGATGGTTTTGCCGGATGTATTCATTGACGGCCGGGTGCAGATAATGGGAGGCGTCCTGCCCTTTGGCAAGCAGATCCCGGATATCGCTGGAGGAAATCTCCATTCCCGGCATATTTACCTTTTTGATTACCCCGCCGTAACGACCGGTCAGATAGCATATCTGCCGGTCAATCTCTTCGTCGCTTCGCCCCAGCCGGTTTCCCACCAGGAAAACCGCCTTGGCCAGACAGCGCTCCGGCGCATACCAGCTGTCCAGTTCAAAAAGGGAATCTGCCCCGATGATAAAATAAAACTTCATTTCCGGGTAAACCTGGGTAAAATATTCCAAAGTCTCCGCCGTATAGGAATATCCCTGTTTTTCAATCTCATACTCCGATATCTGAAATTGAGGATAATCCCGCAGGCAAAGCTTCAGCATCTCCAGCCTGCGGTAAGCAGGGGCCACAAGATGATCGGTCTTGTGCGGGGGATCTCCTGCCGGCAGAAAGACCACGCTCTTCAGCCCGTACTGCTCATAGGCGCATTTGGCGAGCCGAAGATGGGCCAGGTGAACCGGATCAAAGGTCCCGCCCATAATTCCTACCCGTTCGTCATCCATAATCCTCACATCCTTTCCCATATGTTCCCCGCATGGATTTGGTCAGCGGGGCAGCACGATTTTACGTTTTTCTTTTTCCCTCGCCTGGCGGTAGAGAACAATCCTGCGTCCAATGACCTGCACGACTTCCGCCCGCAGATGTTCGGCCGCAGCCTCTCCGATCTCCCTGGGATCGTCCAGGCAGTTCTTTAATACGGCGATTTTAATCAATTCCCTGGCCTCCAGGGCCTCCTCGATCCCCTTTAAGCCTTCTTCCGTCAGGCTGGACTTGCCGATTTGGGCCACAGGCTCCATCGTCATGGCCAGGCTCTTTAGATAAGCGCGCTGCTTTGTCGTCATATCTTTCCCTTTCTAAAATATGTTATGATACCGGCTTACGTCGGGTTTCGGCCTTTTGCCCCGGTATGATATACAGCAAGCCGCCGCAAGGAAGCACCTCTTTTGTGCCTGATTGCAGCGGCCTGCAATTTCTTTGGTCAAATCAGATGGTTTAAGCTTTCTTTCACCGCGTCATTCATCGCAGACCGAATCGTGACCACCGGCTCCGCTACCGAGATATTCTTCATCTCCTCCAGGGCGGCCCGCATCTGCTTGGCAGCCATCGGGGCCCAGGTGCCGTTCTCAACCAGGTAAACCGTACGGTTCTGATAGGATTTGGCGCGAAGCCTGTGCAGGAAAGCATCCATCGGCGTAAAAATACCGCCGTCGTAGGTGGAGCAGGCAAGCACCATCCGGTCAAAGCGGAACGCCTGGGCTACCGCCTCGGAGAGATCCGCCCGGCCCAGATTGATAAGCTCCGCCGTTTCCCCTTTGGCCTTCAGCTGATCCGCCAGATAGGCAGCCGCCTCCGCCGTGTGGCCATGGATGGAGGCATAGGCGATCAGAACGCCCTTTTCCTCCGACCGGTAACTGCTCCAGGTGTCGTAAAGGCCGATATAAAAGCCCAGGTTATCCTGCAGGACGGGGCCGTGCAGAGGGCAGATCGTGCGCACATCCAGGCCGCCCACCTTCTTTAATACGGCCTGCACCTGTGCTCCGTACTTGCCCACAATGTTGATAAAATAGCGTCTGGCCTCCGGCGTCCACTCCTCTCCGGACTCCGGATCGCCGAAACGGCCGAAAGCGTCCGCAGAGAAAACGATCTTTTCCTCGGATTCATAGGTCATCATTACCTCGGGCCAGTGCACCATCGGGGCCATCGTAAAGGTCAGCGTGTGGCGTCCCAGGGACAGGGTGTCCCCCTCCTTCACAACCAGGGTCCTCCCCGTCAGGTCGATGGGGAAAAACTGCGAAATCATCGGAAACGTTTTGGCATTGCCTACGATGGTCATTTCCGGATAAAGCTCAGCAATTTTAAATAGGCTGCCTGCATGGTCCGGCTCCATATGGGAGACGATCAGATAATCGATGGTGCGGCCGCCCAGGGCCTCCTGCAAGTTATCCAGCCATTTGGCCGTGGCCCGCTGGTCGACCGTATCCATCAGGGCCACCTTTTCATCCAGGATCAGATAGGAATTGTAGGAAATCCCCTGGGGAACCGGATACTGGCCCTCAAACAGATCGATGGTATCGTCATATACTCCAATATAGCGTATGGAATCTGAAACGTTCATAAAAACCTCCTAAATAGACTTATGTCCTTCCATTATTATACTGTCCCGCCATCCGGAAGACAAGCCCTTTTCTCGCAGATACGGTATCAAATTCAATACAAAAGAAGCTCATTTTTCCAGCCCCTTCGTCCAGTCGGATTTGAGCAAAAAGAGAAGGAATACCATGGAGCTCAAAAACCAGGTCAGCGGATAGGCCCAGGATATGGTGCGAAACACCGGGAAGAACTTCAGGGCGACCGTCACATAGACGATCCGCACGCCGCACCAGAAGGTCAGCATCGTAATCATCGGGACAAAGGACTTGCCGCAGCCGCGCAGCACGCCGGCGGCGCAGTGGGAAAAGGCCAGCAGGAAGAAAAACAGGCTGACGGTCCGAACATGGATGGTTCCGTAGGCAACAGCCTCCGCCGAATCCACAAAGAAGCGCAGCGCGTAGGGTGCGCCGAAGAAAAAGGCGACGCCCACCAGTTCAGCAAGAATCATCCCGGACAGGATGCCAAAAACCGCTCCCTTTTTGGCCCGGTCATACTCCCGCGCCCCCAGATTCTGGCTGATAAAGGTGGGAAGGGCCATGGACATGCTGGTAATCGGCAGGAAAACAATCCCCTCCACCTTTGCGTAGGCCCCGTGGCCGGACATGGCGTAGGCCCCAAAGGAGTTGATATTGGTTTGCACCACCAGATTGCCCACGCTGATTACGGAATTCTGAATTCCGGTGGGCAGTCCCTGGCGGATTACCTTCCACATCATATCTTTATGGAACCGGAGCTGGCGAAAATCCAGGCGGGTATAGTCCTTCAGCCGGCACATCCGCACAATGCACAAAACCGTGCTCAGGCCCTGGGCAATCACCGTGGCGATGGCCGCCCCGCCCACGCCCCAGTGGAATACGGCCACAAAGAGCAGGGCCAGGACCACATTGGTTAAAGTAGAGATAATCAGATAATAAAGAGGATGCATGCTGTCGCCTAGGGCCCGCATAACGGCCATGCAGATATTATAGAGAACGACCGTGCTCACCCCGGCGAAATAAATCCGGAAATAAATCAGGGAATTGGGCAGAACCTCCTCCGGCGTGTTCATCAAGAGCAAAATCTGCGGGACGAGAAGGATTCCCACGATGGTGGCCGCCGCCGAGGCAAAAATACCGAAGAGAAAGTTCGTATGTATCGCCCTCTGGACGTTTCTCTTATCCCCCGCCCCGAAATACCGGGAGATAACCACTCCCCCTCCGATGGCGATTCCATTGAAAAAACCGATGATCAGATTGGTCAGGTTTCCGCCGGAGCTGACGGCGGCGAAGGCATTGTTGTCCACGAAGTTGCCAACCACCCAGGCGTCGGCCATATTATAAAACTGCTGCAGCAGCTGCCCTAAAAACAGGGGAATCGCAAAGCGGATCAGGCTCCCTGCGATGGAGCCCTCCGTCATGGAAATCGCTGCGGCATTTTGCCCGGCTTTGTGCCGGGCATGTTGTTCCTTGTTTTCAGACATGTTCTGTATCCTCTTTTCTATGCAGTGTTGGCATCGGATTTTGACCCTGGCGTCATACGATTCGCTTGAATTTTTTCTCCAGCTCATACTGGCTCATGGAGATAATCACCGGCCGCCCGTGGGGGCAGGTATAGGGATTTTTCAATGCCAGAAGTTCGGACAAAAGCTCGTCGGCCTCCGCGAAGGACAGGCGGCTGTTTCCTTTTACCGCCGCCTTGCAGGAGGCGGAGGCCACCCTTTCGGTGAGGAGGGTGAGGGTAGCCTTCCCCCCTTCGGCCGAGAGCTCGTCGATCATCTCCAGCAGAAGATCCCGGTCCGCAATGCCAAACAGATGATCCGGCACACTGTAGACCGCATACTCGCTCCCGCCAAAGGGCTCGATGGAAAAGCCCATCCGCTCAAAGACGGCCCGGTTGTTCTCGACGGTCTCCCTTTCCAGGGGGGAGAGGGTGAGAATCAGCGGAGGGGCCAGCTGCTGGGCCGGGATAAAATCCTGGGACAGCCGTTCCATCGTCCTCTCATAGAGCACCTTCTCATGGGCGGCGTGCTGGTCGATAATCAGGAATTCCTTATCGATCTGCAGCAGCCAGTAGGTGTCAAAAAGCTGTCCGATCAGGCGGAAATTCGCCTTCTTGTCCGGAACAATCAGCCGCTCCTCGAACAGATTCTGCTGGATAAAGACCGGCTCCGGTTCTTTTTTCTCCGGAGTCTTCGCCTGATAGACGGCATTTTCCCGCAGGCGGCTGGCCTCAAAAGGCTCGGGGGCCCTGGTCTTTCCCGCGGCCGGAGCCTTCTTTGGCTCCGGAGCCGTTTCCATTGCAGGAGGCGGTTCCGAAGCCGAGGCAGCCTTCGGCACAGGAGGCAGTTCCCGGACAGGGGCATTTTCCTGTCTGGGAGGGGCCTCCTGGGCGACCGCCTGCCTAGGTGCGGCGGCCTGCGCCGGGGCCGTCTCGTCCTTTTGGCCGGAAAAAGCGGGGGCGGCAGGCTCCGGCAGTTCTGCCTTGGGAATCAGCTCCCGCCCAAACAGGGCGTCGCGGACCACGCCGGTCAGAAATCCATATATCTCCTGCTCTCCCCGGAAGCGCAGCTCCATCTTCGTCGGATGGACATTGACGTCCAAAAACTCCGGCTCCACCGTCAGATGCAGGACGGTCAGCGGATATTTGTGCTGCATCAGGAAGGTCTTGTACCCATCCTCAATCGCCTTGTTGATGATATTGCTGCGAATATAGCGGCCATTGATAAAATAAATCTCGTAGCTGCGGTTTCCCCTGGCAATCAGCGGCTTGCCCAGATATCCCCGAACCGACAGGATGTTTCCCTGGGCCTCGACCGGGATCAGATTGGCGGCCACGTCCCGGCCGAAGGCCGAGTAGATAATGTCCTTCAAATTGTGGCTCCCTGCCGTGTGGAGCTTCGTCTGCCCGTTTACGATCAGGCGGAAGGAAACGTCCGGATGGGACAGGGCCAGCCTCTGCATCAGATCGCTGATATAGGCCCCTTCCGTGGCGGCAGACTTTAAGAACTTGCGCCGGACCGGGGTGTTATAAAAGAGATCCCGCATCACAATGGTGGTTCCTTCCGGCGCTCCCACTTCCTCGAGGCCGATCTCCGTCCCGCCCTCGATTCGGTAGCGGCTGCCCACGGTCTGCCCGGCGGCGCAGGTGACGAGTTCCACCTTGGCCACGGCGGCAATACTGGATAAGGCCTCGCCGCGAAACCCCAGGGAGCCGATGCACAAAAGGTCCTCCACTCCCTTTATCTTGCTGGTGGCATGGCGCAGGAAGGCCAGGGGAATATCCTCCTTGAGAAAACCGCTCCCGTTGTCGGTGACGCGGATAAAGGCGATCCCTCCGTCCCGAATCTCCACCGTAATGGCGGTGGCCCCGGCGTCCATCGCATTTTCCACCAATTCTTTGACCACGGAGGACGGCCGTTCGATGACCTCGCCCGCTGCGATCTGATTGATGGTATCCTGGTCCAGTACTAAGATTTTTCCCATAGGTTCCTTCCCTTTCTCCTATCATACTTTACGAGTTCTGCCAGCGGTTTTTCAGCGTATTCTGCAGGCGGTACAGGGTATTCAGGGCGTCGATGGGCGTCATGGAGGCAAGCTCCATCTCCTGCAGCTCCTTCAGGATATCGTCCTCCTTCACCGTATCGAAGAGGGTCATCTGCTCCAAATCCACCTCGTCCAGACGGACGGCCTTTCGGGACTGTCCGGAGGCCGCCTGGGCAATCTCGCGGGAGCGCACGGTGATATCTGCGTCGGATAGCTCCTTCACCAGTTCCTTGGCCCGGCTAATGACCGGCTCCGGCACTCCGGCCAGCTTTGCCACCTGGATGCCGTAGCTGCGGTCGGCCCCGCCGCGGATGATCTTGCGCAGGAAAACGATATCGTCTCCCAGCTCCTTGACGGCGATGCAGTAGTTGTTGACCCCGTTCAAGGTCCCTTCCAGTTCCGTCAGCTCATGGTAGTGGGTGGCAAAAAGGGTTTTCGCGCCCAGAACCTTCGTATTGCTGATATATTCGATCACCGCCCAGGCAATGCTGAGGCCGTCGAAGGTGCTGGTGCCCCGCCCGATCTCGTCGAGGATCAGCAGACTGTTTCGGGTGGCGTTTCGCAGGATATTGGCCACCTCGGTCATTTCCACCATGAAGGTGCTCTGACCGCTGGCCAGGTCGTCGGAGGCTCCCACACGGGTAAAGATCCGGTCGCAGATGCCGATGTTGGCGCTTGCGGCGGGGACGAAGGAGCCGATCTGGGCCATCAGCGTAATCAGGGCCACCTGGCGCATATAGGTGGATTTGCCGGCCATATTGGGGCCGGTAATCACCGCGATCCGGTTGCGCCCGTTGTCCAAAAGCGTATCGTTGGCGATGAAAAGGTCGTCCCGCATCATCTTCTCCACCACCGGATGGCGGCCCTCTTTGATCTCAATCACGCCCTTCTCATTGATCGAAGGCCGCACGTAATGGTTCTGCTCGGCCACCACGGCCAGGGAAACCAGTACGTCCAGGCAGGCTATAGCCTTGGCGCTCTTCTGGATGCGCACCACCTGGGAGGCGACCTGGTCCCTCACCTGGCAGAATAAATTGTACTCCAGCACGTTGAGCTTATCCTCGGCTCCCAGGATCACATCCTCCAGCTCCTTTAACTCCGGCGTCGTATAGCGCTCGGCGTTGGTCAGGGTCTGCTTGCGGATATAGCGGTCCGGAACCAGCTCCTTAAAGGAATTGGTGACCTCCAGGTAGTAGCCGAAAACCTTATTGAAGCGGATGCGCAGGTTCTTGATGCCGGTGGCCTCCTTCTCCCTTTCCTCCAGCTCGGCCAGCCATTTTTTGCCGTCTGTCTTGGCGGAGCGCAGCTTGTCCACCTCCGCATTGTATCCGTCCCGGATCATTCCTCCCTCCCGGACAATAATCGGCGGATCCTCCACGATGGCGGAGCGAATCAGCTCTGCCAGGTCGGTAAGGCAGTCCAGATCCTCATAGAGCTGCTTCAAAATGCCGGAGGGAAACTGGGCCAGCTGCTCCTTGATCGGCGGCAGCATATCGATGGAGCGGCCAAAGGCCGTCAGGTCCCTTGCGCCGGCGCTCTGGTAGGTAATCCTCCCCACCAGGCGCTCCAGATCATAGATGGGGCCCATATATTCCCGCAGCTCCTCCCTGGTAATATAGTTCTGGTTCAGCGCGTCAATGGCGTCGTAGCGGGCCAGAATCTCCTTTTTGTCGAGAAGGGGCTGTTCGATGAAGGTGCGCAGCAGCCTGGCTCCCATGGCCGTGCGCGTCTTATCCAGGACCCACAGAAGGGAGCCCCTCTTGTTTTTTTCCCGCAGCGTCTCCAAAAGTTCCAGGTTGCGGCGGGTGGAAGTGTCCAGGATCATAAAACCGCCGGTGCGGTAAATCTGGATATAGGAAAGGTGGGCCAGGGAATTTTTCTGCGTCTCGTTCAGATACTGCATCAGGACGCCGGCCGCAATGGAGCCGGTGGGGAAATCCTTCAGGCCCAGCCCGTCCAGGGCGCTTACATGGAAATGGGTGCAGAGAGCTTCGGTGCAGCGCTCCTCGTCGAAATACCGGGATTCCAGGGTGGTAATCAGCGTATGAAAGCGACCCTTCAGATCCTCAAAATCCAGTCCGCTCATGCAGAGGGTATTATTGCAGAGAAGCTCGGCCGGCGTGAATTTCATAATCTCGTCCTGGAGGGCGCGCAGGGATTCCACCTCGGTCAGCAGGAATTCCCCGGTGCTCACGTCCGCCGTGGCAATGCCAAAGGTCTGTTCCATCATGACGATGGACATGATGTAGTTGTTCTTCGTCTCATCCAGGGCCTGCCCGCTCAAGATGGTTCCAGGCGTCACGACCCGGATGACCTCCCGCTTTACCAGCCCCTTGGCCAGCTTCGGATCCTCCATCTGCTCGGCAATGGCCACCTTATAGCCCTTCTGCACCAGCCGGTTCAAATAGGTCTCGGCCGCATGGTAAGGCACCCCGCACATCGGGGCCCGCTCCGGCAGGCCGCAGTCCTTCCCGGTCAGCGTAAGCTCCAGTTCCCTGGACACCGTCTCCGCGTCCTCGAAAAACATTTCGTAGAAGTCGCCCAGACGGTAGAATAAAATGCAGTCCGGATACTGTCGTTTCGTTTCAAGATAATGCTGCATCATTGGTGAAAGCGCCACAATTATTTCCTCCGTGAAAACAAGGGGCCGCTGCAGCCATTCGCGATTTTCGCACGGACAGCCGCCGCAGCGCCCTCTCTCTTTCGTCTCGTCTATTGACCGATATAATAAGCGATTTTGATATAGCGGGGAAGATCCCGGAAAAACTGGTCCAGGGAGGTCCGCCCGGAACCAGGATCGTTGATGATGAAATCGGCGGCCCGCAGATCCGAGGCGGAATCGATCTCCTTATCGCCCGGATCAAAGCCGGTCACCAGCACCCAATGCTGGCCGCCGCTGTTTCGCCGGGAGCCGATCAGCACCGGAATCCCCTGGTGAAGCTTCTGGTAAATCTTGGTCAGGTAATCCGTTCCATAATACTGATAATAATCCTCCGGCCAGTAGAGATTGCCCTCATTGGAATAGACCAGCTGCTCCATCATCGCGTCGGGTTCTACCTCCGTGCCGGTCAGATAGGATTCGCACATGGCAAAGCAGGTGGTGGTGCAGCCGATCTCCGCCAGCGTATAATCCGACTCGCCCAGATAGAGATCTCCCCAGCGCCCGTCCGTCTGCTTATAGAGGACCACGTCGAGACGGACCGCATCGTCGGTATATTCCATCAGGGAGATGTAATCCGCACTGCAGTATCCCTCGATGGTCTGCCCCGTCTCGGCATCGGTTCCGGTGACCGGGTAGAAGCCGTAAACGGCAGGGCCGGTAACCGTGATCTTCTGTCCGGCGGCGAAGCTTCCGACAATCGTGGCCTGCGGATAGCAGAAGCGGCGCACATTCAGGGCCTCAAAGGCAATGACCCAGGCGTCCCTCGTTTCCTCCTCCCCTACGACGAGCATCTCCTTTACGCTTGCGGGGGCTGTTTCCTCTCCTGCCGCCTCCGCCGTATCGGCGGCGGATATCCCGGCGAAAGAGAAAAGCATCAAAAAACAAAGCGAAACCGCCGCCATTCTTTTACCTATCGTCCATCTGCTTTTTTTCCTCTGTACGTTCCTCATCTCACTCTTCTTCCATTCTTCCCATGTAATAAAATCCCTTGGATTCCAGAAGCCGCACCGGTACAATCTTTCCGATCAGCTTCCCCGTGCCGGGGAAATGCACCATAATATTGTTGCCGAGGCGGCCGGTCACCAGCCCCTCGTGCTGGGTATCGATTCCCTCCACTAAAGCCTCCATCACCCGTCCGGTATCCCTGGCGCTCATTTCCCGCGAAATCTGGGAAACCAGGGCCAAAAGCCGGTCAAAGCGGGCCTGCGCCACTTCCTTGGGGATCTGATTTTCCATGGCGGCGGCAGGGGTTCCGGTTCTCTTGGAATAGAGGAAGGTAAAGGCGCTGTCGTAGCGCACCCGGCGCACCACGTCGAGGGTATCCTCAAAATCCTCCTCGGTCTCACCGGGGAAACCGACGATGATATCGGTGGTCAGGGAGATATCCGGAATTTCCCGGCGGATCTTTTCCACCAGGGCCAGATACTGCTCCTTATCATAATGGCGGTTCATCAGCTTTAACAGGCGGGAGCTGCCCGACTGCAGGGGCAGGTGCAGATGGCGGCAGATTTTCTTAGAATCCCGCATCACAGCGATGAGCTCGTCCGAGAGATCCTTCGGATGGGAGGTCATGAAGCGGATCCGCCGCAGGCCGTCGATGGCCTCCACCCTTCGCAGAAGCTCGGCAAAGGAAATCGGCTCCTCCAGCTTTCGTCCGTAGGAATTGACGTTCTGCCCCAGCAGCATCACCTCGATAACGCCGTCGTCCACCAGCCTCTTGATCTCCTCGATAATCTCCTCCGGGCGGCGGCTGTGCTCCCGCCCCCGCACGTAAGGGACAATACAGTAGCTGCAGAAATTGTCGCAGCCGTACATGATATTGACGCCGGATTTATAAGGATATTTGCGGTCCACCGGCAGGGTCTCCACCACAGCCGTAGCTTCTTTCTGCACATCCACCACCATCGACGAACCGGTAAGCCTCCGGTAAAGGAGTTCGGCCAGCTTATAGATATTGTGGGTGCCGAAAATAATATCCACAAAGCGGTAGCTTTTTTGGATTTTCTCAATAACCGTTTCTTCCTGCATCATGCAGCCGCAGAGGGCGATGAGCATTTCCGGATTTTTTTTCTTCAGACTGTGTACATAGCCCAGGCGGCCGTAGACCCTCTGATTGGCGTTGTCCCGGACCGTGCAGGTATTATAGAGAACCAGGTCCGCCTCCTCGTCCTCCCTGGGCACAAAACCGATCTGCTCCAGAATTCCCAGGAGTTTCTCGGAATCCCTGGCGTTCATCTGGCAGCCGAAGGTCTGGACGCTGGCCGTAAGCGGCCGCCCCAGTTCCATCGCCCTGGCCGAAACCAGATCCCGGCACAGGTCCATAAAATAAAACTGCCGGTCCGGCTCCGTCTGCGGGGCTGCCAAAATGCCGGGATCCCCGGCAAGATTTGTCGTATTTTCCATTTATATGTCGATCCTTTCGTCTAATGGGTATTCTATCACAGCTTTCGGCGAAATGCAAACCTCAGTCCGTCTTCAGTCCTTCTTCTTGCGGCGAAGAGGCGTGATCGTCCCGTCTGCCTCCTGGATGCTGATATTCTCCAGATGCCCCCGCAGATTTTCGCGGATGGTCCGGATATAGACCTGGCGCAGATTGGCCTGCTCGACCACCTCCTCGGTGGTCAGGCCCTCCGCCTTCGCCTTATGGTACAGCTCGTTGATTCTCTGAATTTCCTGTTCTGTCATAGTTTAATCCTTTCTCTTTCATCCTTCTACGAAGGCGCGGACCTCGTCCCATCTCTCCTTCGCCATGTTGTAGCCGTGGAGGTAAAAGGCGTTGAGCTTTTCCTTATTCTGCTCCGCCCTGCCGATGGTCGGCAGCTCCGGCCGGAATACCAGCACCCGCCCGGTATTTTCCCTATCCTGCAGCTCCAGATATTCCATCAGCTTATTGTATGGCTCGTGACGGGTATCCAGCTTTTCGCGAAGCTTCGGATACTGGCGCAGGGCTACCTTGTAGACGCGGTGGGCCCTGGCCGAATAGGACTTGCGGTAGCCCTTCCCCCTCGTCAGCACCACGATGTTTTTGCGGTAGCCAAGCTTCATCGCATGAAACAAAGGAATCGGGTCCGCCACCCCGCCGTCGCAGTAAGGCGTCCCGTCCACCTCGACGATTTTTGTCAGCACCGGCAGGCTGCTGGAGGCCCGGACAATCTTCAAAAGCCGGTCCGGATCTTCCCTGTCGTCCAGATATTCCGCCTCCCCGGTCAGGCAGTTGGTCACCACAATATCGCACTTCATCGGCGACTTAAAATATGTATCGAAATCAAAGGGGTAGGTTTTGCGGGGGAACTCGTCAAAAACCATATCCATATCGAAGAGGGTGTGCTTGCGCAGGGTCTTTCCCAGGCTCACATAGCTCTCCGACCGGTCCTTGGGGATCATGCAGTCGCGGGTCCGTCCGATCTGCCGGGAAACGTAGTCGATGGCATTGCAGGCGCCGGCCGAGGCCCCGCCCACATAGGGCAGATACAGTCCCTTTTCCATAAAAAAATCCAGTACCCCCGAGGTAAACACGCCGCGGCGCGCCCCTCCTTCCAGTATCAATCCTGTATTTGTCATGGCTGTTCTCCTTTTTTATGTATAACGATATTCTCTTATGGTTTCGCATAGCGCCCGGCAATCTCCTGGGCCGTTTTGATTCCGTCCACCGCCGCCGAGGTAATGCCTCCCGCATAGCCGGCTCCTTCCCCGCAGGGGTAGAGCCCGCGAACGGCGGATTCCCTGTTTTCATCCCGCAGAACGCGCACCGGCGACGAGGTCCGGCTCTCCACCCCGGAGAGAACGGCGTCCTCCCGGTCAAAGCCGCGTATCTGCCGGCCAAAGGCGGAAATCCCCTCGGCGATGGCCGTCCCCAGTTCCCCAGGCAGTATCTCCCGCAGATTTCCGTAAGAATAGGCCCCCCGGATGTCGGGAATCACTTCCCCCAGGCCGGAGCTTAACCGTCCCTCCCGGTAATCCCCGTAGAGCTGAACCGGAATCCGCCCCTTCGCCATCTGCCAGGCCCTTTCTTCCAGTTCCCGCTGGAAAAACATCCCCGCCAGGGGATTCGCTTCGCTCAGAGAGGTTCGTCCC
>CALWRE010000006.1 GCA_944383835.1 uncultured Lachnospiraceae bacterium | reverse complement strand
AGGCCCTGTCCGCCGGCACCGCCGATGTGGGTCTGATCCCCGGCGGCACCTACGTGCTCTACGACGACGGCTGCGACGTGCTGCTCACCGCCACCCGCGACGGCCTGTCCATCGATTCCGACAGCGCCAAGGACTGGAACGACAACGCGCCCACCGAGCCTACCACCGAGCAGGTCACCAGCTACCGTGCCCTGATGATCGCCGGCCCTTCGGAGAAAGGCCAGGAGCTGGCTGCCAAGATTAACGCCGGCGAGGCCCTGACCTGGGAAGACGTAAGCAGCGCCAACTGGAGCGTAGCCAATTCTTCCTCTCCTGCCGGTTATATCTACCCTTCCCTGTGGCTCCAAGAGAATTTTGACAGGAACATCACCGACCTGCCCCATGCCGTACAGTCCGATTCCTACGGCAGCGCCTTCGCCCGTCTGGCCTCCGGCCAGGTGGATATCGTCTGCACCTACGCGGACGCCCGCCGGGACTACGAGGACGAGTGGACCGGCGAGTACGGAATGACCAACAGCATCTGGGAGGACACGGCTGTGGTGGGCGTTACCCCCGCGATCTACAACGACACCATCAGCGTCAGCAAGACTTCCCCTATTATGGATGACGCCTTCCGTCAGGCATTGGGACAGGCCTTCATCAACATCGGCAACACCGAGGAGGGCAAAGCGGTCATCGCCATCTACAGCCACAACGGCTATCAGTGGGCGGAGTCCTCGGACTATGATTCCGAGCGGGCTGCCCAGGAGATGATCCAGTCCTTAAACAGCGCAGGCTGAATCGAATCAAAACAGAAATCAGAATCGAGAGAGGGAGGCCATAACGTCCTCCCTTCTTTCGATTAGAATGGAGCGAAGCAATGATTGAATTTAAAGAGGTAGCGAAACGCTATCCCAATGGATATGAGGCCCTGCGGCACATTAACTTAACGATTGAGCAGGGGGAGTTTGTGGCCATCATCGGCCTGTCCGGCGCGGGCAAGTCCACCCTGATCCGCACCATCAACCGGATGCACGATATCACCCAGGGCGAGCTGACTGTGGACGGCACCAACGTTATGAGCCTCCATGGAAAAAGCCTGCGCAAATTCCGCCGGAAAATCGGCATGATCTTCCAGTCCTTTAATCTGATCACCCGCACCACCGTCATCAAAAACGTGCTCACCGCCTTTGTCCCCGACCTCCCCTGGTGGCGGGCGGCCTTTGGTATCTTTACCAAGGACGAAAAGCTGAAGGCTCTGGAGGCCCTGGACCAGATGGGCATTCTGGACAAGGCCTTCGTCCGGGCGGATCAGCTGTCCGGCGGCCAGCAGCAGCGCGTGGCCCTGGCCCGCACCCTGGCTCAAAATCCGCAGATCATCCTGGCGGACGAGCCGGTCGCCTCCCTGGACCCCGTGACGGCCAAGCAGGTCATGGACGATTTTCAGCGCATCAACCGGGATATGCATATCACCGTGCTGATCAATATCCACCATGTGGAGCTGGCCCTCCAGTATGCGACCCGCGTCGTCGGCATCCGGGCGGGCGAGATCGTCTACGACGGCCCTGCATCCCAGGTAGACCAGGCGGTGCTGGATTCCATTTACCAGGGAAAGCAGGAGGAATCGGCATGAGCGTATACGATAAGATTTTTCCACCCAAAACCCTTACCCTCCCCAATGGCAAGCAGATCAAAAAGCCCCGTTCCCGCGCCCCGCTGGCGGCGGTGATCTTCCTGGCTTTAACCGTGCTGTCCGTAAACATTACCGGTTTTGACCTAAGCGTTTTAGTAAATCGTATACGCGAATTCTTTGTGATCCTGGACCAGATGATTCCCCCGGAATGGGATTATATGCCCCAGATCTGGCAGCCCCTTTTTGACACCATTAAAATGTCTCTGCTGGGTTCCTTCATCGGCTCCGTCCTGGTGGTGCCTTTCGCCATGCTGGCCTCCACCAACATCATTCACAACCGGGTGGTGGTCTCCGCCATGCGGCTGCTGCTGAGCATTATCCGTACCCTGCCCACCCTGGTTTCCGCCCTGATTGCCACCTATATTTTCGGCCTGGGCACCCTGGCGGGCACCACTGCCATCGCCATTTTCACCTTCGCCTACATCGGCAAGATTCTCTACGAAGAGATCGAGACGGTGGACATGGGGCCCTTCGAGGCGATGGAGGCCATGGGCGCTTCCAAGGCGCAGGCTTTCATCAGCTCCATCGTTCCCCAGGTCCTTCCCTCCTACATCTCCAATTGCCTGTTCTGCTTCGAGGGCAATGTCCGTTACGCCTCCATTCTGGGCTATGTGGGCGCCGGCGGCCTGGGGCTGATTCTCAATGAAAAGATCGGATGGAGGGAATATTCCAGCGTGGGAATGATTCTGCTGGCCCTGTTCGTTACGGTATTTATAATTGAAACCATTAGCCGCGCCGCCCGCAAACGGCTGGTATAAAGGAGGAGCACGATGAACAAACGCATTGAAGCTGCATATGAACAGCGGCCCCGCCGCTGGATCTTTGAGCTGGCAGTCGCTTTGGCCGTGATTGCCTTGCTGGTCTGGAGCGGTTCCGCGGTGGAGACGGCCGGAACGACGCAAAACGGAGCCTTAATCGCCTGGAATATCCTGTCGGGCATCTTTCATCCGGATACGGAGATTTTATTCAACCTGACCACCCAGGGCGTTCCCTATCTGCTTTTGGAGACGATCTGCATCGCTTTCCTGGGCACCGTGGTAGGCGCAATTATCTCCGTCCCCCTGGCCTTCCTGTCGGCCTCCAACCTTACGCCTAAGCCCGTGGCTTTCCTGGGACGGATCATCATCATGGCGGTCCGGACGGTTCCGGCCTTCGTTTACGGACTGATGTTCATCCGCGTTACCGGCCCCGGCGCCTTCGCCGGCCTTTTGACCATGTCTCTGTGCTCCGTCGGCATGGTAAGCAAGATGTACATCGAAGCCATCGAGGATCTGGACGTGCGGGTGCTGGAATCCCTGGACGCGGCCGGCTGCACCACCTGGCAGAAAATCCGTTACGGCATACTGCCCCAGCTGATGCCCAATTTCGCCTCCACGGCTATCTACCGCTTTGACATCAACCTGCGCGACGCGACGGTCCTCGGCCTGGTCGGCGCCGGCGGCATCGGCGCACCCTTGATTTTTGCGATGAATTCCTACCGCTGGGAAGAGGCGGGAGCCATTTTGGCCGGACTGATCGTGCTGGTTCTCATCGTGGAGTGGATTTCCACGAAAATCCGCGTGAAGCTGGCCAGAGGATAAAGCAGGAGGGAAATATGGAGAAAGCACTTCAAATCTATTATACGTCGGACACCCATGGACATATTTTTCCGGTGGACTATGCCTCCAACCGCCCGGAGGATTCCGGCCTTCTCAATCTGGCCGCCCAGATCGAGAAGGATGGAAACACCCTGGTGCTGGACGGAGGCGATTCCCTGCAGGGAACGCCCCTCATCCAGTATTACCTGGAGCACCGCAGCGAGTGGCCTCTTCACCCGGTGGCCGCCGCCTTTAACGCCATGGGCCTGGATTACTTTACTCTGGGAAATCATGACTTTAACTTCGGGTATGAGGTTCTCCGGGACTATTTAAAGGCCATGGACGGAACATGCCTCTGCGCCAATGTGGAGGACCGGCGAGGGGAGCTGCCCCTTCGCCCCTGGGCCGTTCGGACTCTGGCCAATGGGCTGCGGGTAGGCGTCACCGGGATCGTCACGGATTTTGTGAACGTCTGGGAGCAGCCGCAGAACCTGGAATACCTGCGGGTCACCGATGCATTCTCTGCGGCGCAGGCGGCCTGCGCCGCCCTTAGGCCCCAGTGCGACGTCTGCATCTGCATCTGCCACGGCGGCTTTGAAGAGGCGCTGGATACCGGACAGCTGCTCTCGGACAGCGGCGAGCATATTGGCTGTAAGATTGCCCGCGAATTAGAGTTCGACCTGCTTCTTTGCGCCCATCAGCATATGGCGGTGGAAGGAGTGGAATTGTATGGCACATACGCTGTCCAGCCCCCCGCGGGCGCCGGCCGTTTTTTTTATATTTCCGGATCGTGGGACGGCTCCCGCACGCGTTTCTGCTCCCAGCTGGCACCGGTGGGGAACACGCATTTGGAAGAGCCCTGTCAAAGCCTGCTGCCATTGGAGGCCGCCGTCCAGGACTGGCTCGACCAGCCCATCGGAGAGCTGGCGCATTCCATTCCCCCGGAGGGAAAACTGGAGGCCGCCCTCTGCGGCAGCCAGGTGGCGGCCCTGTTCAACCAGGTGCAGCTAGATGCGACAGGGGCGGATTTTTCCTGCACCAGTCTGGGCAATGACCCTGTGGGACTGGCCTCCCCCGTGACCATGCGGGGCGTGACCGCGGCCTACCTGTTTGCCAATACGCTGGTGGTTCTGGAAGTGACAGAGGAAGTCCTGCGTCAGGCCCTGGAGCGATGCGCCTCCTATTTTACCCTGAAGGACGGACAGCCCCAGATAGCCGAAAGCTTCCTGTCGCCCAAGGTAGAACACTATAACTATGACTTTTATGCCGGTTTGGCCTACACCTTTGACCTGCGCCGCCCGGTGGGCAGCCGCGTGGTTCGCCTCACCCGTCTGGACGGCTCCCCCTTAGGGAGCGGGACGTTTCGTCTCTGCACCAGCAACTACAGGGCTACCGGGACAGGCGGCTATGAGATGCTGAGGAAGTGCCCCGTTCTGTGGAGGGGCGGCATCGAAATGCCGGATTTAACCGCGCAGTTTATCAAAGCGCACAGCACCGTTCCCTCCTATCGCAACGCCGATCTGCATGTGCTCTGGTGAATCTGCGATTCCTTCTTGACAAGAACGCCGGAATATGGTTCGATTAAAAAAAGTACGCGGAGAAGGTGAAAGATGAATCGATTTGAAGTTGCAAACAATATCATTGGCAAGGCGGGAGCCATGCTGCGGGAGAGCCTCCTGCAGGAGTTTTCGGTCCGTCAGAAATCCGGTCCGCAGGATTTGGTCACCGATTGGGATCAAAGAATTGAAACCTTTCTGCGCAAAGAAATTCACTCTGCTTTCCCAAACGACGTCATCGTCGGAGAAGAATATCCGCCGGAGAACAATGACCGTAAGGACGGCAGCGCAGCCTGGTATTTAGACCCCATAGACGGCACCACCAATTTTATCAGCCAGCGCCGGAATTTTGCCGTTTCCATCGGATGCTGGGACGGAAGCCAGCCCTTGTTCGGCCTTGTCTTGGACGTGGAACGCCAGGTATTGTACTGGGCGAAGTCTGGAGGCGGAGCCTGGCAGGATCAGACGCCGCTGCACGTTTCCAGCCGCCGGCAGATGGAGGAGCTGCTGCTGACCACGCCGGGCGTGCAGCCCACCTTCCTGGACGAGCATCCCTTCCAAAAGCAGCTGCTGCAGCTGGCCCGAAAGGTCCGCGGCGTGCGCTGCCTGGGATCTGTGGCCCTGGAAATCTGCGAGGTGGCCGCCGGCCGGGCCGATCTGTTCGTCGCGATGCGGTCCTCCCCCTGGGATCACAATGCCGCCCGCATCATCCTGGAGGAGGCAGGCGGCGCAATATTTACCATGGAGGGCGGCCCCTTGCCGTTAGACCGAAACAGTACGGTCCTTGCGCTGAACTGTGCGGGGCTGAAATGGGCGGTTTTAAATTCTTGAGTAAAATATTTGCTGCGCGGAATAGATTCGTCCTGGCAGAGGACAAATGTTCCGCGCAGCGTTTATACCGCATCTGTCCGGATGCGTCTTACATTTTTGCATTTTATACAAACAGGACTGGTCAAATTTGTCAAACCTGACAATTGACAAAACCCATGTCCCACTTTATAACGTTTTAAGAATTTACTGTGTTACCCGCAAGGGGCATGAGGATGATTCCGACATTGTTACATAATTGCAGAGTGTTACTCTTCGAGGCATGATTCTGTGTCATATTATTGGCATGCGTTGCTTTGGAGAGCTTTTTTATTTTCACCAGGTCTGCGGCGGGAGGGGAGTACATGCTTGCGATTCGCAGTATCAACAACAATACTGTGGTCTGTAAAGACAGCATAGGCCAGGAAATCATCGCCATGGGGAAGGGCATCGGCTTCGGAAAACTTCCAAGGGAGATTCCGCTGGCGGAAATCGAGCGCACCTTTTACGAGGTGGACGACCGCTATCAGCCGCTGCTGCAGGATATCCCTGCCAAGGTGCTGGAATTTACGGCGGAGATTGTGGAGATTGCCCGCAACGAGCTGCCCTATGAACTCAGCCCGAACCTGTTCGCCACTCTGGCCGATCACATCAATTTCGCACTGGAACGGGCGCGAAAGAAAATACGGGTGAAGATGCCTCTGGCCTACGACGTAAAGCAGAACTTCCCGCGGGAATACCGGATCGGCAGTTATACCGTCCGGCGCATCCTGACGGAATTTCATATCCATCTTCCGGAGGAAGAAACCGTGGCCATCGCCATGAGCCTGCTCAACAGCAAGGTAACGGAAGAGGCTGCCGATTATGAAGAGAGCCGCCGGGATGAAGAGATGCTGGAGGACATTACCCTGATCATTGAAAAAACGTTTCACATTATGATCGACCGGGATTCCTTCAACTATTCGCGCTACGCCACTCACCTCCAGTATCTGTTTCAGCGGATTCATAAAAAAGAAGTGATCGACAGCGACAACCTGCAGATATACAATTCTCTTCGGGAAGAATTTCCGGAGATTAACGTCTGCGTCGAACGGATTGCCGCCCACATCGAAGAGAAGTGGCACAGCACTCTGACGGAAGAAGAAAAGCTTTATCTGATTTTACATATAAACCGCATTTGTTCTAAAGAAGGTGTATGACCGGGATCGGCGAAAGCCTTAAAGGTCCTGGGTACGAGCCTCTGTGGAGCCGGGAAACCGGCTCTGCGGGGGCTTTCTTATTTTCAGACAGGAAAGCTGCACGGCCAGAAGCGCGCCTGCCGTGTAAGGATAAAAACCATGCAAACATGGAAAGGAGAATCGTTATGGCTAACACAAATGAACAGATTGCTGAAAAAGTCGTCGCGGCGGTAGGAGGAAAAGACAATATCACCTCTGTGACCCACTGCATGACCCGCCTTCGCTTCACCCTGAAGGATAATAACATTCCCAATCAGGAGGAGGTCAAAAAAATCAAGGGAGTTCTGGGCGTCGTCGTCAGCGGAGGCCAGTTCCAGGTCATTATCGGGCAGAACGTACCCAAGGTCTACGCCGCTGTCTGCGCCCAGACCGGTCTTCAGTCCCAGAAGGTCCTGGATGAGAATCCGGACGGTCCGAAGGAAAAGCTGACGCCTAAAAAGATCGGATCCAATATCCTGAATTACTTGTCCGGCTCCATCGCCCCCCTCATCCCGATTATCATGGCGGCCGCCCTGTTTCGCACCATCGGTGCAATCCTGGGGCCGGATATCCTGAATATCCTCCCGTCGGACAGCAATCTGGCGATACTGCTGGACTTCGTATACGACGCAGGCTTTTATTTCTTCCCCATCTACCTGGGATATACGGCGGCAAAGAAGCTGAATACCTCGACGGTTCTCGGCATGTTTATCGGCGGCATCATGCTTGCCCCAGATTTCGTTGCCATGGTGGGAACAGACGTATCGTTTACCGTATTCGGGATTCCCTGCGCTCTGAATAATTATTCCACCACCATCATGCCGATCCTGCTGTCCGTATGGGTTATGAGCTACGTCCATAAATTTTTCAGCAAGTATGTTCCGACCGTGATCAGCACGATCTTCACGCCGTTCCTTACGATCCTGGTGATGCTGCCCATTACCCTGTGCGCCCTGGCGCCTCTGGGCAATTTCATCGGCATCTATCTGGCGGAATTCCTGAACTGGTTCTCCAGCGTCGGCGGCGGTTTTGCCGTTGGACTGATGGGCGCTGCCTACAGCTTTATGGTACTGACCGGCATGCACGGCCCCATCGTCCTGATGGCCATCTCCACCCTGGTAGCAACCGGAACGGATACCCTGGTATTTATCGGCGGAGGAGTCTCCATGTTTGCCTGCTGCGGCATGGCCCTGGGCGCTGCCCTGCGGCTGAAAAATAAAGATGACAAAGCCCTGGGACTCAGCTGCATGCTCACCGGCCTGCTCAGCGGCATCACCGAGCCGGCCCTCTACGGCATCGGCATCCGCTATAAGAGACCCTTCATCGGCCTTGCCATCGGCGGCCTGGTAGGCGGCCTGTACGCCGGCTTTACCCATGTAACCTACCACGTTATGATTTCCATCCTGGTTCTGGCTCCCCTGTCCTACACGGCGGGTGGAACGGCCAATATGATCAACGGAACGATCGCAAGCGTCCTGGCCATGATCGTTTCCGCTGTAATTACCTACTTCTTCGGATTTACAAAAGAAGACATCAACGGCGAAGAGAGTGCTGCGGCCTAATGCCTAAGACTTGAGAAAGGAGCAATGAAATGAGCGGATTTCCCGATAACTTTTTGTGGGGCGGGGCAACCGCCGCCTGCCAGTACGAAGGAGGCTACGACGAAGACGGCAGAGGACTGGCCATCACAGACGTGATGACCAGCGGAAGCCATATGAAGCCCCGAAGGATCACCTGGAAAAATCCGGCGACCGGCGAGACGGGTTCCGTTCCCATCGCCTTTGGCGCCAATCTCTCCCTGCCGGACGGGGCGGTTCCGGCGATATTGCCGGGTGAATACTACCCCAGCCATGAGGCGACGGATTTTTATCACCACTATAAAGAAGACATTGCCCTGATGGGCGAGATGGGCTTTAAGACCTTCCGCCTCAGCATCAGCTGGAGCCGCATCTTCCCCAACGGAGACGACGAGCAGCCCAACGAGGCCGGCCTAGCCTTTTACGACCGGGTGTTTGACGAATGCCGCCGTTATGGCATCGAGCCTCTGGTCACCCTGGCCCACTTCGATCCTCCTGTAAATCTGTCCGTCAAATACGGCGGCTGGGCCAGCCGAAAATGCATCGACCTGTTTGAACGCTATGCGCGGGTCTGCTTTGAGCGCTATAAGGGAAAAGTAAAATATTATCTCACTTTCAATGAGATCAACGGGATCCAAATGATCCCCACGGGCAGCGGCCTGCTCAAGGATACGCCGCAGAATAAGGCCCAGGGGGCGCACAACCAGTTTGTCGCCAGTGCAAAGACCGTGCGGGCCGCCCGCGAGATCGACCCGGAGATCCGGGTGGGCCAGATGCTCCTGTACCCCTGCAACTACGCCATGACCTGCGATCCGGCCGACCAGCTGCTCCTGATGAAAAAGATGCATGAGACCCTATTTTTTGCAGACGTGCAGACCGGCGGCTTTTATCCCTCCTATCAGCTGAAAAAATATGAGAGGGAAGGAATCGTCCTGGTGGATACGCCGGAGGACTATGAGCTGCTGCGCACCTATCCGGCAGATTTCCTCAGCTTTTCCTGCTATGGCTCCAACACCCTGACCACCCATAACCAGGAGGCTGCCGGCGGGAACTTATCCCTGGGCGTAAAGAACCCTTACCTGGAGAGCAATGAATGGGGCTGGGCCACCGACCCCTGCTGCCTGCGGATCGCCCTGAACACCCTCTACGACCGCTATCACAAGCCTCTCTGGATCGTGGAAAACGGAATCGGCTGGAATGATGTCAAAGAAGCGGACGATACCATCCACGACCAGTACCGCATCGATTATCTGCGCCAGAATATCCAGTCGATGAAAGACGCAGTGGAGTTAGACGGCGTGGAATTGATGGGCTATACCATGTGGGGCTGCATCGATCTGGTCTCCAGCGGCACCGGCGAGATGAAAAAGCGGTACGGCTTCGTCTATGTAGACCGGGACGACGAAGGAAACGGAACCATGAAGCGCTATAAGAAGGATTCCTTCTACTGGTATAAGAAGGTTATCGAGACTAACGGCGAGAATCTGGATTAAACTACGCTTACAGCCAGCCGCCGGACCGCAGCTGCTCGATGAGACTGCCCAGCTGCTCGTAATAGCTCCGGTCGTCGGTGCTGGTCAAAAGTTCTCCGGCCCGCTCATACTCGGCCAGAGCAGCCTGGTAGTCCCGCTCTGCCTCCGCCTTTTCCCCTTCCTGGGTAATGTACAGGATGCCGCGCAGGGCATGGGGCAGATAGCTGTCCGGGAAAGCCTCCTCCATCCGGTCAAGTGCCGCGCCCGCTTCGCTCAGACGGCCAGCGCTGTAATACAGGACATACTGGTTCGTATAGAGATATTCCTTCTGGATCCCCAGGGAAGCCACCCGGTCAAAGGCGCTGCAGGCTTTGTCCGTATACCGGCTTATGTCCGCATCCTCCACGGCCCACCCCAGGATTTCCCAATATACCTTATCCGCTCCGATGCTGTAGATTTCCCCGACCATCTCATACAGACTGGTGTTGTAGGACAGGCCCAGCGGTTCAATCCGGCTCTCCGCCTCCTCCAGGGTATGGACGGCCGGTACGTCGCCCATGAAACTTCCCGCCTGCTCTGCCCTGGCCTCATAGAGAAGCATCCGTATATAGGAGATCAAGGTCAGGCGCAGGATCACCTCGTCTTCCCCGTCCTCCAGGAGTTCCTGATAGAGAGTATCCGCCTCCTGATACTCCCCCTGGGCGGTGGCAAGCTCGCACTCCACATAGCGGGTCACGTCGGAATTGGCCCCCATCTCCCTCAGCTGGGCCAGGGCGTCCCGCGCCTCGGACAGAGACCCCAGGCGGGCCAGGCAGACCGCGTAATCCCTGGCCGCGCTTTCCCGCATCTCGCCGCCCACGGCGCTCATGCGAAAATACGAAGCGGCTCCCGCGTAATCTTCCTTTTCGTAATAGCAGACCGCCAGGATCTCTAGAAGCTGCGCCCGCATATCGTCATCGATAAATTCACTCCCCAGGGTAAGGTCATTCTCCACATAGGAAATGCATTCGTCATAGGACATGGTCTGATACAGGGCATAAGCGCGCTCGGTCTGCTCCGCCTGCTGCTCCAGAAGGCTGACGGTGCCTTGCGTCCCCGCCGTTTCCGCCGGCTGGTTCATTCCCCCCTGGCCTCCCCGGCCGCCCAGCATAGGGATGAGAAACGCGACCGCCACCACCACGACCGCCGCACCCAGGGCGATGAGCAGTCCCTTTTTGCCGCCCGACGTCTTTCTTTTGCCGGCTTTGTTTTGGCCGGGATTGCTTTTGCCGGTATTGCTTTTGCTGCGATTGCTTTTGTCAACAGCGCTTTTTCCGGGATCTTTTTTTCCGGAATTGCCAAAGACGGACAGGGTCTTTTCTTCCTCTCCTTCGTCTCCTTCGTCTTCTTCTGTCCTTTTCCCCGCAGCTTCTCCGAAAACAGCGCCGGCATTCCCGCCGCTTATTCCGCCGTTCTTTCCGTTTCCCTCTGCTCTATCGCCGCCCGCTGCCATTTCGCGTTTCCCGCCGCTGGCATTCCGCCGCTGCCCAAAGGCTGATAACGTACTTTCGGTGGCCTCGCCGGCGTCCATGTCCGTGTCGTCCTCTCTCTGTCCCTGAGGCCGTCCCTGAAGCCTCAGCCCTTTCATCGTGGCGTAGATATTTTCCTTCAGGACAATCTCGTCCCCCTCGGGATAGATCACCGATGCATCCTCTTCGCTGTAGAGAATGGCCTCCAACTCCTGGCGCATTTGTCCGGGGCTGGAATAGCGGTCCTTCGGATCGTAGGCCGCCGCCTTTTGCACAATTTCCCCCAGCCGGCCATTGCCATAGCAGGGCGGCGGGAAGGCCTCCCCGCTCATCCGCCGGGCCAGAGCCCGCTCTCGGTCTCCGTAGGTCAGGGGCTGGGGCGCAGGCGGCAGGAAAGGCACCCGGTTTTTGTTTAACAGGCGGTAGAGCACAATGCCCAGGGAATAGATATCCACGCTGAAGCCATACTCCAGCCCCTTATAGACCTCCGGGGCCATGTAATTATAGGTACCCTTTTTCGACAGACCGGACATGGTCTTTTCCACCGTGCGGGCGATGCCGAAATCTCCCAGTTTGAAATCCCCGTTCTCCGACACAAAGATGTTCTCCGGCTTGATGTCCCGGTGGATGATGTTGTACTTCTGACACAGCTCCAGGCTCCTGCACATATGGATGCCCAGCCGGATCACATCCCGCCGGGTGAAAGGATGGGCATAAGCGTAAGCCAGAAGAGGCGTCAGCTCCTCCATCCGAATCAGAATATCCCAGCCGATACCCTGTTCATGGCGAACCACCTGGTGATCCTCGTAGCTGACCACATGGGCGGTTCCCTTTACCTTCGCCATCAGGGCGAATTCGCGGACGATATCCTCCACCATGCTGTAGAAATACTGCTCCGCCTCCCGGGGGCTCATTCCTTCCTCCAGCGCCGCCTGGATCTCCGCCTCGCTCTGCGGAACGGTGATGATCTTTAAGGCCGCCCGGTAGGTCTCGCCGAAATCCTCCCGGATCACCTCATAGACCTTGCCGAAGCTCCCCTCGCCCA
>CALWRE010000005.1 GCA_944383835.1 uncultured Lachnospiraceae bacterium | reverse complement strand
CTGGATCGCCCGGCTCCAGCCCCGTTTCCTGCACAGCCTCGGCCTGGACGCTGCTGATCCACCGGTCCAGCACCAGGGTCAGGGCCCCGCCCTCCGGCTTGGTCTTCGTGGAAAGGTTGCCAATCAGCTCCCGGTAGGTGGCCAGTCCCTGGCCGCGGGTTCCCTGCAGCCGTCTCTCCGGAGAGAGGTCCGCATCGGCCACGATAAAGCCTCTCTCCATTACATAGTTGCGGATCGTCTGGAGCAGGAAGCTCTTGCCGGAGCCGTATCGGCCTACGATAAAGCGGAAGGAGGCTCCGCCCTCCGTGATAATATCTACGTCGTGAAGCAGGGCTTCGATCTCATTTTTTCTTCCCACTGTGATATAGGGCAGGCCGATGCGGGGAACCACGCCTCCCTTTAAGGAATTCAGGATGGCCTGGGCAATTCGCCGGGGCACTTTTTTGTGTTCCTCTTTTCGCTGTTCAAGCATCTGCCTATTTATCTGCTCATTTATTGGTTTATTTATTGGCTTATTTATTGGTTCATTCATCTGTCTATTCCTCTATGATTCCTCTCAGCATCTGCGCGGCGTCCTCCCGGTAGTCCTCCACCAGGGTGATGGTATTGCCGTCGCATGCGAGGATGTTATCTCCGATTTCGTCAAAAAAGCCTCGTTGATCGCGTCGGCAACGACAGAAGGCATCAGACGGCCGACGCTTATATAGGTTTCTGCGGACTCTCCCCGCAGGAGGGCCGAAAGAATCTGTAAGTAGGGATCGGGAAGACCTGGGAAAGCGCCGCCTGCGGCCTGGGGCACAGCAGGAGCCGAAACGGTGGGCGGGGCAGGCTCTTCCACAGGGGGATCCGTTTCCTCTCCGATCAGCAGGCTGTCCCTGGTGATGCGGGAATCCTGCCGGATCTGATCCAGGGCGGAGAGGTCGATGGAAATTTTCGGCCGCGCAGCCTCGATCTCCGTCTGCCGGTCCTCGGCCGCCGCCGCTTGCGCATAGGGCGAAGCCCAGGCCTCCGAAGGGTTTTCGTGGAGGTAATGGCCGGTTTTTAGGTATCGGCGAAGCCCCCGGTCTGCCTCATGAACCAGAGCTCGAAGCTTTTCCCGGTCAAAATACAGGCTGTCGTAGCGTTCCTCCTGCCATACGCCGTCCCGGCAGCGGTAGAGGCGGCACTCGTCCAGCTCGTAGTCCGCGTCGGCGGGAGGCGTTTCTTCCCAATAAACGGCGTTGGCAAGGGGACGCCAGGGGAAGGACTTCCGCTCGCCGAAGCAGGCGGTGAAGATGTCTTTGCCGTCCTGGGCATAGGATGCAGAGGCCTTTCGCCAGACGGAGGCGAAGAGGCGATCTCCCTTTGCCGCCTCCTTTTTTACCACAGGGGACTGCCGGAGTTTCGGCCCGGCAAAGGTGCAGAGGGCGGAGAAGATTTCCGTGTCGGTGTGGGCCTGCGGACTTTTGAGGGCCGACAGGGCCGCGTCCCTTTCGATTATGGCAGGGTCTGCGTATGTGCGGGCCAGGCTGGCAGGGATATGGTGGAGGACCGCATAGTCCAGCATCCAGCGCCGCAGGTTTTTGCCGATGGCCGGGTCGCCGATGCCGGAATCAAGGAAACCGGCTTTGAATGCCTGCATTTTCCGGAGGCCGTCTTCCGGCGAGGTCGTTCCGATTCCGTTCAACAGTTCATAGAGATAGAGATAAGCGAGGGAGGAGGGGATGGGAGAGAAGATTCCTCTCCGGACATTCGCCCGCCAGGCAAAATAGCCGCGCAGCTGCCGGACCGTCAGGTCGTGGTAGGTGGTAAAATACCGCCTGCAGTCGCCGGACCAGGGCAGATCGTCCTCATAATCCTCCATAAATTTGCCCTGCCGGTAAAAATTCCGGCATTTCTGCGCGAAGGAGCCGTCGCTGTATTCGTAGAGCTTCTGCATTTCGCGGATTTTCCCAGGGATTTTTTCTTCCGGCCGGGGAAAACGGAAAGCAGCCGGAGGCGGGGGAAGGACTATGTCCTGGTAAGGACCGGTATCTGGCCGCGGCCTTTCTTCCAGCACAATGGTGAAAGCCTGCTGTCTGCCTTGGTAGACGGCCCGGTCAAAGAGGCGAAAGACCACCTCTGGCTTTGTGCGGCGGTCGAAGTTTATGCCCACCCATTTCTCCCCCTTCATGCGGAAGGGCTGCGACAGGTAGGGCTCCGAACCCGCAGAAAGGTTCTGCCGGCCGCATTTGATATCGCATTTCTGGATTTCCGTCCCGGTGTCGGAATCCCACTGGCGCATCAGGAGGGCGAGCCATTTCCCTGTCTCCGGATCCGCCAAAACGGAAAAGCCGGGGAAATCTGCCCATTTGCGCTGCTCTGCAATTTGAAATTTTTCCGCGGCATATGCCGTCAGCTCGGACAGTTCCAAAGCGCCGCCCCCTTTCTTTGCTGTACTATATCAAAAATATACTATATCCGGATAAAAATCAAGAATGAAACCGGCTGCGGCAAATGGCATGCCGAAGGGTGCGCCGAAAAAATACAACATAGCTCTTGACAAGGGCTTGTGGGCGGCGTATTATAACATTGTTATATATCGCTGTTATATATCGCCGCCATAGGGAAACGGCGAGGGAGGCTGCTATGGAAGAAAAGCTGGAAAAGCTGGAAAATCCGGAAAATCTGCCGGACACAATGGAAAGGATTCAGCAGGCCGCTTTGGATGAGTTTTTGGAAAAGGGGTTTCGCGGGGCCTCCCTGCGGCAGATCGTGAAGCATGCCGGGGTGACCACAGGGGCTTTCTATGGTTATTTTTCCAGTAAGGAGGCTTTGTTTGCCTCCATTGTGGAGCCTCATGCCGCCGCCCTGATGGGGCGGTTTATGGAGACACAGATTTCCTTTGCCGAGCGGCCCGAGGAGGAACAGCCGGAGCATATGGGAGTGGATTCGGGCGCCTATGTTCATTGGATGGTGGACTATATCTGCCGTCACCGGGAGCCGGTAAAGCTTCTGATCCGCGGGGCGGAGGGCACCAGCTATGAGAATTTCGTCCACAACATGGTCGAGGTGGAAGTGGAGTCCACCCTCCGGTACATGGAGGTTCTGCGCCGTCTGGGGCGCAGGGTTCCTGCGCTGAACAAGTCCCTCTGCCATATCATTGCCAGCGGGATGTTCGGCGGCCTCTTCGAGGTGGTAATCCATGACATCCCTTACGATCAGGCTCTGCGGGATGTGGAGCAGCTGCGGGCTTTTTATACGGCCGGCTGGCTGAAGCTGATGGATGGCTGATGAGGCCATAAGCGGGCGGCTGCACACGGCAGAGGGCTGCAGGCTGCCGTGTGCAGCGACAGCAAGCTTTGTTCCGCCCCATGCGGGGCGGAGCAGACAGCGGGAGGCATTCTTTATTTTTTCACTCGCTGGTTAGCGAAAACTAACTTTTTTATTCAAGAGGAGGTTGTCCAATGAAAAAAGAGAAAAAGAGCGATTTGGCGGCCCTGTTAGGTTATGCAGGCAGCTACAGGGCCCTGACTTTTCTCGGTCTGGCCTTATCGGCGGTGTCGATGCTTCTTAGCATGGCGCCCTACATTTGTATCTGGCTGGCGGCCCGCGATCTGATCGCCGTGGCGCCGGACTGGACGCTGGCGCGGAACGTTACCCGGTACGGTTGGCTGGCCTTTGCCTTCGCCATGGGCGGCATTGTGCTGTACTTTGCCGGCCTGATGTGCACCCACCTGGCTGCTTTCCGCACGGCGGCCAATATCCGCAAGCAGGGCGTCGCCCATGTGATGAAGGCCCCGCTGGGATTTTTCGATTCCAATGCCTCCGGCCTGATCCGCGGTCGGCTGGACGCAGCGGCGGCGGACACGGAGACCCTGCTTGCCCACAATCTGGCGGATATCGTCGGAACCATCGTCTTGTTCCTGGCTATGGCGGTGCTGCTGTTCGTCTTTGACTGGAGGATGGGGGCCGCCTGCCTGCTGGCGGCAGTGATCTCGGTGATCTCCATGTTTTCGATGATGGGAGGCAAAAACGCCGGGCTGATGGCGGAGTATCAGGCGGCCCAGGACCGCATGACCAAGGCGGGCACCGAGGAAGTCCGCAGCATGCCGGGGGTGGAGATCATCCACCACACGCTGTATTCCAGCATGGTGGTCAAGAAAGCCCAGGAGCCGCACAGC
>CALWRE010000004.1 GCA_944383835.1 uncultured Lachnospiraceae bacterium | reverse complement strand
GGGAATGTTTTTTATATCCTCGCCGCAGAGAGCGGGCTGTTTTTAGTGACTTTGTTCCCCTTCTACCGGATCGTAGTTCCGAAGTACATTTTTGTTATTGAAAACCTGGAGCGCTTCGACCGTGATTGGTATAAGTATATTATTTTAAACAACAGCCTGAACTTCCTGCTCCTCGTGGTTCTAAACGCCCTGTTTCTCGCGGACGGCAGCTCTTTTCTGCGGATAATTGCCCTGGCTATGCTGCTGGCCCTCACCTATGTGTCCTACTTCACGCTCTTTCAGGTGGTGCTAAGCTCCATCCGCCTGGGCCAGATGGAGCATATAGCCTCCCACGATCCCCTAACCGGCCTTGGCAACCGCAAACAGCTGTGGGATCACCTCCAGGGGCTTTTGGATGCGGATCAGACTTTCTCCGTCCTTTTTATGGATCTGGATCGCTTTAAGACCATCAACGATCAGCACGGACATATGGTGGGGGATCTTTATTTGAAGTATTTCGCCGCTGTCTGTTCCCGTATTCTGGGGAATCGGGGCCAGATCTACCGGTTTGGAGGCGATGAATTCGCCGCCATCTACTATGGCACGGTTCCCCAGAAAGTTCTGGATGAGGTCAGGGAATGCCCCCGGTGGGACGAGGGCGCTCCCTGCCCCTTCCGTGGGGTCAGTGTGGGCGTCCTCCGCTGCCAGCCGCCCCACCAGGATGTGGAGCAGATTCTGCGGCAGGCGGATAGGATTATGTATGAGAATAAGATGAGGAATGCGCAGAGAGGCGGATCCACAGTCTGATCCGCCTCTTCTCTCATTCTTCTTCCATCTGATGAATCTGATATTCTACTGCTGACAATATTCCGTCCATATGTCTGGCCATTAATTCGGCAGCCAGATCCGAATTGCGCTCCTCAATTGCTCGGGTTATGTCGTCATGCTCAACAACATAAGTACCTCCCCGTTCCCTTGTTTCCAGCTGTTCGATGGTGTTTTCGATCTGCTTTTCTTCAAATACCAGCATCTCCAGCATCGCTTTCATGAATCGGTTGTGGCTCATATCCGCAATAATACTGTGAAAGCCCAGGGCTGGATCCACGAAGTCTTTTTTCTGCGCTATGTACCGGTAGTAAATGGTTATGGTTTTCCTCAACTCTGCAATTTCATGCTCTGATGCATTTTCTGCGGCAAGCCTTACAGTTTCAACTTCAATTGCCTTTCTTGCCCTCATCAGGTCAATCAGATCCGAGTATTTATTCACCTTCAGCGCACTGGTAGACTCTTCACGCACTCTGGCACGGGCCAGGTTGTCCTCCATCTTGGCAAGCCAGGCACGGCCTTCTTCCGTGAGCACCCTTCCCTGATTCCCTTTCGAAAGCGTATAACCTTTGAGATCCAGGCTACGTAAGTATCTTCCGATAGTCGCTGTCCCATATTCGATTCCAATCTGATCCATCTTCTCTTTCAAAATCCCGGATCCCATCGGTCCCTTTGCCTGACTCATCTCTCTGGTCAGTAAAAATAAGACTATCTCGCTTTCATTTTTAAATACTCCTGTCTGCAGCAGGCCTTTCTTTCCATCTGTAATCATTTTCTGCTCCACGCTCTCCAAAGCATCTTTGATTTTGCACGCTTTTTAATGGTTTGCAGTGCGATTTCATTATAACATGGAATTGCCATAATATACCACTTTTAATTCGGATTATTTTTCAGCCATTGATTATATTTTTCAATTCCTTCCTCAATGGAATACTTTGGCCTCCATCCAAAATCCTGAAATACGCGCTCCATACTCAGCGCACCCAGGTTATCATAACCGAGATCCCCCGGGCCAACGTTTATCGCAATGTCCGGATACAAAGCTTTTACCTTATTGACAATCCGTGAAAACGGCACCAACTCCCCTCCGCCTACATTATATTCGCGATGCGGGATATTTTCTGCCATTGAAATACGGGCAATCGCCGAAATACAGTCGTCAATATAGATATAGTCCAGCTTCTGTCCAATTCCATGTTCCCAGTCCACCTGCTTTTTTTCCACGCAGTCCCTTAAAATCATCTGGATTGGGCACTCAAATTTTCTTCCCGGTCCATATACAAATCCAATACGGAGAGATACCGAATCAAGCCCATAATTTCTTACCAGTTCTTCACAAGCTACCTTTGTGGCTCCATAAGGATTTTCTGCATGGAGAGGCGTGTCTTCTGTAATCAAATCTCTGTCCGTATTGCCATAGACTGCACTGGAACTCATATATACATACCGCTTTACTCCGTAATTTCTTGCGGCCTCCAGAGTAGTCAGTGTCCCCATCACGTTGATTCGGTAAATTTTATAGGGGTTATCCCGAAATAATTTGGGATGGGACACAGCCGCGTTGTGAAGAATCCGATCAATTGGATAATTCTTCAATATCATATTAATCGTCCCATATTCTGTCACATCTCCCTGCACATATGTGCAGCCCGGTATCCTTTTAGCCGGTTCGTGAGAGCTGAAGCTAATTACTTCTTCTCCTGCTTCACACAGATATTTCACAAGGCCGCTTCCAATCAGTCCATTTCCCCCAATCAATAAAGTTGCCATTTTTGCCTCCCGTCAGTCCGATGTATCTGATGCATTAATCATAAAGAATCTTTGCAATATCCGGCTCTTCCATATTTGTATGATCATACCACACAGCCGGTACATCCATATCCTCCACCGTCTTTCCATCAACCACGTCAATGCAAAGCTTTAAGCCATCGTATCCCATAGTAAAGGGATCCTGTGCAACCGCACCATAGAAATATTGGCTCGCAACCGCACCCTTCATGGTTTTGCCTGCGTCAAATCCAATCGCAATCAGATCCTTATAACGTCCATTTTCCCTGTCCAAGTCGATTCCGTCAGTAGTAGCGCTCAGAAGTGCTGTAACGGACGCCTCATTTACGCAGAATACTGCCACTACATTTTCCTGGCTGATCATATTCTGTGCCTGATTGCGGATATCCGCGTCCGCCTTTGTGGGAGGAATTTCTGCCCGGATGGATACGGCAGCAGCCTGATCAGCAGGTTTCTCAAAGCTGGTGTGTCCTGTGATTTCCACAGCACCAGGATGGTATTCCTGCAGCAGCTCATATAATCTTTCTGTAAAACCACGAATCCGCTGTTCGTGGGCTGTCATCACAGCGTCAGGAGCCAGGCAGCTCACAACGATAGGCGCATCCGCCGTAGCGCTCTCTACCTTGCTCAAAAAGTCTTGATTTTCCATAAGCTTGTCGGCAGCAAGGGCGGCGGCCTCCACATTATTAGTCGATACTGTGGCCATCAGCGATCCTTCCGGCGGATTGTTAAATGCAATATCGTAAGCTACTACAGGGATTCCCGCATCCCGCGCACTGATCATCTGTGCCTCCAAGGCATCTGGATCTGCAGCCGCGATCAATATGGCGTCAGGAGTTTTGGCAATCGCTTGATTCAATATGTCAATTTGTTCCTGTACCTGTGAAGAATCCTGAGATGCATTGTAATTCAAAGTAACATTTCCTAATTCTTCCGCAGCCGCTTTGGCTCCATCCACATTAATATTGCAGAACTGTACGGCAAAGGAATTTCCTACCATCTCCACATAATAGGACTCCTGCCCCTGTGAAGCGTCCGCTGCGTCTTCCTCCTGCTCTGCTGCAGCCGCTGTTGCCTCTGCAGTTGTCCCCGCCGCCGTTGTCTCTGCTGCGGCTGCAGCGGCTGCCGTAGTCTCCTCCTGACTTCCCGCGCACGCTGACATGGAACAAACGCCCATCACTGCCAATACCAATGCCATCTGTCTTTTTTTCATCTTGATCTCCTTTCTATTTAACGGCATACGCCGTATTTCTAACATATTTGTTACTGTCCTAAGGGCTTCTGCATATTTCATCCTCTCTGCACTTTGCTATTGCGGTATAAATCCAACAGCACTGCCAAAAGAACTGCCGCTCCGGTAAACAATACCTGCCACTGCTGCTGAATTCCTATGGTCATCAAGCCATTTTTCAGCACACCCATAATAAATACACCGATAATTGTCCCCAGCATGCTGCCGGAGCCTCCGGCCATGGAGGTTCCGCCAATTACAGTGGCCGCAATTGCATTTGTCTCAAAGCCGGATCCCGATCCTGGCAGAATAGCCGTATAAGTAGCTGCGTAGAAGATCCCCGCAAATCCCGCAAATATGCCGCTAATCAGGTAGACAACCATTCCCCATTTCTTTACATTAACGCCTGACAGTCTTGCCGCCTCTTTATTTGATCCGAT
>CALWRE010000003.1 GCA_944383835.1 uncultured Lachnospiraceae bacterium | reverse complement strand
CGTCCATCTGGTTTAGGGATTCGGCCAGAAGCTCCTTGTACATCAAGGTATAGCTGTCAAAGGACAGAATTTTTCGCAGGGAAAGAAGGCCCCCCGCAAAGGATAAAAGGAAAAAGGCGGCGGAAACCGGGACGGGCAGAGTAAGCCGCAGGGCAGGCAGGCCGTAGGCCGCAGCCAGGAACACCGCGATCAGTACCCAGGCCCATTTGTCCAGCTTGTTTTCATTGGTGGCCCGGCCGGTCTTTTCGTAGTCCCGCAGGGTCATGGCCGCCGCGACAGCCTTCATCCCGGCCACCGCAAAGGGAATCAGCAGGCAGAGCCACACCGGCACTTCCCGAGCCACCCAAAAATACAGGGAAAAAGGCAGGAAACCGACGATCAGCTTTAGCAAAGCATAACCGTAATTGGTCAGCGTATAGCTCCTCGCATCCATCCGCATCAGGATCATAGCGTAATATTTATCCCGGGTGGGATTGAACATATAGGTATTGCTGAAAGCTCCGATCACCGACAGAATCACCAGGATATGCAGATAAATCCGAGCCGCCGATCCCTCGTAAAGGGCGCCGATTCCGGCTACCATCAGTAAAAAATAGAAAAATTTCCCCAGGAATACGGTGACGACCTCCCAGATGGCCGCCAGTACATTGGCCAGCACCTTAAAGCCGCCGACGCCGTAGGCCGCCTGGGGCACCAGCCTTTTAATCAGGGGAATCTGGCGGATGGAATGGATGATGCCGTTGACCCGGTAGGTATTTTTCAGGGCGAAGGAGATCCGAAACGTCTTAATCATGGTCCTCCTCCTTCAGGGCGGCAATGATGCGCTCCTTGAATTCCTGGCTGTCGGCGTCCGCCTTATCCACTTTCTCCAGCTCCCCGTGGCTTAACAGCACGATCTCATCGCAGAGATCCAGGGCCAGATCCATCAGATGGGTGGAAAAAATGATGATCCGATCCTTCTTGATCTGGCGCAGCAGCTGCTTCATCTCCTCCGCCACCACCACGTCCAGGGAGGTAAGCGGCTCGTCCAGCAGCAGGACATTGGGCTCCGCGATGATGTTGATCAGCATCTGCATTTTATTTTTCATCCCGTGGGAATAATCCTTTAAAAGCTTGTCCCTGTCCTCCGGATCAATGCTGATCCGGTCGAAATACTCGTCTAAGGGACGGGGATCCGCAATGCTCTTTTCATTGATCTCGAGGAAAAATTTGAGGAATTCCCGTCCGGTCAGAAACTCCGGCACCGCCGGGGTTGACAGCACGTAGCCGATATCCTGGGCCTCCACCGGACGCCTCGTCCCGTTTTCCTCCAGAAAAAATTCCCCTCCGTCGGCGGGGAGATCCCGGTTCAGGCAGTTGAACAGCGTCGTCTTGCCGGCTCCGTTTCGTCCCAGCAGACCATAGATTCTGCCGCTCTCAAAGCGGAAGCTGATATCCCGCAGCACCTCCTTTTTCTCAAAACGCTTGGAAAGGTGTTCGATCACAAATTTCATTTTCCCAGTTCTCCTGTTTTCCCTTTTATTCGTTCTCTTTTATTCGTTTGCCGCTTCATCCAGGGACGCAAGCAGCTCCAGGGCCCTTTGGTATTTGATCCGCCAGCGTTCCCTCTGCTCCCCGCTTACCTGCGGGCAGCCTGCGAGCCTGGTCTGGTCGGAATTATGCCGAAGATCCGCCAGCTTTACCTTCCGCGCCACCGGGTTTGCCGCCAGGGTGCGGATATAGTCAAAATAGTCCATCCCTCTATCATAGGTCAGCAAAAGCACCGCCTCGATGACCGCAGGGGGAAATTCCCGCTCCAGTTCCTCCGCCGTCACCGCCGTATCCTCCAGCACATCGTGAAGCAGGGCCACGCAGACCGATATCTCATCCTCCATCTGCTCCGCCAGATGATAGGGGTGAAAGATATAAGGCACCCCGCTTTTATCCACCTGGCCGGCATGGGCCGCATAGGCGAAACGCATCGCCCGGTTTGTCAAAGGCGTATAGATCATATGGATTATCTCCTCTCTTCCCCTATCATACGCGACAAAAGAACTTCTGTCCATAGATATTTTTACCTTGAGAAAGCCGATATAGGCCCTCCTCCCCTATTGCATCCTTCCTCTTTTCCGATTATAATAGAATCAATATCGAAATCCGGGCTGCCGCGTAAGATTCATAAAAGGCAGCCCACATTTTACGTTTATGGGAGGTACACTAAAAAATGGAAGACCAACAGAAAACAACCCTATTTGAGCAGACGCCGATTCCGCAGGCCGTCGTAAAGCTGGCCGTGCCTACGATTTTGAGCTCTCTGGTCATGGTGCTCTACAACCTGGCCGATACCTATTTCGTCGGCATGTTAAACGACCCGATTCAAAATGCCGGCGTTACCCTGGCGGCCCCTGTGCTCTTAGCCTTCAATGCCGTCAATAACCTGTTCGGCGTAGGCAGTTCCAGCATGATGAGCCGTGCCCTAGGGCGCAAGGACTATAAGACCGTGGCCCGCAGTTCGGCCTTCGGCTTCTACTGCTCTATTATCTGCGGCGTTGCCTTTTCTGTGCTGTGCATCATTTTTGAGCAGCCCCTTTTGTCCCTGCTTGGCGCAACCGAGGAAAATATCGCAGCTACCCATGGCTATATGAGATGGACTGTTCTTCTCGGCGCAACCCCGGCTATCCTGAACGTAGTAATGGCCTACCTGGTCCGCTCCGAGGGCTCCGCCATGCATGCCAGCATCGGCACCATGAGCGGCTGTCTGTTAAATGTGGTCCTGGATCCGATCTTTATCCTGCCCTGGGGCTTTAATATGGGCGCGGAGGGAGCCGGCCTCGCCACCTTTATCTCCAACTGCGTGGCCTGCCTGTATTTCTTCGTCCTCCTCTTTGTCAAGAGAGGACGCACCTATGTCTGCATCAAGCCGTCCATGTTCCATCTGAGCCGGAATATCATCGTAGGCGTCTGCGGCGTAGGCGTTCCCGCCGCCATCCAGAATCTGTTGAACGTCACCGGCATGACGGTGCTCAACAACTTTGCCGCCGCCTTCGGCTCCGACGCCGTGGCCGCCATCGGCATCACCCAGAAGATCAACATGGTTCCCAACTATATCGCCATGGGCCTGTCCCAGGGCATCATGCCCCTGATCAGCTACAACTTTGCCAGCGGCAACGTCAAGCGAATGAAGGGAACTCTGACCTTCTCCATGAAGATCGCCCTAGTTTTCCTGATAACCGTTACCGTGGGCTATTATCTGGGGGCAGGCACTCTGGTGCGGCTGTTTATGGATAATGAAACCATCATTGCCTACGGCACCCGCTTCCTGCGCGGCATGTGCCTGGCTATTCCTTTCTTCTCCATCGACTTTATCGCCGTCGGCGTTTTCCAGGCCACCGGCATGGGCAAATACTCCTTTATCTTCGCTATCCTGCGAAAGGTCGTGCTGGAGATCCCAGCCCTGATTATTTTAAATACCCTGTTCCCGCTCTACGGCCTGGCCTATGCCCAATTCTGCGCAGAGGTCATTCTTGCCGTGGCGGCCGTCATCGTCCTGACCCGGATCTTCCGCAGACTAGAGGCAAAGCAGCCGTCTTCACAGACCGCACATTAAGGGCTGTATCTGAAGCAAGTTAATTTTAATGTATAAAAGAAGGGGCTGTCGGGAAATAGATATTCCTACACAGGGGCAGATGTGATTTTATACGAAGTCATATCTGCCCCTGAAATTTCTGAGATAAAAAAGAAAAAGATGGCTAACAACAACCATCTTTCTCTCCGTTCCATGGTATAATGGAACTATGCGAAAACAAGATTATTATAACGACTTTTTTGAAATTGGGCAACAGAAAATTAACTTCAGTTTCTTCGAATTGAGTTTACCCGATGACGATCCAGTCTATACCCTGAAAAAAG
>CALWRE010000002.1 GCA_944383835.1 uncultured Lachnospiraceae bacterium | reverse complement strand
GCACCTTTGCTGTGGGTGGTGCATGCCGGCCTGACCGGCCTTTTCATGGCCCTGCTGAAAATCTTCGGCGTGCATATGTTCACCAACTCCGGCATTATCGGCAATATCCTTTATAACCTGTCCTACGGCTCAGAGGGGACAAAGTGGCCGCTTGGTCTGCTGCTTGGCATTATTCAGATTGTGGTTTACTTTGTTCTGTTTAGTTTCCTGATCAAGAAGTTAAACTTAAAGACGCCCGGACGGGAGGCCGCTGTTTTGGACGATGATACTGCCAATGACAAGGAGCCGGCCAGAAACTTCGACGCCAGTATCGACGTGGTTCACATTGTCGCAGGCCTGGGCGGAAAAGAAAATATCAATACGGTGGACAACTGCTTTACCCGTCTGCGGGTGAATGTGAAGGATCCGGAGCTGGTAAAGGATGAGGAAATCAATAAGACAGCCAACAGCGGCATTGTCAGGAAAGGAAACGATATTCAGATCATCTACGGCGTAAGCGTCCCGGATGTGCGCGAGGCCGTGGAGCATCATCTCAAAAAGGAATAAGACAGAATACAGGAGGCAAACGAAAATGGAAAAACAATTTAATGTCTGCATTGTCGGCGGAGGTTCCCGCTATACGCCCGGCATCCTGAAAATGCTGGTAAACAATAAGGGGCGTTTTCCGATGAAAAAGATTGTCCTGTATGACAATGAATTTGAAAGACAGGATAAGGTGGGCCGTTTCGGTGAAATACTGTTCCGCGAGTATTACCCGGAATGCGAGATCACCTGGACAACCGATCCCGACGAGGCGTTTAAAGACCTGGACTTTGCCTTTATGCAGATTCGGGCAGGCCGGATGAGGATGCGTGAGCTGGATGAAAAAATTGCGATGAAACATGGCTGCATCGGGCAGGAAACCTGCGGCGCTGGCGGCTTTGCTTATGGGATGCGCAGCGTGCCGGCAGTCTGTGAGCTGGTTCGCCAGATCCGCAAGTGGTCTCCGAACGCCTGGATCCTGAATTATTCCAATCCGGCGGCCATTGTCGCCGAGGCGACCAAGCGGATTTTCCCGGACGACTATCGCCTGATCAATATCTGTGATATGCCCATCGGTATCATGGGGATGTATGCGATTTCCCTGGGAGTGGATGTGAACGATTTGGAGGCCCGTTACTATGGGCTGAATCATTTCGGCTGGTTTACCCATGTTTACAATAAGCATACCGGCGAAGATTATCTTCCCCGCCTGGAGGAAATCTACACGAAGACTCTGTCCCAACAGCTGTCGGAAAGCGGCGGAGAAGATAAACTAAACCATAATATAAAAGGGACCTGGATGGAAACCTTCAATTTCATGAGCAAGATGATTATGGATTATCCGGGGACCCTGCCCAACACCTATCTGCAGTATTATCTGTATCCGAAGCACATGTTCTCCATTGAGAACCCGGAATACACCCGTGCCAACGAGGTGATGGACGGCCACGAGAAGGAGGAGTTTGCCAAAATCGACGCCATTCTCAAGCTGGGCCGGCTTAAGGGAACGGAGTATGAGCCGGATCCCAAGGCGATGAACGGCCACGCCGGTTATATTGTGGACTTGGCATACGCCCTGTCCCACAATACCAAGGAAATTTTCCTGTGCATGGTGGAAAACCACGGGATCATTTCCAACCTGACCGAAGGAATGATGGTGGAGGTTCCCTGCCTGGCTGGCGTAAACGGCCTGGAGCCTCTGAATGTGGGAGAAATTCCTACCTTCCAGAAAGGCCTGCTGGAAAATCAGTATGCTTACGAGAAGCTGACCGTGGATGCCTGCCTGGAAGGCAGCTACCGGAAAGCCTGGCAGGCATTGACGCTGAATCGCTGCGTCAACGACACGGATACGGCTAAGGCAATTTTGGATGATTACATTGAAGTCAATAAGGAATTTTGGCCTGAGCTGAAATAACAGGGCGGAAATATATGGGACAAACAGGCGGGATGCTGCCGGACAGGCGGCAAACCGCTTGTTTGAGTTGTATTACAGCAAAAAGACGGGGCGCAAAAAAGTGCCGGTAAAGGATCAGGTACAGCGAATGAAAGCAGTCAGAATATTCAATAATAATGCGGTCTCAACGGTTACTCCGGATGGGCGCGAAGCGGTGGTTATTGGCTCCGGGGTTGGATTTAACAAACGTCCGGGCGACGCCATCGACGAAGGGAAAATTGAAAAAATATATTGTATTCAGGATGAATTGCAGACCCGTCTTCTTCAGCTTTTGAAGGATACGAGTCCGGAAATTTTAAGGGTGTCGGAGGATATTCTGAACCATGCCATAGACTGCGGTTTGGAATTGAAAAATCAGCTGATTATTTCTTTGGCGGACCATATCAGTTTTGCAATTGACCGGTATAAAAAGGGAGTGGAGCTGCCTTATCTGATGCTGTCCGAGACCAGGATGCTCTATAAAAAGGAATATGAAATCGGGTGCTGGGCGTTGGATCATATCAAGGAGGTCTGCGGGGTCAGCCTGCCGGAATACGAGACGGGCTATATTGCCTTGCAGCTGGCCAGCTCTTCGATGAATGGGAATGTAGCGTATAAAACGCTGAAATTGGTAGAAGGCGCATTGAAAATCATCAAAGAGGTATATGGGGTGGAGCTGGATCCGGACCATATCGATACAATGCGGCTGATTACCCACTTGAAATTCCTGGCCCAGAGGATATTCAGCCAGATGCAGTGGGAGGATAAGGAGGTGGATGGGCTCTATCAATTCCTCGTTGCAAAGCATAAAAAGAATAGGGAATGTCTGATCCGCCTTCGGGCCTATATTGAAAAAACATTTTCCTATACGCTGAATTCACAGGAGGAGGTATATCTTTTGGTTCACTTAAGTAAAATTTTTTACAAATAGAATAGGGTTGACGGATGGAGGCTGATATGATAAAATGCTTTCCATGGTTAATAATTAACGTCGTTAATTTATTGCCTGCGGTGACTGAGGTTGCCGCAGGCAATTTGCTCCATTGAAAAAGAGTAAAGCCCTGCATAATGAGGTAAACTATGGATGAGGTAAACTATGGAAACGGCAGATGAAAGAATGGAAAGAGAATTTTTGCGCACCGTAAGGCGGTTCGGGAAGATAAACGTCGGTCCGCCGGTCGAGGGGATTTCCCACGGGGAGTTTGCCGTGCTGACTGCCCTAGGGCGTTCCCGCGCGCGTGGGGATGGGGAAGTAAGAGTTTCCGCCCTGGCGCAGATGGTTGATTCTTCGCCCCAGGCGCTGTCGCGCACTCTCCGCAGCCTGGAGGGAAAGGGGCTGATCGAACGCAGGCCGGATCCCCGTGACCGCCGGAACACCTGCGTCGGCCTGACGGAGAAGGCCTATGACGTGATGGAGCGGGGAAAACGGAGAATGGAACAGACTATTTCCCTGGTGGTGGAACAGATGGGCAAAGAGGACTTCCGCGAATTGATTCTTCTGCTGAACCGTCTGATTGATGTGATACAGGATATTTTTTCAAACCAGGCGGAGCGCTCCGGAAAAGACGGAGAAAACAACTCTTTAACAAAGAGGAACGAGGAGGACAAAGATGCTTAAAATACTGAAATATCTGCGCGAATCCAAGGCAGCGGTCATTGCCATTATTCTGCTCTTGATTCTGCAGGCCTATGGGGATCTGTCCCTGCCGGGCTATACTTCCCGTATCGTCGATGTGGGAATCCAGCAGGGCGGTATCGAGAGGGCCGTACCGGAGGCGGTCCGGGAGTCCCAGTGGAACCAGCTCACTGGCCTTATGACTTCCGCTGAGAGGGAGACGGTTTCGGCCGCTTACGAGCGCATCAGCGCAGAGGAGCTGGAGGGAGAAGAGTTAGAACGCTATTCTTCGGAATATCCGGTTTTAGGGCAGGAGGCTGTCTATGTATTGACAGAGGAGGACAGTTCGTCCCTGGACCAGCTGGAGGAATATTTTGCTTTCCCGATGGTGATTTTATCTTCTTTGCAGACGGCGACGGAAGAGGGCGGGGAAGAAGGTCTTTCCCCGGAGATTGCCGGGCTGCTCGCTGGCCTGTCCGGAGCGGACGGAGAGGGCCTTCCCGCCGGACTGCCCGATGAAACGGTAGAGGCCATCCGTCAGGCGATGCGGGAGCAGAAGGGGGATATGTCGGATACCCTGATGGAGCAGAGGGCGATTCTCTATGTGCAGTCGGAGTATGAGGCCATCGGCATGGATATGGGAAGGATCCAGATGGATTATCTGCTAAGAACGGGGGCCCAGATGCTGGGAATCTCGATCCTGATTATGGCGACGGCCATTTTGGTAGGTTTCCTGGCGGCCCGGACGGCTGCCAGCGTGGGAATGCGGCTGCGCAGCCAGGTATTTGCCAAGGTGGTTTCCTTCTCCCATACGGAGTTGGATCGTTTCTCCACTGCATCCCTGATCACCCGCAGCACCAATGACATCCAGCAGGTGCAGATGGTTTCGGTAATGCTGCTGCGGATGGTGGCCTACGCGCCCATCCTGGGTATCGGCGGTATTATCAAGGTAACGGGAACCAGGACCGGCATGGGCTGGATCATCGCGGTGGCAGTGGCTGCCGTGGTATCCCTGGTGCTCATTTTAGTGCAGGTAGCCATGCCGAAATTCCGCCGGATGCAGGAGCTGGTGGACCGGCTGAACCTGGTGGCAAGGGAGATTCTCACCGGCCTTCCGGTGATCCGCGCCTTCAGCAGGGAGCGCTATGAGGAGAAACGTTTCGACCGGGCCAACCGCGACCTGATGCAGACCCAGCTGTTCACCAACCGGGTAATGACCTTTATGATGCCGGTGATGATGCTGATCATGAATGGGATAACCGTGCTCATCGTCTGGGTGGGGGCAAGAGGGATCGATATGGGCAGCCTCCAGGTCGGCGATATGATTGCCTTTATCACCTATACGATGCAGATTGTCAGCGCCTTTTTGATGCTCACGATGGTTTCCATCATGCTGCCCCGCGCCGGGGTTGCCGCGGGAAGAATCGATGAGGTGCTTCACACGGAGCCGGTGATCGAGGATGCGCCGGAAAGTGAGCTGGTGGTGAGGAGCAAAGAGGAATGGAAGGGCGAGCTTGTCTTCCATAAGGTGAATTTCCGCTATCCCGGCGCGGATGAAAACGCATTGTCGGATATCTCCTTTACGGCGTCGCCGGGAAAAACGACGGCCATTATCGGCAGCACCGGCTGCGGCAAATCCACCCTTCTTAACTTGATCCCCCGTTTTTACGATGTGACGGAGGGCTCGGTCACCATAGACGGGGTAGATATACGCAAACTGTCCCAGAAGGAGCTCCGGGAGCTTTTGGGCTATGTGCCCCAGAAGGGAGTCCTTTTTTCCGGTACCATCGAATCCAACCTGAAATTCGGCGGCCCCGATATTACGGACGAGCAGATGGAGGAGGCGGCCCGCATCGCCCAGGCGACGGAATTTATCACCGGAAAATCCGACGGATACGAAAGCCCGATTTCCCAGGGAGGAACCAATGTGTCCGGCGGGCAGAAGCAGAGACTATCCATTGCGCGGGCCATCGCCAGGCAGCCGAAAATATATCTTTTTGACGACAGCTTTTCTGCCCTCGACTATAAGACGGATGTGGCGCTTCGGAAGGCTCTCAGCAAAAAAACCGCTGCCGCCACCGTACTGATTGTGGCGCAGCGAATCAGCACGATTCTTCACGCCGATCAAATTCTGGTGCTGGATGAAGGCAGGATCGTCGGGAAAGGAACCCATGAGGAGCTGCTGCGAAATTGCCCGGCTTATCAGGAGATTGCCCGGTCGCAGCTGTCCGAGGAAGAACTGCAAAAGGGCGGGGCAGCCGGAAAGGAGGAGCAGGAAAATGAGTGAGCAGAGAAATTCCGCACGGCCGGCCCACGGCATGGGCGGCCGCCGCATGATGGGGGAAAAGCCTAAGGATTTCCGCAAGGCCATAGGGAAAATGGCGGGTACCATCGCTTCATACCGCGTCGGCCTGATTTTTGTGATGGTGTTTGCCATAGGCAGCACGGTGTTTAATATTCTGGGCCCCAGGATTTTAAGCCGGGCCACCGATGAATTGTTTAACGGCCTGATGCTTAAGGTTCAGGGCCTGGGCGGCATCGATTTTGCCAAGGTAGGGCAGATCCTTTTATTCCTTCTGGGAATGTATGCGCTGAGCGCTGTTTTCTCCTTCATCCAGGGTTGGATTATGTCCGGCATTTCCCAGAAGGTCAGCTATCAGTTCCGCCGTCAGCTCTCGGAGAAGATCAGCCGGATGCCGATGAACTATTTTGAGTCCCGGACCAACGGCGAGGTGCTCTCCCGCATCACCAACGATGTGGATACCCTGGGACAGAGCCTGAACCAGAGCATTACCACCCTGATCACCTCTGTGACCACGATGATCGGCGTGCTGGTCATGATGCTTTCCATCAGCCCGCTGATGACCCTGACCGCCCTGGTGATCCTGCCGGTGTCTATGTTTCTGATTATGATTGTGATGAAGCACTCCCAGCGCTTTTTCCGCGCACAGCAGGAATATCTGGGCCATGTCAACGGCCAGGTAGAGGAGGTCTACGGCGGCCTCAACGTGGTGAAGGCCTTCAACCGGGAGGAAAAGGTTCTGGAAGATTTTAACCGGGATAACCAGATCCTTTATCAATCCGCCTGGAAATCCCAGTTCTTTTCCGGTATGATGCAGCCGATCATGCAGTTTGTCGGAAATCTGGGGTATGTGGGCGTGGCGGTATCCGGCAGCGTCCTGGCGATTTCCGGGACGATCACTGTCGGCAGTATCCAGGCCTTCATCCAGTATGTGCGCAACTTTACCCAGCCGATTACCCAGATCGCCCAGGTCACCAATATGCTGCAGTCCATGGCGGCAGCGGCGGAGAGAGTCTTTGAATTCCTGGAAGAGAAGGAAGAAGATCAAAAGACCGAGCACCACGCGATGCTGACCGAGCAGGTGACGGGTGAAAAGGGAGAGCTTGTCAGCCGGACCAGGCCGGTGACGGTGGAGGATCTGAAGGGCCAGGTGACCTTTGACCACGTCCGCTTCGGCTATACGCCGGACAAGGTGATTATCAATAATTTCTGCGCCAGGGTGGAGCCGGGGCAGACGGTAGCTATCGTCGGCCCTACCGGAGCCGGAAAAACGACGATGGTGAAGCTTTTGATGCGGTTCTATGACGTCAACGCGGGGCGGATCCTCATCGACGGCTACGACGTCCGGGATTTTGACCGCAGCGAGCTGCGGCAGGCCTTCGGCATGGTCCTGCAGGACACCTGGCTGTTCAAAGGGACGATCATGGAAAATATCCGATACGGCAGGCAGGACGCCACCGATGAAGAGGTGATCGAGGCGGCGAAGGCGGCCCATGCCCACCACTTTATCCAGACCCTGCCCGGCGGCTATCAGATGGAGCTAAATGAAGAGGCCAGCAATGTGTCCCAGGGCCAGAAACAGCTCCTGACCATCGCCAGGGCGATCCTAGCCGACAATAAGGTGCTGATCCTGGACGAGGCCACCAGCTCGGTGGATACCCGGACGGAGCAGCGGATCCAGAAGGCGATGAATAACCTGATGAAGGGGCGGACCAGCTTTGTTATCGCCCACCGCCTCTCCACAATCCGCGACGCGGATCTGATCCTGGTGATGCGCGGAGGAGACATTGTGGAGCAGGGAACCCATGAGGAACTGCTGGCGAAGAACGGCTTCTATGCCCAGCTGTACAATGCGCAGTTTGAGGAGGCGACGGCCTGAGGAGGATAGGAACAGCAGATGGCAGCGGCTGCAGTGCGCAGAAATTGCCTGCCTGGCAGGAACCTTCCTGTCGGCGGCAGCATAAGATGATAGAAAGAGGCTGCGACGGAGGTAGCCGATGCGTCTGTATGACTTAAAGGAAAAAGAGGTCATCAATATCTGCGACTGCCGCAGGCTGGGCTTTGTCAGCGACGTGGTTTTTGAATTTCCCAGCGGCTGCATCGCGGCCTTTATCGTTCCCGGCCCCGGCCATATCTGCGGTATCTTTGGCCGGGATACGGAATATGTGATTCCCTTCCGCTGCGTCCGCCAGATCGGAAACGATATCATCCTGGTGGAAGTCAATGCGGAAGAAGTGCTGAAAAAGTGCGAGGGGTACTGAAAAATAGCATTCCTTTCGGAATGTCTTTACCCACAGGTAAATACTGATTAACGAAACGAGACTTCTTCGGGGGTCTCGTTTTGCTTATAATAAAGCCCGTAAGATGATTTTGCAGATAACCCCCAAAGGGAGGAGGAGACAAATTGAAGAGAACCAAATTTTTAGTATTGCTTTTAGCCCTGGCCCTGGGGCTGAGCGCCTGCAGCGCAGCGGACGAGACGACGGCGGCCCCGACGGCTGCAGGACAGGCAGAGGGCGGGCAGACGGCGGCTGGACCTGCCGCTGACGAGACGGAAGGACAGGCAGGCAGCGCGGCAGAAAGTCAGGCGGAAGAAACGGAGAGCCAGCAAGAAGGAGCAGGCAGTAGCGGGAGCAATATCCTGATCGTTTATTTCACGGCGGCTGAAAACAGCGGTGTGGACGCAGCATCCTCCGCCAGCTATACGACCGTGAACGGAGCGGCTGTGGGGCGCGTCCGCGCAGTGGCGGATTGGATTGCCCAGGAGACGGGAGGGGATCTCTTTTCCATCCAGACCTCTGTGGTTTATCCGGCCAACGGGGAAGAACTGATCGACTACGCGGCGGAGGAGCAGGATGAGGGGGCCAGGCCGGAGCTCACCTCTCATATTGAGAACCTGGATCAATATGACACCATATTTGTCGGTTATCCGACCTGGTGGTATGACATGCCAATGGCCATGTACAGCTTTTTTGAAGAGTATGATTTTTCCGGTAAGACGATCATTCCCTTTAATGTTCATAACGGCAGCCGCTTCTCCGATACCATAAGCACCATCGAGGAGCTGGAGCCGGAGGCCCAGGTGATAGAAGACGGCTTTACAGTCAGTGAGAACACGGTGGCGGACGCTGCGGCGGATGTGGCGGACTGGCTTCGGAGACTGGGATATTGATGCGATTGACGCGAAAAAAACAAACAGGAAAGGCGGATTACGGATATGGAATATGTGACCTTGAACAATGGAGTGAAGATGCCGCAGCTGGGATTTGGCGTTTATCAGATCAAGGATCCTGCCCAGTGCGAGCAGGCAGTGAAAGATGCGGTGAGCGTGGGCTACAGGCTGATCGACACGGCGGCCTCCTACGGCAATGAGGAGGCTGTGGGCCGGGCAATCCGCAGCTGCAATGTTCCCAGGGAGGAGCTTTTCATTACGACAAAGCTGTGGATCAGCGATACCAGCTATGAGGGGGCAAAACGGGGCTTTGCCCGTTCGATGGAAAAGCTGGGGCTGGATTATCTGGATCTCTATCTGATTCACCAGCCGTTAAACGACTATTACGGGGCCTGGAGAGCGATGACGGAGCTGTACCGGGAGGGGAAGATCCGCGCCATCGGCGTGTGCAGCTTTTATCCCGACCGGCTGGCCGATCTGATTGCTTTCAATGAGGTGGCCCCTGCGGTAAACCAGGTGGAGGCGAACGTATTCTTCCAGCAGGCGGAGGCCCAGAAATATATGCAGGCAAAGGGCGTACAGATGGAAGGCTGGGCTCCGTTTGCCGAGGGCAAAAACCATCTGTTTGACAATGAAACGCTCAAAGCCATCGGGGAGAAATACGGCAAGAGCGTGGCCCAGGTGGTGCTGCGCTGGCTGCTGCAGAGAGGGATTGTCTGCATTCCCAAGAGTACGAAAAAGGAGCGCATGGAGGAGAATTTCAACGTCTTTGATTTCGTGCTGGAGGAAGAGGATATGGCCCGTATCGCCGCATTGGATACCAATACCAGCGCCTTCTTTGATCACCGTGACCCTGCCGTCGTAGAAAATCTGGCCGGCTTGGTCCGCCGTCTGTAAGAGGGGAGACGGCGATGAAACTCCAGGCAAGGATTCGGATTGCTGCGGACTGCGCTATGACGGTGCTCTTGATGCTTTTAATGGCTTCGGAGCTTCTGGGACGATTTGCCCATGAGTGGATCGGAACCGCCATGTTTACCCTGTTTATCATGCATCACATATTGAACCGCCGATGGACAAAGAATCTCTTTCGGGGAAGATACACGCCCTACCGCGTCCTGCAGACGGTCTCGGCCGCCCTGGTGTTCTTTGCCATGTGCTGCTCCCTCGCGGGAGCCCTGATTATGTCCCGCCATGTGTTTGCGTTCCTTCCCATTCAGGGAGGGCGCAGCTTCGGCAGGGTGGCCCATCTGATTGGGGCCTACTGGGGCTTCGTCCTGATGGCTTTTCATCTGGGAATTCATTGGAATGGGATGATGGCGATGGGGAGGAAGGCGCTAAAGCCCTCCCCCCTTCGGGCCCGCGTGCTGCGGATTCTGGCTGGGGCAATTTCCCTCTATGGGGTGTATGCCTTCTTTGCCCGCAGCATTCCGGAATATATGTTCCTTCGGACGAGATTTGTGTTTTTTGACTATGAGGAGCCCCTTCTCTTTTTCTTCCGGGATTATCTGGCGGTTATGGTGCTGTTTGTCTGGATTGGCTTTTACGCGGCCAGGGCGGCGCAGCGGGCAGGCAGAGGGCAGCGCCGGCAGTGACGGATAGGCTGCGGCTAAATAACCTTATGAGGAAGTAAGGCGGCGGGTTCTTCGATTTTCTTCTGCTTCGGAATGGTCTGCAAGGAAGGAGAGCAGTGCTTCTTCCTGCTGGGGCGAGAGGGTGCGCAGGACGCGCAGGGTTCGCGTGCGGACGCCTTTGTCACGGACGCCGTAGCGGTCCGTGACTTGTCTGGCAAATTCTCCCCGGATGCGTATGGTCCGCGCAGTGACTTGGAAGGACTCCAGACGGATCAGAGTCAGCGTTGTTTCCACTCGCTCTTCCATGCTGCCGCTGTAGGCTGACCAGACCAGCTGGCTGCGGGATATGCTTATGCGCTGTACCAGCGATGTGCCGGAGCAGTCTATCCAGTAGAACAGCAGAGGAAAGAAGGACAGGGCCGAGAGGAGAGAAAGTCCCATGGCAGCCTGACGGATTAGGGCAACAACGGCGGTTTGTTCCAGGTCACGGGTCAGAGACAGGGGGATCAGGGAGAGAATCAGAAGGCCGGGGCAGAGGGCGAAAAACAGGCGGCGGGGAAAGCGCATATATTTCCGGCGCAGTGCAGGATCGCTTTCAAGCACCTGATAGTCCGAACGGACGAAGGTCTCTTTTTCCTGCTCCCTCTTTTCTTTATACCGGGACCGGTCGCCCTGGATGCCGGAGACCAGGGTGAGGATCAGAGGGAAAAGCACCACTGCCATTGCCGTCAGGGTGATAAGGCCGATAAAGAAATAGCTGACGGTCTGCGAAAGAGGAGAAAAAACGGCGATGCAGACGAGCAGCGCAATCACCTCCAGCCCCAGCAGGCTGAGGCAAACCGGTATGAGGACGTTCAAAAGCTTTTTTCCCTTCAATTTATACTGCCTGCTGCTGTTTAGCTGATCAAGTCCCTTGGCCTGAAACAGGCCGGTCGTCAGATCGGAGACGGACTGGGCATGGGAGAGATTGAAAAACAGCAGCAGGGAGGAGAGGGCCAGAAGGGGCCCCTGGCTGTTCACGGCCGCGTTCCCGCGGCGGATTCCGGTCAGTGTCAGGATAATGCGGATAAGCAGCGTCAGACAGACGGGGCCTAAAAGGATGAAAAACATACGGAGACGGAAATACTGCTGTTCCGATAGCCCGAGACTGCGGGCGGGAATCAGGGAGAACCCTAAGCCGGCGATGGCAAATACAGCGTAGGTCACCCCCACTTTCAGGAGCCATTTTCCAAGACGTGCGATTCTTTCCTTCATTGCCTCATACCTCCGCTTCCTTTCTATTTTTATCGTATAAGAAAACCACTGCGGTATCCACCGCAGTTTGGTAAAGGGAGGGTAAATTGTACGGAAATCTGTGACAGGCGGCGGAGCCGCTAAAAACACTACGCCGCCGGACGCAGATCAAAGAAAAGTTTTCTGGTTCTCTTTCTGGTTCTCTTCCTGCCGTCAGTCAAATGCAATAGATTCTTTCGTTCCCAGCATGGTTCTGAATTCCGCCGTGGCACTTTCAAGGTGGAAAATCCCCAGTTTGTACCCGGTCTGCTCATTGTAAATTTTCTGCAGAGCTGGAGCGTTGGACAGCACTTTTTCAGCAATAGAATAGTCCGTTTCAAATACCGCTTTTCCGTAATAGCGCAGAAATTCTTTCCCCACCGTTGCGCAAACTTCAACGTTGGGATTTTTCTGCATTTGTCTATACACGTCTTTGAATTCGCCGACGCCAAAATACAGCTTGTCGCCTTTTACCATGTGAAAGCCGATAGGCCTGCACTTCGGCTTATCCCCGTCCGTAGTAGTCAAGTAGAAAGTTCCTGCCTGGGCCAAAAAGTCGTTTACTTTTTCGATGTTATTCATTTTGTTCTTGCTCCTTTTTAAATACTTTGTTATAATGCATATAGTTCAAAAAACTATCGTGCTATAATTATATGTCCCGTAATGTATGAGCACAAGTACGATTTTGAAAAATACCTAGTATGTTTGACGATACCGAAAGGAGCTATTATGGAAAACGACAGATTCGGGGTTTGCCCGTTTGCGACAGCCCAGAGATTGATACAAGGCAAGTGGGCGGTATTGATTCTGCACTATCTCAGCGAGGGCACGGTCCGCTTTAATGAATTGCAGCGGAAGATGCCTAAAATGACGCATGCTACCTTGTCGGCCCAATTAAAACAGCTTGAGGCAGATGGACTTATAATCCGCACGGAATATCCGCAGATACCGCCCAAGGTGGAATACGCATTAAGCGAGATGGGCGAAAAATTCAGGTATGTCCTGGACAGTATTGAAGTTTGGGGAAAGGAATATATCGAATACATGAAACGAGAGCAGCCGAAACAGCAGCAGCCGAAACAATAACAATTGAAACAATGGCCCTGAGCCTGCCGCTACTTGTTTTCAAAATACAGATCTAAGTATTCATTGACGGTGTCTATATATTCCTGCGTTTTATCCGGATCGTTGAGCAGGCCATGGCCGGAGTTTGAAAATTCAATGTATTCATAAGGAACGCCGTTTTGCTCCAGGGCATCGATCAAGATATATTTCAGGGAAGGCGGAACGGCTCCGTCTCGGACGCCGTAGCCTAAAATAGTAGGAACGGTGTCTGCGTTCACATAGGCGGCGGGGGAAATTGCATCTGTGTACGGCTTATATTCTCCATTTCTTATCATTTCAGCAGTTATCTCTTCACCGGTCATAAAGGAGGCAAAAGCCGCCGACTGTTCCTCGGTACCGTTGCCCCATTCGGAGGGCTCAAAGGAAACCGGCCCCACCTGTTCAAAAACAAATTTTACGGGAACAGGTGCGTTTTCCGATGGATTATAGGCATACATCAGAGCAAGACAGCCCCCGGCGGAAACGCCTGTCGCGGCCATCTCTGTGATATTGTATCCAAGCTGCTGCGCCTGTGCGCAAATATGTTCTACCGCCTCCCTTGTTTCCTGATACATTATTTTCAAGTTGGACGGGGTTTGCTCCGTATGGATGGTGTAGTTGATCGAAGCGCATACATAACCCTTGGAAACAAAATATTTTCCCCATACCTCGCCTTCGGCCTTATCCCCTCCGGTAAACCCCCCTCCGTGAATAAACAAAATAAGCGAATAATCTTTGTCTGTCTCCGGCGCTACGGGAACGTATAAATCATAGTTCTGATATTGCCCGTCTCCGTATGCGATATTGATCCACGGAAAAATGAAAAGGCTTATGCGGACGTGGCAAGAAGAATTTGAAAGAACAGAAGGCCAAGACCTGTCGGACAGCCTGCTCCGGCATTTTTTCGACAACAGGGATTTTTATCTGCTGCTCTATCGCTCCGGTCTTTCCTTTCTGCTTTTGGCAAATATAAAAAGCGTCTGCGGCGTCAAGCCGGACGCCCCGCCCATCTTTGCGTATGGAGCAGCTTCTATCGCCGGGGCATTATTTGGCTGGGTCGACGAATGGATTGCAAGGGGCATGAAGGAAACGCCGCAGGAATTAAAAAAACTTGCTGAAGAATATCAACGGGCAGCTTTCACCAGATAAGGACAGAGCTTTATTCCAACCGGATATGCGTTTTGGTCTTTTCATCCGGATGTATGTTGTTTCTTCTTTTTCCCGTCATATCCAGAACCTTTAACCGGAATACGGTCGTCGCCTTCATCATATCCGTATTGAATTGAAAGTCCTCCGAATGATAATGACGCATAAGGATTTTCAGCGCATCAAACTTCTGGGCGTCAGGGACAAATTCAATGGCGCCATGGCCGATTACGCTGGCGTAGCCCATGGTACAGGACATTCTTTCTTTATAGAGAATGATATTGTGCTCGCAGTCCATTTCAAAGGTCGCTTTGCTGTTTTTTGCGATCAGATCAAGCTTTGTGCCCTCGTTTGCACTGTGAAAATATAGATACAGCTGCCCGTCCTGGACGTCGGTGCCAAAATTCAAGGGCACTATATAGGGGTATTCTTCGTCAAACAGTGCCAAACGGCAGGTATCGCACGTATCGATGATGCGCATGATTTCGTTAAAGTCTGTTATTTCGCGGTCTTTTCTTCTCATTGCGTTCTCCCTCCTGGTTTCATGCCTTGCTTGCATAAAATGCTGTTTTCATTATAGCCTTGCCCTATGGCATTTACAAGCCTTATCCTGCGGCGGCAGCTGGTGTCGGCAGCTGGTGTCGGCAGTTTCCTCCGCCCTTGCGCAGATTCTTCTGAAGGATCGCTATCATAGAAAAAAAGCATAGAAAAAGCATGTATCTGCTCTTGTCCGTGCGGATTCTTCTCTTGACAGGCCGGGCCGCAGACAGTAAAATAAAAAACAGCTGTTCGGTCACAGATGGAACGGATGAAGCAGAGGCGGGAGGTGTGTTTCCTTGGAAGTGCTGATTATAGATGGACAGGGAGGCGGATTGGGCCGCCAGCTGGTAGCTGCCGTAAAGACGCGCTGTCCCCGCGTGACGGTGCTGGCGGTGGGTACCAATAGCGCCGCGACAGCGGCTATGCTCCGGGCAGGAGCCGACCAGGCCGCGACGGGAGAAAATTCGGTGGCGGTAGCCGCCGGCCGTGCGGATGTGATCATCGGCCCTCTGGGCATTGTGATCGCCGATTCCATGCTGGGGGAGATTACGCCCAGGATGGCGGTGGCCGTAGGGCAGAGCCGAGCCAAGCGTATCTTGATTCCGTTGAATCTCTGCGACAATATCGTCGCCGGAGTAACGGAGGTCACAATGGCGGGAGCGGTGCAGAGCGCCGTGGACGCATTGTGCGCTATGATGAAGTAGGGGTCTTGCTTAAATCTTGCAGAAGAAACAAAGCCGGCAGGAAGCCGGGGAGGGCGGCAGAAGCCGT
>CALWRE010000001.1 GCA_944383835.1 uncultured Lachnospiraceae bacterium | reverse complement strand
CGGCCATCGCCCCCATCTCCGGGGAGTAGGCCAGGTTGACATTGTATTCCAGACCCGTGAGGCCGGTATCCGCCAGAATGCGGTCCATCGTCGCCTCAATGTTCCGGTCGCTTGCCAGATTGACCTGTACCATATAGAGGCCCAGCACCTGGCTTTCATCGGTGGAAATGACGCCGTGGGTCTCCGCATCTGCATAGGCCCGGCTGACCCAGGCCATCGAGGAATAGCTGGACTGGTTGCCCTCCCAAAAGCCGCAGAGGGTGAAGGTGGAAGTCGTCACTTCATCGCCATTGAGGACCTTCCGCCACTCCAGAGTCACAGTCTGCCCCAGCTCGTGGGGGATGCCCAGCTGGTCCAGGATGCTGGTATCCAGCGCAATCTCGTCCGCCGCCTGGGGCATCTGCCCGGTGGTGGGGGCGGCATAGGAGTGCTGGGCGTAGGCGTCATTGGCCCAGCGGATCTCCACGGACTGGCCGGTCAGCTGCTGGTTTTCGGCAAGGCCCAGCACGATGCTGCGGCCCAGCTCCGCCACATCCGGGTGACCGGCGATCAGGTCGGCCTGTTCCTCAGTCAGCCCCCGCATGGAGGCCTGGGCATTGTAGCCGGTCTGGCGGAAGGTCATCTCCACCAGGTTGCGGCTCATGCTCTGGGTCAGGGTAAACAGCGTGGCAAACATCATGGTGGTGAGCAGGATCGCCAGCACCGCCACCAGATTCCGGCCCCGGTTGGTGCGGAACATCCGCTTTGTCAGGACCGGGATGGGGCGAAACACCGTTTGATTTCTCATGCTGTCCGCCCCCTTTACTGCGCCACGATCCGCCCGTCCTCAATGCGGACCACCCGGTCGGCCATGGCGGCAATCTCCGGGTTGTGGGTGATCATCACGATGGTCTGGTGAAATTCCTGGCTGGTCATCTTCAGAAGGCCGATCACATCGTCGCTGGTCTTGGAGTCCAGGTTGCCGGTGGGCTCGTCGGCCAGGATGATGGAGGGTTTGCTGGCCAGGGCGCGGGCAATCGCCACCCGCTGCTGCTGGCCGCCGGAGAGGTTATTCGGCAGACTGTCCAGTTTCTTCTCCAGGCCCAGCAGCTGCACGATCTTCATAATGAACGCCTTGTCCGGCTTGCGGCCGTCCAAAGAGATGGGGAAAATGATATTTTCCCACACACTGAGTACCGGCACCAGATTGTAGTTCTGGAAGATAAAGCCGATCTGCTTACGGCGAAAGATGGTGGCCTGCTCGCTGTTCAGCTTGGCAAGCTCGGTATCGCCCACCCGGATGCTGCCCTCGGTAGGGGTGTCCAGGCCACCCAGCATATTGAGTAGCGTGGACTTACCGGAGCCGGATGTTCCAATGATGGCGGTGAATTTGCCTCGCTCAATATCCAGGACCACCCCGTCCAGGGCACGCACCTGCGTCTCTCCTTTGCCGTAATATTTTTTCAGACCTCTGGCCTGCAAAATAGTCTCCATAATGGTTCCTCCTTCTATCGCTCGGGAAGTCTTTCCTTTTCGTTGCCTTTAGCATAGCAGGCCAAACTCTCATTTCAGGCACAGAGGAGGTACGGTTTTGTAACATTTTCCCGTCCAATCTCTGATTTACGGAACCATTTTTCTGAGGTCGAGGCAGAGGTCCTGGCGAAAGGCGAGCCGGTTTTCCTCACAAAGAATGGATATGGTTCTATGGTTCTGCTTAGTCTGGAGCAATACGAAGAATTGACCAATGGTGTGGAACTGGCGCTGGATGAAGCGGATCGCGCCGCCGACCTTTCCGATACCCGGTATTCTGCCGACGATGTCTTTGGTCGGGTAAGGAGGCGCATTCGTGAACAAAAAGCATTATGAACTTTATTCCACCGTACCCAGCCGCTGCCGGATGGTTCCCTTTGTAATAAAGTGCAGGCAAAGAAGCGGGGTCAGCAATGCCAGTGCAAGGAGGAGCGGCAGGGTGATCCACAGCGGCCTCACATCAAAGGTGTAGACAGCCACCCAGGACAGATCCGCAATGTATCCCGGCATCACCAGGGCGGCAAAGGCGATGGTCGCCGGTACCAGAATTACGGCCAGCAGAATAGCGGAAAACGCCCCCTCCAGCAGTACCAACCGCCGCAGCTGGCCCAGGGTCATCCCCAGGCTCTGGTAGACGGCAAATTCCCTGCGGCGGCTCACCGTTTTGGTCACCATCAGGTTTACGAAGTTCAGCAGGGCGATCAGCAGCAGGACCGCTCCCACCATGCCCAGGATCAGTACCATGTTGAGGCGGGAGTTCTCGAAGTTCTCCTGATAGTCGCTGCGCATGGTGATGCTGATGCCCCGGTTTAAGTCCTGTTCATACTGGGACAGAAACGCTTCAAAAGACGCCTGCTGGCTGTGGTCAATGTCCACTGTCAGCTGCCGGAAACCCTGGCCGGGGAAGAGTTCCTCAAACACCGACAGGGGCACCAGATAATAGAAGGTGAAGGACGCCTCCGGGCTATTGGCCCCCTCCAAATAGGAATTGTCGTGCATCAGGGAGCCCATCACGGTAAAGGTTCGGCCTTCCAGCTCCAGCGCCTCTCCCGCCGCCAGGCAGGAGATGCCCTCGTGGTAAGCCCCGCCGGCGATCACATAGTCCCCGCTCTCAAAGGCCTCCGGGTCAAAGCTGCCGCTGGTGAAGGGGCAGTTTTCCAGCACGTAGTCCAGATAGGCCCCGTCAAGCCCCACCACAATGGCCGTGTATGCGCCGGTCTCGGTGAAGCGGTCGATCCCCGCCATCCAGTCGGGGAAAGCCGCCTGGGATTCTTTGAGGGTCATGGTCTCGTCGTAGGGCTGGTTGTAGTAGTCCACCACCCGCTGGTGCAGGGTCTCGTCCGCCGTCAGGGGCACCTCCCGGCTCTTCAGTGCGCTCACGGAGGCGACCTCCGGCCGGGCGCTCAGTTCATCCGCCATTTCCTGGGTGATGCCCTGGTTGTGTTCATTGTACCGCTGATAGGAGGTGGCCGCCGAGGCGTCGGCAATGGAATAGTCCCAGGGAGAAAACGCCTCCAGGTACAGATCCTCCTGCAGGCTCACATACTGCAGCCGGATGTCTGTGAGAAGCAGCACTGCCGCCAGCAGGATGAGCACCGACAGAGTCATGCGGCCCTTGCTCCGGCCCAGGGTGCGCAGGGCCAGCCGAGGCAGCGTGACCATTCCGTCGTTGGCTTTGCTGCCGTGGGCGGGCTGGGGCGCATTTAGGCGCAGGGTCTGGGCTGGCGTCAGCCGGGCCAGCCGCAGGGTGGGGAGCAGATAGGACAGGAGGGCTGTGCCCAGGGCGCACACGGCCGCCAGGGCGAAGGGCTGCCAGCTCAAAAAATAGAGGGCAGGGTTCTGCTCCAGTCCCACCACCACCCGAGGGGTGACGGCGAGGTTCAGCAGGAATCCGATCAAAAAGCCGGGAACCAGCCCCAGGGCTGTCACGGCGACGCCCTTTTCCAATAGATACCGCCGCAGCTGCCGGGGCGACAGGCCCAGGGCCTTCAGCTCGGCAAAGTAGGAGCGGTCCTGCTCGGCGGTGACCTGCACGATGGCCAGGATCATCAGAAAGCCGCACACCAGCACTAGAAGGGCCGGGGCGTAATAGGGGCGGGCCTGCTGGTCAGCCAGATCCAGCCGGGCGTCGTTGTAGGCGAGATTTGTGGTAAAGGTCAGTTCCGGCAGGCCCTGGTCGGCCGGAATCTGGGCGGCCTGCTCTTCCAGGTCGCGGGGCTGGTGCAGGGTGACGCCCAGGGTGAGACCCGCGGCATTCTCGCTGTTGTAATCCGGCACCAGCGATTCGGTCGTTTCCTGGGTGATCCAGGCGCAGGCCTCGGTGAAGTTGGTGGGGCTGGCCCACCAGCCGCACAGGGTAAATGTATCCGTGTGGGTCTGGCCGGCGGCATCCGTCCATTGCAGGGTCACTTCCACCCGGCGCAGCAAAATCTGCATATGAAAGGGCTTGGTCACATAGTCCTCGGCCCTCAGGTCGAAACCGTTCAGCACATCCGTTTCCAGGTCGTTGGCCGTCAGAAAAATCACCGGCAGATCGGGCTTGGCCTCCTTGAATTTCCGGCACAGATCGAAGCCGCTGCCGTCGGGCAGGTTCACATCCAGAAGCGCCAGGTCGAGGGGTTCCTGTTCCAAAAAATAACAGGCTTTGGCGCAGTTATAGGCCGCCAAGGAGGCATAGCCCGCCGCATCCAGCTCAAAGCATAGCCCGGTGCTCAGCGCCAGATCATCTTCCACTACAAGAATTCGCTTCATATCGTTTATTCCTCCGCTCGCTCGGATTAACTATAGAAGATTTACAGGAATCAGGCTGTTTGCCGCATCGATGGGAAACGGTTTCTCCGCCATACAGATGACGCCGCCGGCTCCGATATCCTTACCGCTCTTTTGAAGAAGGGAGAAGCTTCTGATGACTTTCCGGTCCGGGGAAGCGGCGCACTTGATCTCGAAAGGATGCAGCAGCCCATCCATTTCCATCACCAGATCGATCTCCTTCTGATTTGTATCCCGATAGAAGTTCAGGTTCACTTCCTTTTCTCCATACGCTGCATTGCGCAGCATTTCCGAGATGACATAATTTTCGAGATAATGGCCGGACGCCGCACCGTTCATCAGGGTATCCCGGCTTGTCCAGGAGGAGAGGAACGCGCATAGCCCGGTATCGCAGAAATACAGTTTCGGCGTTTTGATCATCCTTCCTATTCATTTTAAGTTTAGCAGAAATATACTTCATATTAAACTTGCTTTATGCGCTTGTCGAGCGCTGTAGCCCATGTCTTCCTATCGTAGGGATCAGCCTGGATAAGAAAATTTTCGGCCTCCATTTTTCATTCTTCGGTTGAAAAAGCAAAACTTTAACTTTCATGCAAAGAAAAGTAAATTAAAAATGTAAGCCACGTGGTTTTAGAGTCCGGATAAAGGAGGAGGAAGAAAATGAAACTGGTAGTCAGTGCGGCGGATTATGCCATGACGGAGAGCATTACTGACGGATGTATTCGAGCAATCCGTGACGGTATTCTGATGGATGTTGGCCTGATGACGAACAATTTAAAGTATGCTGCCCGTGCAGCCGAGGAAGTAAAGAAATACCCTCATGTATCCGTGGGCATGGATATTAATCTGGTGTCGGGAGTACCCTGCACGGATCCGAAGCTCATTCCTACGCTGGTGGACGAAAACGGGATTTTTGTAAAGTCAGTGGTGCGCAGCCGTATTGCAAAGGAAACCGGGCGGGTACAGCAGATGGATTACAACGAAGTATATCTGGAGACAGAAAACCAGGTGAAGCGATTCATTGAGCTGATGGGATATAAGCCTGTCTATATGAATGGCCATTCCTACAGTGAGGAGACAGCCATGAGCGCTGTCACTGCCGTATGCCGCAAATATGATATTCCCTGGATGTTTGAGCAGAAAGTGGGAATCGTCCGCCCGTCGCCAACCTGGTATGCTCCGCCTGCAGGACAGGAAAATTTTACGAAGGAGTCTTTTGATTCGGCGGATTATCAACGCAGTATCGATGTGGCGGATTTTATTTTGAAAGATAAGGGGAATATTCTGAAAAACGAGTATACCCTTCTGCGGATGCATGTGGGATATACGGATGCGGATTTGTATCAAATGTCCACCTTCCACGATGTGCGGCCGATGGAAATGTCCGCCCTCTGTGATCCGCGTATAAAAAGGTGGGTGGAGGACAATCAGATAAAATTAATCAATTATGCGCAATTTTTTGCAGAGAGGCCTTTTCAATGGGATTGAACTGGCTTTTTACCCTTGCGGCGGCAGCCGCCGGAAGCATCGCGGCAAAAAAAGTTAAGCTGCCCGTGCCTTACATGGTGGGAGCCATGATTGGGACGGCAGTTTACAATGTTATTACCGGGGATGCGGAAACGGTTTGGAACGCGAAATTTTTTTCACAGGCATTATCTGGGATTTTTGTGGGTCTCAGCATTAGCCGGGATGATTTGAAAAGCATGGGCCGTTTGATTAAACCGGCATTTATCTTGTGCATAGGATTTGCTTTTTTCACAGCGGGAGCGGGATACCTGATTTATCGTTTGTATTCTCTGGATTTGGCAACAAGTTTTTTGGTCTGCGTCCCTGGTGGGATGATCGATATCAGTTTGATGGCCTATGATTTTAATGCGGATCCGGTAATGGTATCTTTCATACAGACCTTTCGCGTCTTTTCTGTTTTGCTGATTTTTCCGCCAATCATCAGCGTGTTGTCAAAGCACATGAAGAAAAATCCTGGGCAGACGAATATGGAAAATATAGGGAAAACGGAAGAGAAGAGCGGAGGCGGAGGGCCTTGGAACAGAACGGAAGTTCGGTTTCTCGCCACAACAGCTGCGGCTTTGGGAGGAGGATACCTGGGGCTGATATCGGGAATACCAGCGGCAACCTTGACCTTTTCGATGCTGGCGGTTGCAGCTTTCAATCTGATTTCCGGCAAGGCGTATTTCCCGGATAAATACCGTAAATACGTGCAGTTGGTTGCGGGAACAATAATCGGTGCGGGCATTACCATAGAAACGGTGATCGATCTGCGGTATGCGGTTCTGCCCATGTTGACGGTAATCTTCCTTTATTTGATATTTGATTTGCTGATCAGCATTGTTATGACAAAGACGGGAGGGGTAGATTACCTTACATCCCTTTTTGCCGCTTCACCGGCCGGAGCGTCCGATATGGCCTTGATTGCATCTGAGATTGGGGGGCAGTCTCCGAAGATAGCCCTTCTCCATGTCTGCCGCCTTTTGTCCGTATATATGCTGTTTCCGACATGGGTAAAGTTTTTGATTTCTGTTTTTTCCAGCTAAAAAACCGATAAAATAACAGAGGAGAGCGGATATTAAAACCGTTCTCCTCTATCTTTATAAACTTAGAGTTGCAGGAGATCCTGGACGGAAATCAATTCAACATGATATTGTTCAATGAGACGACGAATTTTTTTAGATGTGACCATTTGCAGGTCACGCATGCGAACTGTGTTGAAGGAGGATATGTTCATCAGATCCCAGTCTACATAACCTGGATGACAGACAACGAAAGAAATATCGCGGGACAGCAACTCTTCAAAATGATCGATGAAATAGCTTTCCGGATCCAGTTCAATTTGGGAGGAATCCATAGGCATCTTATACCAGCTTCCTTCAAAACCCTTTAAGTCATATTCTTTGATGACTGAATCCATGCAGGGAACCTCATATTGGGAAGCAACCTCCTCAAGAGCACGGGAAAAGTTGGGCGAGCGAAAAGCATGGCCGTTGAGGTAGGCCGGCTTGCGTCCAGTCAGTTCTATAAAGCGCTTCAGCTGGTTTTCAACTTCCAGACGAACCTCGTGATAGGGCAGCGGTTCTATTCCTTTTTGGAGGGCGGCATGTTTTTGATGGGAAGAAAGGAAAATCCCATTTTCATCTACCATATGGGGGATGTCTGAAGGGTCAGATACGGGCCTTCCAGCGCAGAGATTTACATCTTCGCCAAAAGAGGCAAAGGAGTATTCACGCATCATCTGAGCAGCATAAGGGCTGGATGAAAGATTGGTCATGAAACCGGTGCATGTAACAACACCATCCCGAAAACCTTCCAGAATGCCGGCAGTAACGCCGTTTGTCAAGCCGTAATCATCCGCACGTATAATTAGTTTCATTGCAAACATCTCTCCTCTCTGTATTATTAAATAGGTTTTCTAATGTGGCAAGACAATTATATCTATAAGGTTTTGAAAAGATAAAGGCTTTCTTTTTCAAAGAAAAGATGAAAAAACATGACTTTAATAAATTTATACTCTGAATGTATAATCTAATTGTAACGAATTAAAAAGAAAAGACTGTCAAATATAGGAAGGAGAGCAGACCGATGCGTCGAAAAATTATTTTGCTGTGCGCCGGGGGAATGTCCACCGGAATGCTGGTTAAAAAAATGGAAAAATATGCAGCTGAAATTGGGTATGATTGTACAATTGCGGCTTATGGAAAGGAGATGGCAAAGAAAGTGGCCTCAGATGCCGATATTGTACTCTTAGGCCCGCAGATCAAGTTTGCTTACGACGAAGTAAAAAAAGAAATCCCGGAAGTTCCGATTGAAATCATGGGCATGAAGGAATATGGGATGCAGAAAGCCGATGTATTTGTGGAAAAATGCCGGGAAGTTTTAGGGGATAAATAATGGATACTGAAATGGAGAAGGATTGTATGGAGCTGATTTCCAAAACGGGAACAGCTAGGTCTGATTTTATTGAAGCTATTTATTATGTCTTGATGGGGCAGACGAAAAAGGCCGAGGAATTTTTGCAGGAAGGAAAAGAACTTCTGTGCGCGGCCCATGAAACGCATTTTCGTCTTCTGGCGAGGGATGCTAGCGGAGAATTAAAAGAAATGCCTCTGCTGCTTGTCCATGCGGAGGATCAAATGGGCGGGGCGGAGATATTTGAGACTTTAGCCTATCAGGCCCTTCGGATACAGAAAGAACAGCCGAAAAAAAATCAAAATAAGAATGAAAATTAGGGGGTTCACAATGAAGAAATTTCAGGAATGGATGGAGAAGCACATAGGTCCTATTGCCGCGAAAATGTCTGCCAGCCGAAATATGAACGCAATCAGCAGGGGTTTTTCGAATGTTTTGCCTATTACAATGATTGGTTCGCTAACGACGCTGTTTCTCTATTTTAATTACTTTGGTTTCCAGGATTTTTTAGTTAACAGTGGAATAAAGCCTTTTATCAGTTTGATTGTAAGCCTCACTACCAATGCAATTTCCATTTACCTGGTATACTGCATTGCTATGGTAAAGGCGCGTTATGATTACGAAGAGACGGAGGCCCGTATTGTGGCTTTGCTGGCGGAGCTGGCTTTCCTTTTGCTGATTCCGATGACCGATGGAAACGTAGCTCTGAGCTGGCTGGGGTCTCAGGGGATGTTTACGGCCCTGCTGTGCGGTTTGATCGTTCCCAGCTTGTACCGTTTTCTTACGTCAAAAGGCTTGACGATAAAGCTGCCCGACAGTGTTCCGCCCTTTATTGCGGACTCCTTTAAAGCGATTTTACCTGCCTTTTTGATCGCAGTATTGTGCTGTGGCATTAATGCCCTTATGACAGCAATCGGTTTGAATTCTGTGCCCCAGGCTATCACGACTCTGTTGGGCATGCCCTTTGAAATGCTGTCCGGAAGCGTCCTTACCATGATGCTGTTGAGCATTATGACGCAGGTGTTCTGGTTTTTCGGTATTCACGGCGGCATGACAGTGGGAACGATTCAGACTTTGCTATTTACGGAGGCGACGCTGGAAAATATTGCCGCCGCTGAGGCGGGGACTGCACTGCCTAATATATTGACCACAGGGTTTAGCTCCTTATTTAGCGCGGCAGGAAATTGGCTTGCCTGCTGTGTGGTTCTTATGTTTATTGCCAAAAGAGCTGACCTGAAGGTGATTGGACGGCTGTCATTTCTGCCAGCTATTTTTACAATTACAGAGCCGTTGCGTTTCGGCCTTCCACTGGTGCTGAATCCGATTTTATTTATTCCAACGGTATTTATACAGCCATTGAATATACTTCTTACTTATATAGTTGTGACTTTGGGATTGGTAAGCCGGCCGCGTATTGCATCTGTATTTGGAACGCCATTCTTACTGGATTCTTTTGCAATGGGAGGGATTTCTGCCGTAATATGGGCAATCCTGATGTTTGCATTGGATATTATTCTATGGATTCCTTTTATTAAAATGCTGGAGACCGAGAAAAACAGAGAAGATGCCCAAACCGAAGAACTGGCGTAATGGTTAGCGTGGATTGACAGCACAGGGGAAAAAAGATACAATAAAACAAAGGAGATGTTGTACTGGCCTGCCGGTTCCTCTAGAATTGGCAGGCTTTTCCTATAAAATATGGCGGCAGAAACGTCTGTAATTTTTAAGTTAGGGCTGAAACTTTATACAGAGAGGGAATATGGAAAAAGAATACAAGTACATTATAGAGTATCTGCTTACGCACCAGTCAGTGAAATTGGATATGCTTCAGGATTATTTTGGAAAATCTCAACGGACTATCTATAATTACATTAAAAACGTGAATTCCCTGTTAGCCCGTTATGGGGCCAGCATGGTATCGAGCGGAAAAGCAAGCTACAGCCTGATGATTGTGGATGAGAAACTATTTGAACCTTTGCGGGAGGATTTGGGGTATAACGTTGATTTTAATGATCCGGAAGAGAGGATATCTCAGATTTTGAACATTTTGCTGTTCGCCGAAGACTACGTGAAGATGGAGGACTTGGCAGATCAGCTGTATATTTCCCGCAGCCTTTTAAAGCAGGATATGCAGAAAATCCGGGATATATTGAAGGGTTATGGACTGACGCTGACGGTCAGGCCTCATTATGGAATGCGGGTGGACGGGGAGGAATTATCCAAACGGGCCTGTTTGAAACGCAATGCGGTGGTTTCCCGGACGAAGACGGATACGGAGAAAAAGGGGAAAATGAAGCAGACAATCCGCGATGTTTTAGTCAGCTGCATGATCAATGCGGACTATCGTATGCCGGAGGATTCTCTGGACAATTTAGTCATGCATATTTATATTGCGGTCAAGCGTATGCTGTCTAAAACATATATCCATGTGGATTCGGAGATTTTGGAGGAGCAGAAAGCGGCAAGGGAGTATGGGCTGGCTGTAAATATTGTGACGATCCTTTCGGAAATATTCGAAATGGAGATAGATGAAAACGAGTATGCCTATATTACGCTGCATCTGAGAAGTAAACGGCTGACGGATGACGCATCCGGCAGCAACGTTTCAAATGGAAGGGCCAGCGCATTGAGCGATCTGGTAATCCGGGAGATCTCACGGACAGGACACTATAATTTTGCGAAGGATTTAGATTTCGTTATTGCGATAAATCAGCACATGGCTATCCTGCTTCTGCGCAGCAAATTGAAAAACCGCTTGAAGAATCCCCTGCTGGCCGAGATAAAAAGCAAAATGCCTCTGGCATATGAGCTGGCTACGCAGGCAAGCGTTATTATCCGGCAGCAGATAAACATGAGCCTGGATGAGGACGAAATCGGTTTTCTGGCTCTGCATATCGAGACGGCTTTGGAGAGACGTCAGACCAGCAAGAAGAAAATTTTGGTGGTGTGTTCCAGCGGGAAAGGAACGGCCAAATTGATGAAGGTAAAGTTTGAGCGCATCTTCCGCGATTCTTTGGAGGAAATGGTTATCTGCGCGTCCTATGAGCTGGATAATATTGCTGATGAAAGCTTTGATTGTATTTTCACAACGATTGATTTGCAGACGAAGGTCAATATTCCCATTATCAAAATAAACAGCATGATTGATGATGAAGAAATTGAACGGGGGAAAAACCAGATGCTGGCAGTGAACCTGCGGGGGCTTCTGGCCAGATATCTCAGGCCGGAACTCTTGCTTACGGGAATCAATTTCCATTCCTGGCAGGAGGCGGTGCACTTTTTGTGCAGCGAGTGCAGAAGGTTTTATGAGCTGCCGGAAAACTTTGAAGAGGCGGTATTATCCAGGGAAGCAATCAGTTCCACCGAGTTTGATTCCCTGATTGCGCTGCCGCATCCGATTTATCCTATGACAGACAAGTCATTTCTGGCGATAGCCGTATCGTCCAAGCCTTTTCTATGGCATGAGCAGCAGGTTTCTTTGGTTATCCTTTTTTCCTGCTCGAAAATGGCAGACGACCAGATGGATCGCGTGTTTGAGGTTATCGGAGGGTTTATCGGAAAGAAGGAAATCGTGCGTTCCTTTATTGAAAAGCCAAGTTATGAGAATCTGCTTTGCCTGATAGAGAAAGAGGTAATCTAATGTTTAAACTGCTGTTGGTATGTTCGGGAGGGTATACGTCCAGTACAATTGCGCACAAAATCGGGGAGTATATAGAGGCAAACCAGCTTCCCTTTGTAGTAAAGAGTACCAATGCAGCTGTGGGCTTGCTGCTCTGTCGGGAATACGACCTGACCCTTCTGTCTCCGCAGGTTGGTTTTACCTATGAGCTTTTTGAGAAAAAGATGAAGGTTTCCGGGAAAACGCCTTTGCTTTTGGATAAGGAGGAATATTTTGGGGGGAATGCAGAGAAAATAATGCGCCGGGCAGAGGAAAAACTGCGTCGGGCAGAGCGAAAACCTCTTCGGGCGGCTTTTGTCTGCGGGGAGAAGGAGACGTATCTGTTTAAAAAATGTTTTAACGGCGTACAGCTTTTAAGCCAGGAAAAAAAGATGAACCTGGAAGTAAGCCTGCATCAGCAGAGAGAAATTTTGGGACAGGATTTCAGCTGCGATATCATTGTATTTGATTTTTCATTTTCATTCAAGGGAACCGGGAATCCACAGAGGGGATTTTTTGGCGTCAAGCAGATTCCTTTTTTTATCCTGCACCTGTATTATTTTTCATCCGGAGATTATGCCGAGGTGATTAAACAGATTTTCACGGAGTATAACCTTGCCTATGAGAATCTGGAGATAAGTTAGTCCCTTAAGATGCGGGCAGGCATTTGCCGGGCCATGGAAAAGTCGTTTGAAAAAATATAGATATGCCGCAAAAAGTCGTTTGAAAAATATGCAAAAATCCGAAAAAGTCCCTTGAAAAAGTTAGGCGTAAAAGGATATGGAAAAGAGCCAAAGTCCATTCCGGTCGGTTCAGAAACGGTGATCGATATGTACCCGTTGGATTTTGAGGAATTCTTGTGGGCTAACGAGGTGGATGAACCTCTCATATCCCGTATCAAGGAGTGTTTTCAGTCTATTCCAAAGCAGCTGAGCAAGGAAAACAAGAAATTCCAATACTCCGTAGTAAAAAAAGGGTCTACTGCCTCTAAATATGAGGGGAGCCTCCAATGGATTGAGGACGCGGGAATTATCACCCGCTGCTATAATCTCTCCATCACGGAACTCCCTTTAGATGGAAATGCAGAGAAGGATACGTTCAAAGTGTGGGCGCTATCTTTGAAAATTTGATTGCTGACATTTTCGCAAAAATGGGGCGAAAACTCTATTATTTCCGCAAAGATTCAGGGTTGGAAGCGGATTTTGTAATTCGGTATAAAGGGGAATGTACCCTGGTGGAGGTGAAAGCAGCCACAGGAAACGCGTTTTGAACGTTCGCCTTGCCGGCTCTACCAATCCTCCTCGATCACCTGGAATTCCAGATAGTCGAAATCGATGGGATCCACAAAGGAGTCCTGGGTGAAGCGTGTCTTGGCGGTGCGCTTGAAATCGGCGATATTGGCGTCCAGCCAGATCGGGACGCTTAAGTCGAACTGCATGCAGACCTCCTCCAGGGCGGAGAAAACCTTCTTCGTGCGGGTCAGCTGGGGGTCGCTGTTTTCGATTACAATATCTTTTTTCATGCGGCTGTCGCGGAAAATCTTGGCCCAAATGCGCATATTCCATGCCCTCCTTTTTGTCTCTGTCAGGATACCATGAAAAGAGAAGGAATGCAAGGGGAGGACGGGAAAAAGGTTTTGTGTAAAATTGCAAAAAATCCATTGCCCTATTTGTATTTTTTTGTTAAAATAAGAATAATGTAACGGCATTTGCAGCGGTAAAAATCGGACATGCGGCTGCAAAAATTTATTTCTGGGGGAGATAATTTTATGAGTTTGGCAGATAAGGTTGTATATGAACTGCGCACGCGTCATCTTTTTTTGTCCAGTATGCATTATGAGCATTTCATGATGCTGATCGACAGAGTGAAGGATGAACCTTTCTTTTGCAGGGAACTTTGCAAGTGTGCGTTCCTGGCGGCCTGGGATCAGAACCACGCCATCATCTTCGATCAGACGATGACGGAGCTGTGCAATAGGAAGGCGACCAGCCTTCAGCCGATGCTGGAAAAGGGCGAAGCCCTTCTGCCTAAGCTGCCTCACAGTGAGAAAGCTTTGTTCCAGATGTCCTGTGATTTCATCAAATATCCTGGCCAGACGCCGGATGAGTCGGTTCTTCTGACGCTGACGAACGCCTGGGTTTCCATTGCGGACAACGCGCTGGAGGCCAGCCGGGTGATCGATGAGATTCCGGATGACGAAAACTGAATCAGAGACCTTTGCATTGCAGAGACAGAAATACTCCGGCGCTTATTTCTGGCACCGGAGTATTTGTGATGTAAAATGGCGTCGGCTGATTCGGGCCTGTCACAGCCCTTCCTGGATGATCCTCTCGGTAATTTTCAGGCAGATGGCCGCCGTTTCATCAAGGGCCTGGCTGAATTCCTCCGCCCCGCCGTGGATGCTGTCGGAGACCGTTTTCAAAAGGAGGCAGGGGACATGGCTGCGGTTGCAGGTCAGAACGATGGCTGCCGCCTCCATCTCGCAGATATCCGCGCCGAACTGCTCATGGAGGGCTTTTTTCTTCTCCGGGTCGGCGATGAATTTGTCGCCGGAGGCGCAGATGACCTTCTTCAGGCCGGGCTCTAGGTTCATGGCCTTTTCCACCAGGGCAGGGGTGGCAGGGATATAGATATCCGGATACTCCAGATAGCGGCCCACCTCGCAGTGGTCGATGGGGGAGGTATCAAAATCATAGTGCACCACTTTTTCCACGACGCAGGTCCGGGTCACGCCCATCTCCGGCGTCAGCCCGCCCACGACGCCGAAATTTACAATGACGTCGACATGGAATTCGCTGATTAAAAGCTGGGTTCCGGCAGCTGCGGCAATTTCGCCCGCCCCGCTTGCCAGGGCGTAGATATCTGCGTTTCCCATCCGATAATGATAGACTTCATATCCCGGTTTTTCAATCCGGACAAGGGTATCCCCATATTTTTTGAAGACCGCATCCATTTCCACGGCTACAAGCATTCCTACCTTCATTTGTTTTACCTCGCTTTTCATAGTTGGATTTTTTTGAGTTTTTACTCTTTTGACGCTTGTATCGCATATCATATCATATCATATTTTCTCCCATAATACACCTTTTTCCGGCAAAGATGCGGCAAAGATGAGCAAAACATGCGGCAAACCTGCGGCAAATATGCGCAAACCTGCGCAGGTATTTTGCGGCGGGGCTGCGAATAGAATGTACAAAAGAAACTGGCAGGTGTGATGGATGAAAAAGTGGATTGCGGGAGTGTGCCTGGCGTGCTTGACGGCGGCCGCGGTGATGATGGGCGGCTGCTCGGAGGAGGACGAGGCGAAGGATAAGGTGGCGGACCTGGAATTTACCGTGGTTTCGGAGGCGGAGATTCCGGCGGAATTACAGGAGCTGATCGAGGAGAAAAAGGCCAATGAGTTTAAGCTGTCCTACAGCGCCGACGGCTATCTCTACATCGTGGCCGGATACGGGACGCAGGATACCGGAGGCTACAGCGTCAGCGTCAAGGAGCTGTATCTGACGGAAAACAGCATTGTGATGGACAGCGACCTGATCGGGCCGGGGCAGGACGAGGAAGTGTCGCAGAAGCCCAGCTGCCCTTATATTGTGATCCGGACGGAGGACCGGCCGGAATCCATCGTATTTCGCTGAAACGGCGGGCAGAGGGAAGATTATAGGATACGGGATATAGAACATAGGCAGGACGGGGGAAAACCGGCCGCCGGCTGTGATATTTGGACGGTTTCTTTCATATAATATGATACCAGGGTCAAAAGGTCAAAATCCGACGCAAGCTTGCTTGCAGGAGGATTTTTGACCCCAACATCATAATATAGAAACAGCGAAGATGGATTTCGGAGGAGCGTATGGAGCTGATTAAGAAAAATATACACAGAAACCAGCAGAAAGGGAGGGTTATCAGTCAGGTAACCCTGGACGACGATTTTATCGTGCCGGATACCAAGGAAGATATGGAGACGCTGATCCTGGACAGAAGCGAGGTGGAAATCGCCGAGAGCAGGATCCTGGGCAGCCGCTGCATGGTGAAGGGGCAGCTGTCCTTCCATGTGTTGTATCACGCGCAGAAAAGCCGGATGGTGGACTGCGTGGAGGGTGCGATTCCTTTCGATGAGGCGGTCAATGTAAGCGATATGGGAGAGGACGACGACCTGCAGGTGGATTGGGAAGTGGAGGACATGACTGCCACGATGATCAATTCCCGCAAGCTCAATGTAAAGGCTGTCGTCACCCTCACGGTGACGGCGTGGGAACTCTGCGATGAGGAGATCGCGGTGGATGTGGACGCTTCCGAGGAGGCGGAGACGGCCAGGGAGTACATAGAGACGGCGGAGCTTGCGGTGCAGACCAGGGATACCTACCGGGTCAAGGAGGAGGTGGAGCTTTCCTCCAGCAAGCCCAACATAGCGGAGATCGTCTGGCAGAGCCTGGAGCCCAGGGGGATAGAGTGCCGTCCCTTGGACGGAAAACTCAGCATCCACGGAGAGATGGAGCTGTTTTGCATCTACCGGGCCCAGGAGGAGCATGTGCCGCTTCAATGGGTGGAGAGAAGCATCCCCTTCTCCGGCGCATTGGAGCTTGCGGACTGCACCGATGAAATGATTCCCGATATTGAGATACGGCCGGTGCACCGGGAGGTGGAGGCCAGGGAAGACTACGACGGAGAGATGCGCCTTCTGGGGGTGGAGGCGGTGCTGGAACTCTCCATCCGCCTGTATGAGGAGGAAAGGCTGGAAACCCTGAGCGATATCTACTGCCCTGGGGCGGACGTGATACTGGAGACCGGGACGGCAAAGCTGGAGCATCTGATTACGCGCAATGCCTCCAAGTATAAGATGACCGATAAGCTGATCCTGGACGGGGCCGACAAGATTTTGCAGATTTGCTACGCCGGGGGAAATGTCAAGCTGGATTCCCTGACGGCGGTGGAAGACGGGGTGGCCGTGGAGGGAACCCTCTGCGTCGACGTGCTGTACGTGGCGGCGGACGACGAGTCCCCGGTGCGCAGCGTCCGCGGGATGCTGCCCTTTTCCTATACGATAGAGGCGGGAGGCATAAAGCCGGACTGCACGTACCGGGTCCGGCCGGGGCTGGAGCAGCTGGGAGCCATGCTCTTGGGCAACGGAGAGCTGGAGATCAAGGCGGTTATCGTCCTGGACTGCCTGGTGATGGAGCAGCTGGCCGTGCCGTCGATTTTGTCGGCGCGGGTGGAACCAATGGATCCGCAGAAGCTGGCCCAGATGCCGGGAATCATCGGCTATGTGGCGCAGCCAGGCGATACCTTGTGGAAAATCGCAAAGAAATTTTACGCCTCGGTGGAAGGAATCCGGGAGCTCAATGGGCTGGGCCAGGAGGAGATCCAGCCGGGCAAAAGGCTCTTAATCGTCAAACAGACGGAGGAACTGTAAAAGGGAAACTGGAGGACGGCTGCGGGCATGGTGCCAAAGCACCTTTTGCTGTCTTTATCATATAATAAAGCAGAAGCCAAAACCCGCAGCCGGTTTTTTTAACAAGGGGCCGTCAGACGGCCGGAAACGGGGACGGAATGCGGCGCATCCCGTCCCCCAGCGCGTTCCGCCCGGATTTTCCGGGGGAAGAGGATAATCATAGAGTGTTTTCCCCGGCTGCTTTTGAATAGATGGCGTGGACGAATCGGTCCACGCTGTACATAACCGCTGCCGCAGCGCCGCAAGAGGACGGTTTTTGTAAAAAATTGTCCCGGCTCTTGCACTCCCATGGCCTTCTGGTGTATAATGAACCGGAATTGAAAAATAATAGACAAAAATCTTACGTGCATGGGAGAAAGGAAAACATAAGATGAGCTTTTTATTTGACGGACTGTTGGCGGTTACCTGGCAGCAGCTGGTAATGTATGCGGTGGGCGGTTTCCTGATCTGGCTTGCTATTAAAAAAGAGTACGAGCCGAATCTGCTTCTGCCCATGGGCTTTGGCGCGATTTTGGTCAATCTTCCTATGAGCAACGCCATCAATCAGACGATGCAGGGCGTAGGCGAGGTGACGGGAATCGTGACATGGCTTTACGAGGTGGGAATTGAGGCCGCTGAGGCGATGCCCCTGCTTCTGTTTATCGGTATCGGGGCCATGATCGATTTTGGCCCGCTGCTGGCCAAGCCCAGTATGTTCCTGTTTGGCGCAGCTTCTCAGTTTGGCATTTTTGCCGCCCTTCTTCTGGCCCTGGCCATTGGCTTCCCGCTGAACGACGCGGCGGCCATCGGCATTATCGGCGCGGCGGACGGGCCTACGTCCCTGCTGGTATCTATGGTGCTTAACTCCAGCTATATCGGGGCGATCGCTGTCGTAGCCTACTCTTATATGGCTCTGGTTCCGATTGTGCAGCCCTTTGCCATCAAGCTGATTACGACGAAGAAGGAGCGGAGCATTAAGATGGAATACCATGCGGGCTCGGTGTCGAAGCGCACCCGCATCCTCTTCCCGATTATCGTGACGATCATCGTGGGCTTTATTGCCCCTTCTTCTGCTTCCCTGGTAGGCTTCCTGATGTTCGGCAACCTGATCCGGGAGTGCGGCGTTCTGGACACCCTGTCCGATACGGCGCAGAATACTCTGACCAATCTGATAACCCTGCTTTTGGGAATTACGATTTCGTTCAGCATGCAGGCGGAAAGCTTTGTGCGGGTGGATACCCTCTTTATCATGGCGATCGGGCTGGCTGCCTTCGTATTCGATACCTTCGGCGGGATTATCCTGGCAAAGGTTATGAACCTGTTCCTGAAAAATAAGATCAACCCCATGGTGGGAGCGGCCGGCATCTCAGCCTTCCCGATGGCCTCCCGCGTGGTGCAGAAGCTGGCGCAGGAGGAGAATCCCGGAAACATTCTGATTATGCAGGCGGCGGGAGCCAACGTGGCCGGACAGATTGCCTCCGCTGTGGCCGGCGGTCTTTTGATCAGCCTGGTTACCAGCTTTATGTAAGCAAGCTTCATGTAAGGAAAGGAAGGTTTCATCTATGGAAAATATTATTATTGGACTGGAAATCATGGGGCTGGGCATGGGCGGAATCTTTGTCGCCCTGCTGATCATCATGCTGGCAGTTTTTATCCTGCAGAAGCTGGACGGCCCGCATAAGGACTGAGCAGATTATGAATATTTTTGCAGATTGCGGGAGCACGCAGTGCGGAGCCCTAAAGGACTAGCTTCGCGTCGCAATCTGGTATTATAGGGGTCAAAATACCTTTTGACCCCAACATCATAATATAGAATAAATATATGGCTGAATGGAGGCCGCCGCACGGAAAATGGGTGCGGCGGCCTCTTTGATGAAAGATTGAAAAAAATATTTAACATAAAAATGATTCTCAGCCGCAGCCGAATCTGCTATACTGCTTTTCGTGGGCAGATAGCCCGCACGGAAACAGATAGGGAAAGGAAAAGACGAGAATGAGTGAAATGATACGGCTTAACCAGGTTTGCCTTCGGTTTAAGACAGGCTTCGCCCTGGACGGGCTGTCTTTCCAAGTGGAGGGAGGGCAGGCCTTTGGTTTCCTGGGTCCCAGCGGGGCAGGGAAAACCACGACAATCAAGCTGCTGACGGGTCAGCTGCGAAAGGACAGCGGGGAGATTTACATCTTCGGCAAGCCGATGGAGGAGGTAACGCGGGACGATTTTGAAAAGATCGGCGTTCTGACCGATACTAACGGCCTGTACGAGAGAATGACCATTGAGGAAAACCTGCGCTTTTTTGCCCGGCTCCGGGGCGTAGCCATGGACAGGGGAACGGAGCTTCTGAAGCGGATGGGCCTTTATGAGAGCCGGAAGACCCCGGTGAAGAAGTGTTCCAAGGGCATGCGCCAGAGGGTGTCCCTGGCGGTCGTGCTCCTGCATGCGCCGAAGCTATTGTTCCTGGACGAACCCACCAGCGGCCTGGACCCGGCGACCATCCAGGAGGTGCACCGCCTGCTTCTGGAGATGAAGGAGGAGGGGACGACGATTTTTCTGACCACCCACAATATGGAGGAGGCGGATAAGCTCTGCGACTGCGTGGGGATTCTGGACCAGGGAAAGCTGGTGACGGCAGGAGCGCCGCTGGAGCTGAAGCTGCGCTATGCCCACGACCGGATTCAGCTCCGCACGAAGGCGGGAGAGGTGCTGACGGTGGGCAAGGATGCGGCCGGAGCGGAGAAAATTCTGGAGCTGGCCAGGGCGGGACAGCTGATGACCGTTCACTCCGAGGAGCCGAATCTGGAAGAAATCTTTTTGATGCTGACGGGGAGGAAATTCTGATGAATCTGAAAAAGATGGGAATATTGTATGGAAAGGATCTAAAGGATTTTATCAAAAATCCCGGAATCTCGGTGGCGGCCCTTATCCCGGTTCTCTTCGTAGTGCTGTACCGCGGCATAGGGCTGGCGGACGCCATGGGGGACTATGCTTCGTATTTCCTGCTGAATATCGGGACAGTCATGAGCATCTCCATGGTCGCCCTGCTTTTGGTCTCCACCTCCGTAGCGGAGGAGAAGGAAAAATTTACGCTGCGCACCCTGATGATGTCCAATGTCAAGGCCTCGGAGTTTTTGGCCTCGAAGATACTGGTGACGCTGACGGTGCTTCTCGTCTGCAATGTTTTGGTTTTTCTTCTGTCGGGCTCGGCTCTTAGCGGCCTGCCCTTCTATCTGCTTTGCTGCGTGCTGGGGAGCGCTTCGCTGATTATGTTCAGCGCCTGCATCGGCATCATGGCCAGGGATCAGATGAGCACCAGCATTTATCAGATCCCGCTGATGCTTCTGGTAATGCTGCCGGCCATGCTTTCCGGCTTTAATTCCTTCCTGGGGACTCTGGCCTCCTTTACCCCCATTGCGGCGATGATGAACCTGTTTGAAAATTTCCAGATCGGGAATCTGGCAAGCGCCTCTTCCCTGCAGGATCTGCTGGTGATGGTTGTCTGGATCGTTCTGCCCAGCGTTCTTTTTGCCTGGCTGTACCGGGCAAAGGGAATGGATAATTAAGGCTGACACCCTTCCCCTCCTTTTTTCATAAACTGATAGTGTAATTTGGATGAAAATGGGGAAAGGAAGGGGTATTTTGAGAGAACGATATCCGTATCCGAATCCGTACCGCATGCCCCCCTGTCAATATGGAGAGCCGGAGGACGCCGGCCTGGGACTGTGGATGCCGGAGAGCGTCTGGGACAGGGAGGAGAAAAGAGACCTGGAATACTGGGAACAGCTGTATCCCGCCAAAACCAGAAGGCTGCAGCGGGAGGTAACTCGCCAATGCGATATGGTGGATCACAACGGGAGTTTTATCTACGACGAGTATCCGGACCGAATCGCCCTGGCTCGCCTGTGCGAAGCGGTATACCAGGCTTACCGGGCGGAGGAAGACAACAATCTGATGGGAGAGTATCCGCTGGGGATGCCGCAGCAGGAGGACAATGGCGAAGAGCGCAATTTGATCGAGGCCCTGGTCTACAATGAGCTGCACCGAAGAAGACGCGCAAGACGGCGCAGAAGGGTCAGCGTCCCGCTGTGGAGATAAGGGCATATTCCCAGGCGGTTTCCCGGCAGGGGATCTCCGGAAATGCATTTTCGAAATACATTTCCGAATATGGTTTTTCAGCAAAAAAAGGAGCTGCGCACGGATTTGGTGCGTCGGCTCCTTTTTGCTGGGCTGCGGCCTATTCTTTGCGAAAATCGTAGACGTCATGGGTGACGTCCAAGGAGAGGCCGTTGACATTGAGGGTTTCTTCATCCTCCCAGTACATCTGGGCCTCTTCACATTTATAGTTCCAATAGATGTTTTTGTCCCGGCCGGTTTCATTGGCGGTGACGGTCACCAAAACGGAAAAACTGGTGGTGGCGCCTCCGTTATTTCTGTATGCGGTGGCAGTGTAGGTACCGGCGGGGGAGGAAAGCTGGGAGGTTTCCTCCTGGCCTTTGATTCTCTGGGTGTCATAAAACAGATAGTAGAATACCCCGATGAAAACCAGGGCGGCAAGAAGGGGAATACCAATGAGCAATCGTTTCTTATGTTTCTTTGACATACATATCACCTCTGTCTCCTATCATAAGTATAGCGGATAATCTAAGGTCTTTCAATAGAGTTGACTTTGCCATGCGCCGTAATTTTTTTACGGACGGATGTTGCGTACGGGAAGAATATTGGATATACTATGAGTATAAGCTTCCTCAGATGCAATTTATTTGAAAGGATGATAACGGTATGCTGAAGAAATTTTCCGTCAGAAATTATAAGAATTTTAAGAATGAGATATGTTTGGATTTTAGCCATACGGCCGGATATCAGTTCAGTACAGACTGCATTTATGAAGGCTTAATTAGCAAAATGCTGATTTATGGCCGCAATGCGACTGGCAAAACGAATTTAGGCAAGGCACTGACAGATATATGCGATACCATGTTTAAAACTCCAAGATATATGAACGACGGAGTCTTTCTTAGTGCCGATTCCCAAGAGGATTCCGCAGTCTTTTCCTATGAATTTGTTTTTGAAGGGCAGCAGCTTACTTATCAATATGCGAGGGGATCCGACTTGGAATTGCAGTGGGAAAAAATGTTTGTCGGGAATGAAAAAATTTTTGACTGCAATTTTGCTGCAAAAGAATTTAATTTTGATAATTTGAATCATATTGAAGCAGAAACGGCAAATGTAGAACGATATATGCAGTCTCTGGAGGAAGCGGAGGATATTGTTGAAGAAAAACTGCCGTTTTTAAGATGGCTGGTCAGCAATGTGGCTTTAAAAAATGACTCCATTTTACTGAAGTTATCCAGTTATGTAAGAAGAATGATTGTTATTTCGGCGGGAAATACAGTGAGATTTCGACCGCGCAGGCTGTTTGACGGCTTTTTTGAATCTCTGGAAAAAGATGAGAAATTAAAGGACTTGGAAGATTTCTTTAACTCGATGGGAATTGAATGCGGATTGACTTTGAAAAAATTGCCGGACGGTCAGAGGGAGCTATATTTTTCCCATGAAAAACTGGTGCCGTTTTTTGAAACAGCGTCCAGCGGCACGCTTGCACTATTTGACCTGTACCGCTGGCTGATTCCTTCAACGATGACTCCGTCTTTTATTTATCTGGATGAATTTGATGCGTTTTATCATTATGAAATGGCGGAAAATGTAATAAAGTTTCTTAAAAGGAAATATCCAAGGTGTCAGATTATTATGACATCTCATAATACCAATTTAATGACAAATCGGCTGATGAGACCGGACTGCCTTTTTATTCTATCCGGTTCGGGGACTTTGACCGCGCTCTGCAATGCGACGGAGAGAGAATTGCGGGAAGGGCATAATCTTGAAAAGATGTATATAAGCGGGGAGTTTGAGCAGTATGAATAATTACAGCGTAGAGATAAGAAAGCGGGGTCAGAATTTGTTGATCGTGGAGGGCAAACATGAAAAGGATGAACTGTTTGGCCTGCTTTTTCGCTGCTTGAACCGGGTTTATATGGGTTCTATGAACATGTGTTTTTTTGATTCCGGCATATAATTTATCCCTTGTATTTGACAGCTGAGTCCTTCACATATTATTAAGAGATAAAGGCTTGGTTTCCTGG